>JBFWSL010000048.1:0-16519 GCA_050248375.1 Hyphomicrobiales bacterium | reverse complement strand
CCCAGCTCCGTCTCCGGCAGTGCGGCGAGCGCGGCGGCGGGGGAAGCCGCATAGGGGTTCAGGCCAGACGCGGTGACGCCGCCGTCCCAGAGATAGCGCTGGTAGTCGTCTTCCAGCACGGGCTCGCTGGCCAGCAGCATCAGCCGGGCCGCAAGCCCGGCTGCTGCGATCAGCACCAGCAGGGCGGACCGGGTTCGCGCGGGCAAGGCCGCCGATTGGCGCAGCAGGGGCAGGATGAGCAGGAACAGCGCGCCCGCCGCGGCCAGCGAAAGCGACAGCGCCGTCACCGGCATATCGCGGACCGCGATGTCATGGCCGAAGCCATGGGACGCCGTGGTGAAGGCGGCGGTGCCCGCCAGCAGGACCCCGGCCGCAAGCGCCCACCCGGCGACAAGGCCGCCAACCACCATTGTTTCGGGGAGTTGCTTCATGAGCCGTCGCGGTCTGGGGGCGTTCGGACAGATGTGCCGGAACCGCCCGCATATTGCGCGCCCGTCTCCCGCGCTCCCAATCAAAATCCGTTCAAGCCGGGTTCAGGCGGCGCCCTCGCGGGCCCGTTCGCGCAGCACGAATTTCTGGATCTTGCCCGTGGAGGTCTTGGGCAGGGGACCGAAGACCACATGGCGGGGGCACTTGAAGCCCGCCATGTGCTCGCGGCAGTAGGCGATGACGGCTTCCGCCGTCAGCCCTTCCGCACCCGGCCTCGGCGTGACGAAAGCGCAAGGGGTCTCGCCCCATTTGCTGTCCGGCCTGGCCACCACAGCGGCTTCCATGATGTCCGGATGGCGGTAGAGGACTTCCTCCACTTCCAGCGACGAGATGTTCTCGCCGCCCGAGATGATGATGTCCTTGGAGCGGTCCTTGATCTCGATATAGCCGTCCGCGTGCCACACCCCGAGATCGCCCGAGTGGTACCAGTCGCCGCTCAGCGCTTCCCCGGTTGCCTTCGGGTTTTTCAGATAGCCCTTCATCACCGTGTTGCCGCGCACCATCAACTCGCCGATGGTCTCGCCGTCCCTGGGCAACGGCTCGAGCGTCACGGGATCGGCGATCATCATCTCGCCGATGACCGTGGTGGGGACGCCCTGCCGCGCCATGCGGCTGTGCCGCTCCTGCTCGCCGAGAGCGGTCCATTCCGGAAGCGGCGCGCACAGGGTCGAGGGGCCGTAGGTCTCGGTCGCGCCGTAGAGATGCAGCACCTCGAAACCCATCTCCTCCATGCGCGCGATGACGGCGGACGGCGGGGCGGCTCCGCCCGTCGCCACCTTGACCTTGCCGGGCAGGGGGCGGCGATCCTCCTTCGGCGCATGAACGAGCATGTTGAGCACGATGGGCGCGCCGCACATATGGGTCACGCCATGTTTCGCGATGGCCGCGAAGACCGCGCGCGGCTCCACCCTGCGCAGGCAGACATGGGTGCCCGCCGCCGCCGTCACGCCCCAGGTGTAGGTCCAGCCGGAGCAGTGGAACATGGGCAATGTCCAGAGGTAGACACTCTCATGGGTGAGCCCGAAGGCGAAGGCGTTGGAGAGCGCGCCGAGATAGGCCCCGCGATGACTGTAGAGCGCGCCCTTGGGATTGCCCGTCGTGCCCGAGGTATAGAGCAGGCAGATCGCGTCCCATTCGTCCAGCGGACCCGGCGGATCGAAATCCGGGTCGCCGCCCGCGATGAACTGTTCATAGCCGGGCGCTCCGAACAGCGACGTGTCGTCAAGCGACGGATCGGGAATCTCGACCACCTTCGGCGGTGCCTGTATCAGCTTCAGCGACGGCGCGATGGTTTCCGCGAAGCCCCGGTCGGCGAGGAAGACCTTCGCCTCCCCATGCTCCAGGCAGAAGGCGATGGCCCCGGGATCGAGACGGAAGTTGATCGGGTTGAGCACCGCGCCGAGCATGGGCACCGCGTAGTGGGCTTCCAGCATCTGCGGACAGTTGGACGCCAGGATCGCGACCGTGTCGCCCCTGCCGACACCCGCCGAGGCGAGCGCGCTGGCGAGTCTGCGGCAGCGGACAAGAAATTCGCCATAGCTGTAGGTCCTGTCTCCGTCGATGACGGCCCGGCGCTCCGGCCACATGGCGGCGGCGCGCTCCAGGTAGCTGACGGGCGTGAGCGGACGGAAGTTCGCCGGGCGCCGGGGCAGGTCGTCGGCCCGGCTCATTCGCAATTTCCTTCGCGCCTCTGGAGGAAGCCCGGGTTGGTGCAGAGCAACTCCTCCCTGAGGGCTGCCGTCAGGGCCTCGCGAAGCCCCGGCGTGTTGCCCTCGTTCACGGTGCCGTCGCGCAGGCTTGCGGCCAGGGCGACGGTATCCCTCGCGGCCGCGGGACGAAGCGCGTCGAGGAGCGCCGCGCCCGGATCGGCGGCGGTCTCCAGGCGTTCCGCGATCTCCCGCGCGCGGGCCGCCATCGCCTCCACATACCGGCTGCCTCCGCCGGCTGAGTCCGCTACGTCCGCCATGCGACGCAGCTCGGACGCCAGTTCCTGTCCGCCGGACATGCCTCATCCTCCCTGGTGGTCTTCTATCCCCTTGAGCGCATCGTATTCCATTTCCGGCGCCATGAGGCCGGTCAGCAGCAGCTCCAGCGAGGGCTCGCCGCGCCGGTGCCGCTCCCCCTGCAGCAGCGCGATTGCCGCCCAGCGGGCAGCCGCCATCACTTCCCAGTAGGGAATCCGACTCTCTTCCACAGGCCGGTCCGCCACCTCATTGTA
Organism: Hyphomicrobiales bacterium; assembly: GCA_050248375.1. GTDB lineage: Bacteria > Pseudomonadota > Alphaproteobacteria > Rhizobiales > Methyloligellaceae > JAYZVT01. The sequence continues at coordinate 13,812 of JBFWSL010000048.1, read as the reverse complement.
ACCATTATAGAAATCCGCGCGGTCGGCGATGCCGCCGGCCTCGCGTCCGTCGGCTCCGAAACGCCAGCAACGGGCGCAGAACCAGCCGATGTCCTCATGCCGGTCGCCCCAATGAGCGAACTCCCAGTCGAGGATTCCCGTAAGGCTTCCTGCGTCCACCAGGTAGTTTCCGGTGCGGTAGTCGCCATGGCAAAGCACCATCTCCTGTACCGCAGGCGCGTTCCTGTCGAGCCAGGAGAGGATGTATTCCAGCACCGGCCGCGGCCGTGAAAGCGTGTCCAGCATCCGCCGCAGCAGCGCCACCCGCTCCCTGGCCGGCGCCACTTCCGGCACCGGCAGGAAGGAGAGCGCGGGCGAGGGCGGCGCGATCCGGTGGAGCCTGGCGAGGTTCCGCCCGAGTTTCCGCGCCAGCGCGGGGCCGAATGTGCCGATCTGCGGATCGCGGACAATCCGCCGGCCCTGTGCCGCTCCAGGCGCGAAAGCGGAAATGAGGAAGGGCGCGCCGATGAGGGACGCATCGCCCGATTCCGCTATCGGCTCGGGCACGCATATGCCGGCCGCGTGCGCCAGGCGCATGCAGGCGAACTCACGCTCCCGGCCGAGGCTGATGCCCAGAGTCCTGCGCGCGTCCGTGCGCAGCGCCCAGCGATGCTCCCCTGCCAGGATGCCGCAATTGACCGAGACGTCGAGAACCCAGTTCTCGCCGATGGCGCCACCCGCCAGCAGCGATGCGTTCTCGATGCGCACCGTCGTCGCGCCCAGTTGCGCGGCCAGCCAGGTCTCCAGTGCGTCGGCTTTCGAGGGGTCGAATGTATGGACGCCGGTCATCGCGGAGCGGGCGCGGCTTCAGGCGCCCCAGCGCCAGAAGTCGGAGCCCTCGTCTGCGTAAGCGTTGGCGAGCACCATCTTGTGCACCTCGTCGGCGCCATCCACCAGCCGCGCCTGGCGCGCATAGCGGTAGATCCATTCCAGCACCGTATCCCTGGAGTAGCCGCGCGCGCCGTTCAGTTGAATCCCCGTATCTGCCGCCTTGTGCAACAGGCTGGCGACATGGACTTTCGCCATGGCGATCTCCTTGCGCGCGAAATCGCCCTGGTCGAGCTTCCATGCGGCGTTCATCACCAGCAGCCGGCCGATGTGGATGTCCTTGGCCACGTCCCCCATCATCAGTTGCAAGGATTCCCGGTCGGCCAGTTTAACCCCGAAGCCCTCACGCTCGCCGATATAGGCCTGGGCGATTTCCATGCACCGCTTGGCGAGCCCCAGCCAGCGCATGCAATGGGTGAGCCGTGCCGGGCCAAGCCGGGTCTGCGCCACCTTCATGCCGCGCCCCGCTTCGAGCAGCCGGTCCTCGTCGGGGATTTCCATGTCGTGGAACTTCAGCTCGCAATGGCCGCCATGCTCCTCCGGCCCCATGATCGGGATGCGGCGTACGATCTCGAGGCCGGGATTGTCCTTGTGGAACAGGAACGCCGTCAGTTCGCGGCGAGGTTCGTCCGAGGTGCGGGCGATGAGCAGGAAATGATCCGCCACGCCCGCGCCGGTGATGAACCACTTGTGGCCGTTGACGATCCACCTGTCTCCCGACTTCTCCGCCCGCGTCCGGATCATGCCCGGATCCGACCCGCCGCCCGGATGTGGCTCCGTCATGGCGATGGCGCCGCGCGCCCTGCCGGCCACCATGGGCGCCAGCCATTTTTCGCGCTGCCGGGCACTGGTCACCTGGCTCAGCAGCCGCATGTTGCCGTCGTCCGGCGCCGCGCAGTTGAAGCAGACGGGTCCGAAGATGCTGCGGTTGGCCTCCTCGTACATGACCGCCTGGCCGACGAAGCTCAGGCCCATGCCGCCCATCTCCCTGGGCACCTGCGGGCACCACAGCCCGGCTTCCCGGGCCCTGGCCCGGATTTCGTCGCACAGGTCGATGCGGATGTTCTCGTGCTCGTCCCAGTTGGCGCGGTCGGCCTCCAGCGGCAGGATGTGTTCCGCCACGAAGTCGCGGGTGCGCTGGCGGATGTCCTCGATCTCGGGCGGTAGGGTGAAGCCGATCATCCTCGCCGGTTCCTTCAGCCGATGGAGAGCAGGGCGCCGCCGTCCACCGCGACGATGGACCCGGTCATGAAGGACCCGGCATCGGAGGCGAGCAGCAGCAGCGGGCCCTCCAGCTCGCTCAACTGGCCCGTGCGCTTCTGCGGCACCCGGTCGATCAGCCGCTTGCCGGCCTCGGTCGCCAGGAACTGGTCGTTCATCTCGGTGACGAAATAGCCGGGCGCCAGCGCGTTCACCCGGATGTTGATCCGCGCCAGTTCCAGCGCCATGGCCTTGGTGAGCTGGATGACGCCCGCCTTGGAGGTGGCATAGGCGGTCAGCGTCTTCATCACTGTCTCGCCGAGGATGGAGGCGATATTGATAATCGAACCCGGCTGTTTCGCGTCGCGCATGCGCCGCGCCGCTTCGCTTGAAATGAGGAAGATGGAGTCGAGGTTGACGTTCATCACCTCGCGCCACTGGGCGAGGTCCATGTCCAGCGCGAAGGCGCCCACCGATACGCCGGCGGCGTTGACCACGATGGTGGCGGTGCCGAATTCCGCTTCGGCCGCGTCGAAAGCGGCCTTCACCGCGGCGCTGTCGGTCACATCCAGTTCGACGGTGAGCGCCTTGCCGCCTTCGTCCCGGATCTGCGCGGCGATGGTCTCCAGCCGGTCCGTGCGGCGGGCCGCCAGCGCCACATTGGCGCCCGCGCGGGCGAGGGTCAGGGCGAAATGCCGGCCAAGCCCGCTCGACCCTCCGGTGACGAAGGCCGTCCGGCCGTCGAGGCGGAACATGTCTGCGGTGCTCATTTGGCTCCTCTTGCCGGTTGGGCGGCTGTCGGCGCACAAGATCAGCAGAGTATTGATCCAGAGGCAAGAAATGCGGTTGCAACCGCCCCCGCGTCAGGCATTACCTATGGACAGACAAGCTCGGAAAAAGGCGCAGGATTGACCGCCAGCACCACAGATCGCCGCACGGCCGGGGCCGTCCCGCCCGTGCCTCTTACGCCCGCGGAAATGATCCGCCGCGCGCTGCTCACGCCCATCCGGGCCATGAAGCTGCGCTATCTGCCATTGCTCATGGTCTATTTTGCCTATGGCGCGCTGGGCATAACGGCGATCGCGGAAAGCTTCTGGATCAAGCAGGCGCTGACCATGACGCCGGCGAACCTCGCCGCTCTGGGTGTCTGGCTCACCCTGCCGTGGACCATCAAGATGGTGTTCGGACAGATCGTGGATTCCGTCGCCATCCTGGGCTCCCAGCGGCGCGTCTATGTGTTCATGGGCGCCAGCCTGATCGCGGTGGGGCTGATCGTGCTGGCCGGAGCCGCCGGCGGCTGGATCGCCTTCACCAGCCTCGACCGGCTCTACGTCACCGCGCAGCTTCTGATCATCGTCGGCGTCGTGCTGCAGGACGTGGTGGCCGATGCCATGAGCACCGAGGTTGTGGACCGCACCCATCCCGACGGCACCCCGCGCCTCCAGGCCGAAGTGGAACGCGAACTCGGCATGGTCCAGGTGCTCGGGAGGCTGGCGCTGTCCTTCGGCATTTTCGCCGTGGCGGGCCTTTCCGGCCTGTTGGCGAAATTCTATTCCTACGAGACCGTGTTCCTGATCGGTCTCGCCATTCCGGTCATCTCCGCCACGGGAGCGATGTTCGTGCGACTGGCTCCGGTGCCCATGAAGCCCATCGACTGGCGGATTATCGGCGGCGGACTTGGCTTCGGCGCCGTCGTTGCCGCAATCAGCCTCTCCCGCGTTCCCCTGGGACAGGAACTGATCTTCGCCATATCCATGACCGTGGTCATTCTGCTGCTGGTTCGCGTCGTGGGCGACATGAGCGCCGAGGCGAAGCGCAAGATATTTTATGCGGCGATCATCATCTTCGTCTTCCGCTCCACGCCGGGGGTGGGCGAGGGCTACCGCTGGTTCACCATCGACGAGCTCGGCTTCGACGAGGCCTTTTTCGGCACGCTCGCCCAGATCGCCGCCGCGCTCGCCATAGCCGGCACATGGCTCCTGTCCGACGCCATCACCCGCCGCCCCATCGCCCAGGTGCTTCTGTGGCTCACGGTGCTGATGACCTTCCTGTCGCTGACCAACATCGCGCTGGTCTACCGCCTCGATGTGTGGACCGAGGCGGTGTTCGGCTTCGGCGCGCGCACCATCGCCCTGCTCGACGCGGCCGCGTCTTCTCCCTTCGCCCAGCTCAGCATGATCCCGATGCTGACGCTCATCGCCATCCACGCCCCGGCCGGCCGCCGTGCTACCTGGTTCGCCCTGATGGCGTCGCTGATGAACCTGGCGCTTGTGGCCGGTCAACTGCAGACCAAGTATCTGAATCAGGTCTTCGAGGTGGATCGCGGGCTGTATGGCGATCTGCCGGTCCTGGTCGTTACCGCCGTTGCGCTGGGTTTTTTCGCTCCAGTTGCCGCGATTTTGGCATTTGGGCAAAAGGCTACTTGATGGTAATGTTCACCAATCCCTCAATAACGGAATTCTGAATTCAGAATCCAATTGACGGTATTCGGACCCGGACTTTAAGAATTGGGTCATCAGGAAACGCCCAATAGAGGAAACTCCCCATATGAAGACTACGCTCTTGCGCGGTCTGCTCGCGATTCCGTTCGCCGCAGCCGCTTTCGCCGTATCTCCCGCCGCCATTGCGGCAGACGTGACGCTCAAGGCTTCCCACCAGTTCCCCGGTGGCAAGGGTGACGTCCGCGACGAGATGGTCCAGATCATCGCCCGCGAAGTGAAGGCCGCCAATGTCGGCCTCGACATCCAGGTGCATCCGGGAGCTTCGCTGTTCAAGCCGAAGGAGCAGTGGAACGCCATGGTGAGCGGCCAGCTCGACATTTCGGCTTTCCCGCTGGATTACGCCAGCGGCAAGGTTCCGGCCTTCGGCGCGACGCTGATGCCGGGCCTCGTGCGCAACCATGACCGCGCGGCGCGCTTGAACGCTTCGCCTTTCATGCAGGACATCAAGAAGCAGATCGACGACGCGGGCGTCATGGTTCTGGCCGACGCCTGGCTGGCCGGCGCCTTCGGCTCCAAGGAAGGCTGCATCCGCAAGCCCGAGGACATCAAGGGCAAGAAGATCCGTTCCGCCGGTCCGACCTTCGCCGCCATGTGGCAGCAGGCTGGCGCGAACATCGTCTCGATCCCGTCCAACGAAGTGTACAACGCTCTGCAGACCGGCGTCGCCCAGGCGACCGACACCAGTTCCGGCAGCCTGGTCTCCTTCCGCCTCTACGAGCAGCTCAAGTGCCTGACCGCGCCCGGCGACAACGCCCTGTGGTTCATGTACGAGCCGGTGCTCATGTCCAAGAAGAGCTTCGCCGCTCTGAGCAAGCCCCAGCAGGACGCCCTGATGAAGGCCGCCAAGAAGTCGGAGGAGTTCTTCGCGAAGGAATCCAAGGGTCTCGATCAGAAGCTGGTCGACACCTACAAGAAAAACAATGTCGAGGTCATCGAACTGACCGAGGCGGAGTATCAGGCCTGGATCGACGTCGCCAAGCAGAGCTCCTACAAGCAGTTCGCGTCCGAGGTTAAGGATGGCCAGAAGCTGATCGACGACGCTCTGGCGGTGAAGTAGCACACAAAATCACGGAACGGCCGGCGAGGGGATCGCCGGCCGTTTTCGCATATCCGGGGTTGGGAGAGGCAGCTTGGACGCCTTCATACGCACCATCAGGCTTGTCTCTCAGGCCTGCGGCATCTTTGCGGGACTGCTCATCGCGTCCGCGGTGTTCGTTGTCTGCCACATGGTGTTCATGCGCTACGTGCTGAACATCAATACGATCTGGCAGACGGATTTCGTCACCTACAGCCTGATCGCGGCGACATTCATCGGCTCTCCCTACGTGCTCATGACCCGCGGCCATGTGAACATGGACGTGCTGCCGATCTATCTGGCGCCGCGCCCGCGTTTCTGGCTCGCGGTCGTGGCGTCCGTCATCGGCATCGTCTTCTGCCTGACGCTGACCGTGCTCGGCTTCCATCTGTTCATGGAAGCCTGGGACAACAACTGGCGCTCCGACACCATGTGGCGCGCGCGGTTGTGGATTCCCTATTCGTCGATGCCCTTCGGCCTCGGATTGCTCTGCCTGCAATATGTGGCCGACCTGTATTGGGTCTTGACCGGCCGCGAGCCGCCGTTCGGCATTCCTCAGGAGAAGGTGTCATGAGCCCGCTCGAACAAGGCCTGATCATTCTCGTCGTCACCATCGCCATCCTCTCATCGGGCATTCCGGTGGCTTTCGGTCTCGGTGCGGTCGCCGTAGCCTTCATCATCATTTTCGAGGGCGCTTCCGCCCTGGGCGTGGTCGCGGAGACCTTCTACGCGTCGCTGGACGACTTCACCCTCGTCTCCATTCCCATGTTCATCATGATGGGAGCGGCCATCGGCTCGTCGCCCGCCGGCAAGGATCTGTACGAGGCCCTCGACCGCTGGCTCTATCGCATGCCGGGCGGGCTTGCCATTTCCAACATCGGCGCCTGTGCCATCTTCTCCGCTCTGTCGGGGTCGTCACCGGCGACCTGCGCGGCCATCGGCAAGATGGGCATCCCGGAAATGCGCAAGCGCGGCTATCCGGATGAAGTCGCCACCGGGTCCATCTGCTCCGGCGGCACGCTTGGGATTCTGATCCCGCCGTCGATCACCTTCATTCTCTACGGTATCGCCACCGAGACCTCGATCGGCCGCCTGTTCCTGGCGGGCGTATTGCCCGGCCTGCTGCTTACCGGCCTGTTCATCCTGTGGACGCTGTTTGCCATGTGGCGCGCCGGCTTCCGGTCCCATGCGGTGGACTTCCGCTACACCTGGGCGGAGAAATTCTCCTCGCTGCCGCGCGTCATTCCGTTCCTGGTGATCGTCGCGGGCGTGGTCTACGTGCTCTATGGCGGCATCGCCACGCCCTCGGAGGCGGCTGGCGTCGGGGCCGCGCTCTGCGTGGTTCTCGCCATCCTCATCTACCGCATGTGGAACCCGAAGGAATGGGTGCACATCCTGCGCGACACCACCCGCGAGTCGATCATGATCCTCATGATCATCGCCGCCTCCGTGCTCTTCGGCTACATGCTGTCGTCGCTCTACCTGACGCAGACCCTGGCGCAGTCCATAGCCGACATGGACGTGAACCGCTGGGTGCTGATGCTGTTCATCAACGTGTTCCTGCTGATGGCGGGTTTCTTCATCCCGCCGGCCGCTGTCATCCTGATGACGGCGCCGATCCTGCTGCCGATCATCACGGCGGCGGGATTCGATCCCGTGTGGTTCGGCGTCATCCTGACCATCAACATGGAGATCGGGTTGATCACGCCGCCCGTCGGCCTCAACCTCTACGTGATCAACGGCATCGCGCCGGACGTGCCGCTGCAGACCGTGCTCAAGGGCGCGCTGCCCTACACCATCTGCATGGCCGTCGCCATCGTCATCCTGTGCATCTTCCCCGAGATCGCCACGTGGCTGCCGGACACGCTGATGGGCAAGGCGATCACCTGACGGGGCAGGAGGCCGTCCTGGCCTGCTGGCTCAGGCGGCAAAGCTGTCGATGATGCCGCGCGCGGTCTTCGCCGTGGCGGCGAGACGCTTCGGGTCGAGCGTGGGGTGGACCTCGAACATGAGGCTGGTCTGGCCGAGCCGCTGCGCCACCGGCCGCGTCTCCACCTCGAGGTCCTCGAACACGTCCTCCCGGTAGATTTCCGGGCAGCTCCCCGTGAAGGCCCGCACGCCGCCCTCGACCAGCGCCTGCAGGACGTCGTCGCGGACGACGCCAGGCTTCAGGGCATCCGGGCGCAGGAAGCAGTAGAACTTGTACCAGGCATGCCTGGTCTCTTCCCCGGGCCAGGGAATGCGCAGGGCAGGGCTGTCGCCGAGCGCCGCGCGCCAGATCTCCGCGTTGCGGGTGCGCGTCCCGATCCAGCCCGCCAGCTTCTCCATCTGCTTCAGGCCGATGGCCGCCTGCATCTCGGTCAGCCGCCAGTTGCTTCCGGGGCTGTCATGCACGTAGCGGAAGCCGGGCTTCGCGCCGGGGCGCGGCTGCATCGCCTCCCAGCTCTTGCCGTGGTCCTTGTATTCCCAGGCCCGCTGCCATGCGCCCCGGTCCTTGAAGGTGACCATGCCGCCTTCGCCGCCGGTGGAGATGATCTTGTCCTGGCAGAAGGAGAACACCGCCGCATGGCCGTGGCTGCCCGTGCGCTGCCCCCCGGACTCCGCGCCTATGGACTGCGCGCAATCCTCGATGACCAGCAGGTCGTTCTCCGCCGCCAGTGTCATCAGCGGCAGCATGTCGGCGGGCCACCCCGCGAGATGCACCGGCAGAATGGCGCGGGTCTTCGCGGAGACGAGAGGCGCGGCCGTCGCCGCCGAGATGTTCTGCGTGTCGGCGTCCACATCCGCGAATACCGGCGTGGCGCCGACCGTGCGCACGCATCCCGCCGACGCCACGAAGCTGCGCGAGGTTACGATCACCTCGTCGCCCTCGCCGATGCCGTGGGCCCTCAGCGCCAGCTCGAGGCCGAGCGTTCCGTTGGCCACCGCCACCGCATGTGGCACGTCCAGCCATTCCGCCAGCTCCGCTTCGAATATCTTGACCTTCGTCCCGGTCCACTGGTTCACCTTGCCCGAGCGGAGAACCTCGGCTACCGCCTCGATCTCGTCCTCGGCGAAATGCGGCCAGCCTTCCTCGCCCTGGGTATAGACGGGTTGCTCGGGGGGATTTGCGCGGCTCTTGCTCATCGCGGGCGGTTGCCTTCAGCTACTGTCTCCGGCCAGTCTTAACCCAACGGCGGGTGCGGGGAAATGCCGGCGGCGGCCATGCGCTACTGCGCCTCGTCCAGGCCAAGGGCCTCGATCATCGCCTCGTTCACCTTGCCCACGTCGAATTCGGCCTCGGCCAGTTCCCGGCTCTTCTTCGCCATGGGCGCCAGCAGGTCGGGCCGCTTGAAGAACTCCATCATGGCGCTGGCGAGGCCGGCCGGGTCGCCGACCGGCACCAGAAAGCCATTCTCCCGGGGTCGCACGGTCTCCCGGCATCCCCGCGTCTCGGTGGTGATGACGGGACGGCCCGTCGCCAGTGCCTCCAGCACCGTGCGGGGCATGCCTTCGCCGTAGGATGGCAGCACGTAGACATGGCAGCGGGCGAGGTGGGGCCGCACGTCCTCCGCCGGCCCGAGATAGCGGATCGCCGGCTTGAACTTGAGCAGTTCCTCCGCCGGAAACGCCGCGGGGCCGTTCTCCGGCGGGCCGACCAGCAGGCAGCGCGCCTTGACGCCCTGGCCGAACAGTCGCTGCGCGGCCTCGCAATATTCCTCCACCCCCTTGTAGCGCACCAGCCGCGCGATCATCAGGAAGGTGAGGCCTTCGGCGATGCCCGGCAGCGGTTGCTCCTTGAAGCGCTCGAGATCGACACCCGAGCCCCGCACCACGTTGACGCTGATGTTGCGCGGCACCACTCCCGCCGCCATCAGCACGCGGGCGTCGTCGTCGTTGTGGAAGATGATGCCATGGCTCACCGCGAAGGCGCGCCTGTAAAGGCGCTCCGTGATCCTGCGCACAAGCTGTCCCTTCAGCCCGCCGCCGGGCAGGAACGAGTAGCCGAGCCCCGTCACCATCGGCACGATGCGCGGCACCTTCGCCCGTGCCGCGGCCAGGGAGGCATATATGGCGCCCTTGGGGGTGTAGCCCATGACCACGTCCGGCTCCCATTCCTGGAACAGCCCCGTGAGTTCGCGGATGCTGCGCAGGTCGGCGATGGGATTGAGGCCGGTCCGGTTCAGGGCGAAATCGACGGAATCCGCGCCGATATCGGCCAGTCCCTTGCGGGTCCTCTCGTCCATGCCGGGCGCCACGCCCAGCACCTTGTGGCCGCGCCTGACCAGTTCCTCGATCAGGGGGCCGCGGAACTGCAGCAGCGAAGGCGCGTAGGACGCGACGACGGCTATGCGTGTCTGTGCCTTGGTGGCACTCAATGCAGCGTCCGGGTGGCCGTGGGCCACTCCTCGCTTTCGGTGAACTCGTCGGGAAGGGCCGGCGACACCGTGTATCCCTCCACGGTCCGCTTCAGGATAGCCTCGATCTCCTCGAGGTCGCTTTCGTCGATGGCGTCGTCGAGCGCGGCGAATTCCTGCTCCAGCTTGTCCAGCGGCACGAACGGCTCGGAGTTCATCATGATGCGGGGATGCTGCGTGCCCGTCGTCGTCTCGCCGATCAGCAGTTCCTCGTAGAGCTTCTCGCCCTGGCGCAGGCCCACATATTCGATCTCGATGTCGCCGTCGGGATGCGCATCGTCCTTCAGCTCCAGGCCGCTGAGCTTGATCATGGTGCGGGCGAGATCGTCGATCTTCACCGGCTGGCCCATGTCGAGCACGAACACATCGCCGCCCGAGGCCATCGCGCCCGCCTGCAGCACGAGCTGCGCCGCCTCGGGGATGGACATGAAATAACGGATGATCTCCGGATGGGTCACGGTCACCGGTCCGCCGTCGCGGATCTGCTGGCGGAAGCGCCGCACCACCGAACCCGAGGAGTCGAGCACGTTGCCGAAGCGCACGATGGTGAACACCGTGCCGCCGTTGGTTTCCGCCGCCAGGCCCTGCAGGGTCATCTCGGCCAGGCGCTTGCTCGCCCCCATGACGCTGGTGGGGCGCACCGCCTTGTCCGTGGAGACCAGCACGAACTTGCTCACCCCGCCGTCGAGCGCCGCCTCCGCGGTGACCAGCGTGCCGAAGGTGTTGTTGCGCAGGCCGGTGATCGGATTCGCCTCCACAAGCGGGACATGCTTGTAGGCGGCCGCGTGATAGATGGTCTGCACCGCGTAGCGGCCGATCGTATCGCGCACGAGCTTGCCGTCGAGGACGCTGCCGAGTACCGAAGCGACCTGGGTATCCGGCGGCAGCTTGCCTGCCTTCCCGGCCTGCCGGCGCAGGCGGCGCAGCCCGTCACGCACCTCGGATTCGGTCTCGTAGAGCGCCGCCTCGGAGATGTCGAAGAGCACGATCCGGCGCGGCTCCAGGGCCAGGATCTGGCGAACCAGTTCCGACCCGATCGACCCGCCCGCGCCCGTGATCATCACCGACTTGTCGCGGATGTCCTTGTCCAGCAGCGCCGGGTCCGGTGGCACCGGGTCCCGGCCCAGCAGGTCCTCCACGTCGATGGGTCGCAAGTCGCTGACCTCGACGCGCCCCGAGGCGATCTCGTCCAGGCCCGGCAGCATCTTCACCAGAACCGGGTAGGGCTCGAGCATGCGAACGATGTTGCGGCGCTCGTGGCGCGAAGCCGCAGGCAGGGCGAGGAAGACTTCGCGCACCTGCTCGCGGGAGATCAGGTTCGGCAGCTTTTCCGGCTTCAGGACCTTCATGCCCTGCACCACGCGCCCCCAGAGGGTCTTGTCGGTGTCGACAAAGGCGACCGGCTTGTAGTCGCGGCTGTGCTTGAGCGCGTCGAACAGGCGGATGCCCGTGGTGCCGGCGCCGAAGATGACCACGCGGGTGCGGTCGTCGATGCGCGCCGGTGTGGCATTGGGGATCGCCTGCAGCACCCAGCCGGCGAACTGGCGGCTCAGCCGGATGAAGGCGGCCGCGAACAGGCCGTAGACGATGACCACCGACCGCGGCACGCCCTCGATCTGCAGCAGCAGGATGGCCAGGGCCCAGGTGAGCACCGCCAGCGCCACCGACACATAGATGCCGTAGGAGGCTTCGTGGCCGATGAAGCGTGTCACGAGGTTGTAGAGGCCGCGCGCGGCGAAGATGGCCACGCCGATCATCGGGGCGAGGAGGAATATCAGCACGCTCTCGTCGCTGATGGGCACGTAGAGCGTATTGTAGCGGATCGAATAGGCGGCCCACAGCGCCAGCAGCAGCATGGTGGCGTCGTTGGCGATCAGCAGCACCCGCTTCAGCCAGCGCGGGAGGCCGATAAGCCAGGCCCGAAAGCCCTTGCTCGCCTTGGCAAATGACATGGATTTTCCGCGATTTACCCGGGTTCGACGGTTCTGAGGGGCCGTGTCCGGCCCTGCCCGAATTCACCGCGAACATAGCGGAATGACCGCGGCATGCAAAGCATCGCGGTCCGGGCCGGTTAAGGCGGGAAGGGCTTTCGCGTCAGTCGGCCACCAGGACCAGCAGGCGGCGCGGACCGTGCGCGCCCATGACGATGGTCTGCTCGATGTCCGCGGTGCGCGAGGGGCCGGACACCATGTTGACCGTGCGTGGCATGACGCCCTCGCCAAACGTTTCCCGGAGCCGGTTCCATACGTCCTCGTAGGACCCCAGGATGTCCTGCGATCTGACCACGACCATGTGCGTCTCGGGCAGGAAGTTCAGCGTCGTCGGGTTGTCCGGGCCCGAGGTCAGGAAGAGGGTTCCGGTCTCGCTCGCTCCCGCCGCGGCGTGGCTCAGCGAGGCGGTATCGTCTTCCTCGGCGCGCCCGGACAGGCAGTCCAGCCCCTTCGCCGTCCCCCAGGGAAGTCCGGCGAGCCTCCGGTCGCCACCCATGCGGACCCGTGCCGGGAGATTGTGGTCGCGCAGGTAACCCGCGACCGCTGCCGGAATTTCCCTCGCGGGCAGCCTCAATACCGTCGCCGCCTGGCTCTTCAGGATGTCCATGAAGAGTTGCACGCGCTCCTCCGGGCCGCGTCTGGCGCGTTGCGGTATCAGGTTCGAGGGGTGGTCGCGCAGCCGCATCGCCACGGTCTCGCGACGCCCGCCGTCCTCCGCGGTATCCACCCCGAGCGCCGACCGCACCGAGGCGAGCATCTTCTCCCGGCTGCTCATGGCCGCCGCTCCCCGCGCCATTGCGACTGGAAGGTCCGGCCCTGCGGAGCGGGGAAGTCGCGGTCGTGCGTCCAGCCGCCCGCCAGCGGCAGGCTGCGGAAACGGCGCCGTCCGCCTCCCGCCAGAGCCAGCAGCGGCATGCCGATGGCGGCGAATGCCCGGTACAGGCGTGGCCTTTGCGCAAGGAAGGCCCACAGCTTCAGGCCCGTGCGATAGGCCACGGGAACGTTGCCCTTCTCGTATTCGCGCTCGCGCCAGTGCCGCATCATCTTCGGCAGCGGAATGCGCATGGGGCAAACGGCTTCGCAGCGTCCGCAGAAGGTGGAGGCGTTGGGCAGGTGGCCCGCCTCGTCCACGCCGATGAGGGACGGGGTGAGCACCGCGCCCATGGGCCCCGGATAGACCCAGCCATAGGCGTGCCCGCCAACGGCGTTGTAGACCGGGCAGTGGTTCATGCAGGCGCCGCAGCGGATGCAGCGCAGCATGTCGCGGAACTCGCCCGACAGCATCTCCGTGCGGCCGTTGTCCAGCAGGACCACGTGATACTGCTCGGGCCCGTCCGGATCGCCCGGGCGTCGCGGCCCGGTGGAAAAGGTGGTGTAGGTGGAGATTTCCTGGCCCGTCGCCGAGCGCGCCAGCACCCGCAGGATGGTGCAGGCGTCGTCCAGCGTCGGCACGATCTTCTCGATGGACGCGATGACGATGTGAACCCTGGGCAGGATCTGGGTGAGGTCGCCGTTGCCCTCGTTGGTCACGATCACCGAGCTGCCCGTCTCCGCGATGAGCATGTTTGCTCCGGTAATGCCAACGTCCGCGGCAAGAAAATCCCGCCGCAGGATATCGCGCGCCTCCGAGACAAGCTGGCCGGCCTCGTCGAGCACCCGGTTCGCCGGAAGTCCGGTGTGCTTGCGGCGGAAGTCGGCGACGATCTGTTCCTTGGTCAGGTGCACCGCGGGCGCGATGATGTGGCTTGGCGGCTCGTCGCGGATCTGGATCAGATATTCCC
>JBFWSL010000047.1:0-16907 GCA_050248375.1 Hyphomicrobiales bacterium | reverse complement strand
CCTGAAGGCGCTATGGTGCACCACCCGGCGCGAGCGCGGCCATGTCGTGCTGGCGCTGACGGCGAAGGGCGAGGCGGCGGCGGCGGCGCTGCGCGCCGGGCTTCGCATGAAGGCGGCGATCAAGTCCTCGCCGCCGCTCTGGGCCCTGGCCAGCCGCGCGCGGGCAGCCAGGGGCAGGCTAGGATTTCTTGGGGGCGCGCTTCGCGGCGGGCTTGGCCGTTTTGGCCGTCGCGGGAGCCTTGGGCGTCTCGGGAGCTGGACTGGTCCCCGCCGCTCCGAGGCGTGACAGCAGCTCGTCACGCACATCGGCGGCCGCCCCCTTCCAGTTCGCGGCCCTGGACGCCGCCAGCATCGCCTGCGATTTCAGGATAACGCCGTCCTCCAGAACCTTGAGATGATTGGCCTTGAGCGTGGTGCCGGTGGTGGTGATGTCCACGATCATCTCCGCCGTTCCGGCGGCGGGCGTGCCCTCGGTGGCGCCCAGGCTTTCGACGATGCGGTAACCGGCGACGCCATTGGCCGCGAAATGGCGGCGGGTCAGGTTCGGATATTTCGTCGCCACGCGAAGCCGGCGGCCATGCTCTCGGTGGAAGATGGCGCCCGCCTCTTCCAGGTCGCTCATGCGCTGGACGTCTATCCAGCATTCGGGCACGGCGGCGACCACATCGGCATGGCCGAAGCCGAGGGCGCGCAGGAACTCCACCTTCGCATCGGCGTCGTTGATCGTCTCGCGCACCAGATCCTCGCCGGTGATGCCCATGTGGACGCGGCCCGAGCGCAATTGCTGGGCGATCTCCGACGACGACAAAAAGGCGATCCCGGCGCCGTCGAGCCCGGCGATCTCGCCGCGATAGCCGCGCTCGTGGCCGGTCTTGCGGATGTCCAGCCCGGCATCGGCGAACATTTTCGCGGTCATCTCCATCAGCCGGCCCTTGGAAGGGACGGCGAGTATGAGGGTGTCGGCGGTCATTCGCCCTCCCCCCGCACCATCGCCAGCAGACGTTCGGTGTGGATGGCCGCGCCGATGGCGGGCACCGGACGCGGCGCGCCGATGTCCGACAGCAGGTTGTCGTAACGGCCGCCGCCGGCGACCTGGCCGCCGCGTCCCATGTCGGGCACTTCCACCTGGAAGACGAAGCCGGAATAATATTCGAAGTCGCGGCCGAACTCGGCGGAGAACTGGGCCCCGGCCAGGTCTATCTCGCGCTCGGCGAAGAGATCGAGGCGGTGCTGGAACAGCGCCAGCGAGTCGCCGAGAGTGAGGCCCGCCGCGCTGACCAGATCCTCGATGCGGGCGAGCGCGGCGCGGGGCGGGCCGGCCACCGCGAGATAGCCCTCGATCAGGTCGATGGTCTCCTTCGGCAGCGGCGCTTCCCGCAGATCGGCGGCCTTGTCGAGCAGGCGCTCGGTAATCTCGGCCAGCGTGCGGTCGCCGATCAGGGGAATGCCCTGCTCTTCCAGGTGCGCGGCGACAACGTCCTGCGCGGCTTCCGGGTCGCCCGGATCGAGCTTGCCCAGCAGCTTGCCGTTGCCGGGGATGACCGGACGGCCATCGCCGCCGGCGAGCGCCCGCAACAGGTCGCGGAAAGCCTGCGGACGCCAGAAGAAGTGGCGCAGGCGCATACGCCAGCGGTCCGGGATGTCGAGAGCATCCACCAGGGCCCCGAACAGGCCGAGATCGCCGAAGCGGATGCGGAATTTCTCCAGGCCCGACTTGCGCAGCACTTCCAGCGCCAGCGCCAGCACCTCGGCCTCGGCGTTCTCCGGCGGCCCTTCGCCGATCATTTCGATGCCGGCCTGGCGGAACTCGCGCGGGCGAACCCTGTCGCCCCCGCCCGGCTGATAGCGGAAGGCGGGTCCGTTGTAGCAGTAGCGCGCCTCGGCGTCGGCCTCCGGGTGCCGCTCCAGATAGAGGCGGCAGACGGGCACGGTCAGGTCGGGGCGCAGGCACAGCTCCTCGCCGTCATTGTCGGTGAAGACATAGGTGCGGCTGCGGATGGATTCGCCGATGCGGTCGAGGAACAGGCTGGCGGGCTGCAGGATGGCGGGGGCCACCGGCTCGAAACCCGCGGCCTGGAAGGTCTCCATGATGCCGGCGGCCTGCGCCTCCAGCGCGGCGAAACGGGTGGCGGATTCCGCGACCATGCTCAGCTCCGCTGGCGCTGGAGCAGCGCGGCGACTTCTTCCACCAGCTTGTCCTCGGGCACGGCGAACTGCGCGGGACGCGCCTCTCGCCACTGGGCGTTGTCGGCGATCTCTTCGGCGAGCCGCGCGCCCTCGATCAGGTCCTTGATCTGCACCTCGCCCTTCTCGCGCTCGTCGGGCCCCTGGATGACGACGCAGGGGCTGCCGCGCTGGTCGGCATACTTGAACTGCGCGCCCATGTTCTTCGGGTTGCCGAGATACATCTCGGCCGCGATGCCCGCCTCGCGCAGGCGCTGCACCATGCGCTGGTAGTCGGCCATGCGCTCCTTGTCGAAGACCGTGACGACCACGGGGCCCCGCGCCGCGCCCGCGTCCAGCTTGCCGAGCGCCTTGAGCGCGGCGGCGAGACGCGACACGCCGACCGAGAAGCCGGTGGCGGGAACCTTCTGGCCGGTGAAACGCTCGATGAGGCCGTCATAGCGCCCGCCCCCGCCGACGGAGCCGAAACGCCCGCCCTCCTTCGACTTAACCTCGAAGGTCAGCTCCGCCTCGAAGACGGGACCGGTGTAATATTCGAGGCCACGGACGACGGAGGGGTCGATTTGGATTCGACCATCAAGATAGCCGCTTGTGGCCACGAGTTCGGCTATAGCGTCAAGTTCTTCAACACCTTCAAGGCCAGCTTGGCTGTCTCCAACGGAATCCCGAAGCAATTTTGATGTCAGCGACGCATCCTTGAATTTTCCGTCACCTCTCCAGGCGGCATCAAATACCGCCATTACCCTCATAATTTGATCGACCTTAAGTTGCGCCCCCTTGGTAAAGTCTCCGCTTTCATCTTTTCGACCATCGCCAAGCAAGAATTTTACAGCGTCCGATCCCAAGCGGTCATACTTGTCCAAGGCCCGCATAACAGTGAGACGCTGCCCGTCATCCGTCACACCGATGGACTCCAGCACTCCGTCGAGCACCTTGCGGTTGTTGACCTTGATGACGTACTGGCCGCGCGGGATGCCCAGCGCCTCCATGGCGTCGGCGGCGAGCATGCACATCTCGGCGTCGGCGGCGACCGAGGGCGCGCCGACCGTGTCGGCGTCGAACTGGGTGAACTGGCGGAAGCGGCCGGGGCCCGGTTTCTCGTTGCGCCACACGGGGCCCACCTGGTAGCGGCGGAAGGGCTTGGGGAGATCGTTGAAATTCTGTGCCACGTAGCGGGCGAGCGGCGCGGTCAGGTCGTAGCGAAGGCTCATCCACTGCTCGTCGTCGTCCTGGAAGGAGAACACGCCCTCGTTGGGGCGGTCGAGGTCGGGCAGGAACTTGCCGAGCGCGTCGGTATACTCGATGGCCGGGGTTTCCAGCGGCTCGAAGCCGTAGTTCTCGTAGACCCTGCGGATGGTCTCCAGCATGGCCCGCTCGGCGCGCAGGTCGGCCGGGGCGGCGTCGATGAAGCCGCGAGGCAGGCGCGCCTTCGGGCGCGCGGGTTTTTTCGGCTTGGCCATGACGCCCGTGCTTCAGTGAGAAATACCGCTGTAGGCGGGGGTTCTAGCCGATTGCCGGAGGGGCCACAAGGCGGGGCTTCCGCGTGGGTCACGGCTCGGCCCGCAGCCTGGGCGGAGCGCAGCGAAACCCGGGATCAGCCGTTCAACGCCTCCCGGATTGCGCTTCGCTCCATCCGGGCGCTTCGCCGAAGAGCGGGACTCTCAGTCGAAAAGGGCGTCGATGTCGTCCTGGGAGGCGACGCCGTCGTCGGACTGGAGCGCGGGGCCGTTCAGCAGGGCCAGGTCCCCCTCGCGATGACGGGTTTCGGCGGGCTCGACATCCTTGAAGCTCTCGATGCCGCCCCAGATCTTCATCATGCTCTCGACGCGGCGCTCGATGAAGCGGAAGGCGTTGACCACCTTGGTGATGCGCTGGCCGGTGAGGTCCTGGAAGTTGCAGGCCTCGAACACCTTGACCACCTGGTCCTGGATGTCGCTCACCTGATCGAGGTTGCGGGGCATCTTGAGGGAAGCCGAAAGCTCCATGGCCTGGCTGTCGATCTGCTCGGCGGCGTGGAGGATGGTTTCCGTCGCCTGCTCGGTGCCGGAGACGATGGCGCTGAGCTCGTCGGTCATGCGGCCCATGTCGGCGCCGTCGAAACCTTCCTTGTGCAGGGCGGCGATTTCCTGCTTGGTCTTGCTGATGGCGTTGTAGATGCGCGTCAGCTCGTCCTTGATCTTGCGGGCTTCGTAGAGGTCGTGCTTGTAGTCCTCGATGATCTTGCCGGACATCTCGTCGCCGGCCGTCATTTTGGTCCTGATCTCGTCGAGGGCCTCCATGATCTCGCGGTGACGCCGTGCGGCGGCCGGATCGGAGGCGTCCGCGCGATCCATCTCACGCAGGGCCAGCGTGGAATACTGCTCGATGCGGAAGATCTTTTTCCGGGCAGCCGCCATCGATTCCCTTCCCTTCCAGGAGTCGCAAGATCATTGATGACCGGGTATGGATCATCGCCGCGACTTCCTAAGAATCTGTTCACCCTGCGGGGCGGCCGGGACAGCAAAAAGGGCGGCCCCGGGGACCGCCCTTAACTACCGGTTAACCCTGAAGGGCGGGTCAGACGATGCGCTTGTAGGCGGGCAGCGTCAGGAAGGGCTCGGGCGAGTCGGACGCCAGCAGCGACTGGAAGATTTCAATCGCCTCGGGGAAGCGGCCCTTGTCGTAGACGCCGGAGCCGAGAGCCTCGCGCAGCTTCGCCATCTCGTCCTTCAGCAGTTCGGCGACCAGTTCCTTCGTCACCGGGCGGCCATCCTCCAGGGTGGCCTTGTGGCGCAGCCACTGCCAGATCTGGGTGCGGGAGATTTCCGCCGTGGCCGCGTCCTCCATCAGGTTGTAGAGGGGCACGGCGCCGCTGCCGCGCAGCCACGCCTCGATATACTGGATACCGACGCGGATGTTGGTGCGCAGCCCTTCCTCGGTGCGGGTGCCCTGGTGCGGCTCCAGCAGGTCCTTCCGGGTGACGTCGGCGCCGGGGCGCCTGTCGAGCTGGTTGTCGCCCTGCATCAGCTTCTCGAACACCTCGCGCGCCACCGGCACGAGGTCGGGATGCGCCACCCAGGTGCCGTCGCAGCCCTCGCCGACCTCGCGCTGCTTGTCCGCCTGCACGGCGGCCATGGCTTTGGCGTTGGTCTCGGGATCGCGGCGGTTGGGGATCTGGGCGGCCATGCCGCCCATGGCGAAGGCGCCGCGCTTGTGGCAGGTCTCGACCAGCAGCTTCGCATAGGCGCCGAGGAAATACTTGCCCATCACCACCTGCTGGCGGTCCGGCAGCAGGTATTCCGGCTTGTTCCGCAGCACCTTGATGTAGGAGAAGATGTAGTCCCAGCGGCCGACGTTCAGGCCGACGATGTGATCCTTCATGACGTGGAGAATCTCGTCCATCTCGAAGGCGGCCGGCAGCGTCTCGATCAGTACGGTCGCCTTGATGGTGCCGACGGGCAGGCCGAGGGCCTTCTGCGCCTCGACGAAGACGTCGTTCCACAGGCCGGCCTCCTGGTGGCTCTCCAGCTTGGGCAGGTAGAAATACGGCCCTTTGCCCTTGGCCAGCGCCGCCCTGGCGTTGTGGAAGAAATACAGGCCGAAATCCATGAAGGCGCCCGCGAGCGGAGCGCCATCCACGTAAATGTGCTCCTCGAGCAGATGCCAGCCGCGCGGGCGCACCAGCAGCGCGGCCGGATTCGGGCCGATCTTGTAGGACTTGCCGGAGGCCGGATCGGTGAAGTCGATGCGGCCCTGCCAGTAATCCCTGAGGTTGATCTGGCCGTCCATGACATTGGCCCAGGTCGGCGACAGGGCGTCCTCGAAATCGGCCATGAACACGTCGGCGCCGCAGTTGAGCGCGTTGACGATCATCTTGCGGTCGACGGGACCGGTGATCTCGACCCATCGCTTCTTCAGATCGTCGGGGACGCCACGGATCTTCCAGTCGCCGTCGCGGACCGACCTGGTTCCGGGCAGGAAGTCCGGCAGTCCGCCCGCGTCCCAGTCCTTCTGGCGCTGCGCGCGGCGGTCGAGCAGTTCGCGGCGCTTGCCATCGAACTTGCGAGCAAGGTCCGCCACGAAGGCGAGCGCATCGCTGGTGAGCACCCGATCATAGCCCTCGGCGACGGATCCGCGGACCTCAACGCCGTTGGGGAGATCGAGCCGGTTCTTCTCGGCAACGGTCATTCTGCAATCCTCTTTTCTTGTTCTCGGGTCAGTGGTTCGTCTTTTCATTTGCCGCGGCGGAAACCGTCTCGTCGATCAGGTCCCTCACCCGCCGGACGCGTCCGGCGAGATGCGTCAACGGTTTCGGGCACGGGCCTCCCAGCGCCCAGTCGAGCAGTTCCACCGTATGCACCACCGGCAGGTCGCGTGCGCCCTGCAACTGGGTGATACAGCCGACGTTGCCCGCCGCCACAACGTCCGGGCGGACACTGCGGATATTCTTCAGTTTGCGTTCCCTCAGATCGGCGGCGATTTCAGGCTGCGTTATGTTGTAGGTGCCCGCCGACCCGCAGCAGATGTGCCCCTCGGGGACTTCCGCCACCGTGTATCCAGCCTGACGCAGCAGAGCGCGCGGCTCGGTATGGATGCGCTGCCCGTGCTGCATCGAGCAGGCGGAATGATACGCGACCGTGAGGCCGGTCCAATTCTCCGATGGTTTAAGTCCGATTTCGGCAAGAAACTCCGTGATATCGCGTGTTTTCGAGGCCAATGCGGCGGCGCGCTCCCGGTATCCCTCGTCGCGGGCGAAGAGATGGCCGTAGTCCTTGACCATGGTGCCGCAACCCGAGGCGTTGATGAGAATGGCGTCGAGACCGCCATCGCGCTCCGCCGCGCTCCAGGCATCGACGTTGCGCCTCGCCTGTTCGCGGGAGTCGTCCTCGTGGCCCATGTGATGCACCAGCGCGCCGCAACAGCCCTGCTGTTCCGGCACGACGACCTCTACGCCATGGCGATTGAGCAGGCGGATGGTGGCGGCGTTGATCTGCGGGGCAATGGCCTGCTGGGCGCAGCCGGTGAGGAGGGCGACGCGGCGGGTGCGCTCTCCATCGGGCGGGTAGACGCCGGGCGCCACGATGCCGCCGCGGGCCGGCCCGAAGCGCGGCGCCAGCGCCAGCATGGCGGCCATCGGCTTCAGCCCCACCGCCCTGAACAAGGGAGCCAAGGGACGCCCGAGCATGGCGGCCCACAGGGCCGCGCGGAACCTGGAAGGGTACGGCAGGACGCGCGCGAGCAATCCACGGGTCATGCGGTCCATGAGGCCGCGCCTGCCGGTCTCGTGGATGTGGGCACGCGCGAGGTCCGACAAATGCAGGTAGTCCACGCCGCTCGGGCAGGTGGTCATGCAGGACAGGCAGGTGAGGCAACGGTCCACATGCGTGGTCACCTCCCTGCTCGCGTCCTCGCCGGTCTCGAACATCTCCTTGATGAGGTAGATGCGGCCGCGCGGGCTGTCGCGCTCGTCGCCGAGCAGAACATAGGTCGAGCAGGTCGCGGTGCAGAAGCCGCAATGGACACAGCGGCGCAGGATGCTTTCGGCTTCCGCGATGCGCGGATCGGCAAGCTGTTCGGGAGTGAAGTTGGTCTGCATGCGCCTACACCCCCGGATACATGCGGCCGGGATTGAGAATGCCGTGCGGATCGAAGACGGCCTTGAGCTTGCGCGTGATCGCGGCGGGTCCCGGGGCGGGGGGATGGAACACGTCTATCGCGGCGCGGACAGAGGGTTCGGCGCGGATGAGCGTGGCATGGCCGCCGAACTCGGCGACGGCCTTGCGCACCTCGATCACCGAGGCATCGGCGGCGGGCGGGATTTCCAGCCACACAAGTCCGCCGGCCCAGTCGAAGGCGGCCTTGCAATGCAGCGTCTTGCGGATGGCGGCCACGATGCGGGCGGCGGTGCGCTGGGGCGTCACGATGCGCCAGAGGCAACCGGTGGCGGCCTGCAGGTATTTCAGCGACCGCGCCTCGTTCCACAGGGCGATCGAGCGCTTGTTGTCCAGCGCATGGATGCGGCCATAGGCGGAGAGCAGGCCGCACAGCTTCTCGAAGCGGTACTCCACGAAGGAGGAGAAATTCTCCAGCCTGACGAGAGTCACCGGACGGCCGCGGGTGGTAAGGTCCTTCTCGCTCATCTGCCCGGCGAATTCGCCGCACAGATGCAACGCCCCGGAGACCTCGTAGGGCGACGACAGCGCGGCGCTCATGGCCTCCACAGCGACGTCCTCGGTCAGGCCGCGGATAAGCAGGGTGCGCGTCTCTTCGGGCTTCGGCAGGACCTTCATGGTGACTTCCGTCATCACCGCGAGGGTGCCCCAGGACCCCGACAGGCCGCGGCACAGGTCATAGCCGGTAACGTTCTTCATCACCCGTCCGCCGGACTTGAACGCCTCGCCGCGGCCATTCACCGCGCGCATGCCGATGAAGTGGTCGCGCGCGGCGCCGGCATGCACGCGGCGCGGACCGGACAGGTTGGTGGCGAACACCGCGCCGATGGTGCCCTGCTGCGCCTTGCCGCCGAGCAGCGGGCCAAGGTCGGCGGGCTCGAAAGCGAGCTGCTGGTTGTTGCTCGCCAACTCGGCCTCGACCGTCTTCAGCGGCGTTCCGGCGAGCACGGAAATGAACAGCTCGCTCGGCTCGTAAAGCGTGATGCCGGAGAGCTTCGAGGTGGAGACCCTCGCGGCGGTCTGGAGCGGCCGGCCGATGTCGCGCTTGGTGCCCGCGCCCTCGATCTCCAGCGGCGCGTTGCCGGCGGCGGCCTCGGCTATCACGGCTGCGAGTTCGTCCTCGCCGCCCGGACGCGTGATCTCGGACACGGCTGCCTCCTAAAGGCCCTCGCGGGCGGCGAGAGGAAACACCTTGGCCGGATTGAGCAGCCACTTGGGGTCTAGGGCGGACTTGATGCGGAGCTGCTGGGCAAGGTCCACCGGCTCGAACTGGACGGTCATGAGGTCGCGCTTCTCGACGCCCACGCCATGCTCGCCGGTCAGGCAGCCGCCAACTTCGACGCAGAGCTTGAGTATCTCGGCGCCCGCCTTCTCCGCGCGTTCCACCTGGCGGGGATCGTTGGCATCATACAGCACAAGCGGATGCAGGTTGCCGTCGCCGGCATGGAAGATATTGGCGACCTTCAGATTGTTATGCAGGCAGATCTGCGAAATCTTCACCAGCACCTCGGGCAGCCTGCCGAGCGGTATGGTGCCGTCCATGCAGTAGTAGTCCGAAATGCGCCCGATGGCGCCGAAGGCGGACTTGCGGCCCTTCCATATCGCCGCGCTTTCCTCCGGGCTCTGGGAGACGCGGATGCCGCGCGGATTGAAGGGTTCCGCGATCGACTTCACCTTGTCCAGCAGCGTGGCGATCTCGCTTTCGGAGCCTTCCACCTCGATGATGAGCAGCGCCTCCACGTCGAGCGGATAGCCGGCCTTCGCGAACTCCTCGCAGACATGGATCGCGGGCTTGTCCATGAACTCGATGGCGACGGGTATGATGCCCGCGCCGATGATGGCGGAGACGCATTCGCCGGCCGCCTCGCTGGAGTCGAAGCCCATCAGCATGGGCCGCGCGCCCTCCGCGGAACGCAGGATGCGCACGGTCGCCTCGGTGGCGATGCCGAACTGCCCTTCGGAGCCGATGACGAGGCCAAGGAGATCGTAGCCGGCCTGGTCCATTTCCTCGCCGCCGATGTCGACGATCTCGCCGTCCATCATGACCATGCGGAGCCCGAGGATATTGTTGGTGGTAACGCCGTATTTCAGGCAATGGGCGCCGCCCGAGTTCATGCCGATGTTGCCGGCGAGCGTGCAGGCGAGCTGGCTGGAGGGATCGGGCGCGTAGAAGAAGCCGTCCGGGGCCACGTGGTTCGAGATGCCGAGATTGGTGATGCCGGTCTGCAGGCGCGCGGTGCGGTTGACGTAGTCCACGTCCAGCACGCGGTTCATCCTGGAGACGCCGACAACGACCGCATCGGCCATGGGCAAGGCGCCGCCGCAAAGCGAAGTGCCCGCCCCGCGGGCCACCACCTTGATGTCGTTGTCGTGACAATAGCGCAGGACAGCGCTCACCTCCTCCGTCGTGCCGGGCAGGACCACGGCCAGGGGCATCTGGCGGTAGGCGGTAAGGCCGTCGGTCTCGAAGGCCCGGCGGCCGTCCTCGTCGGAAATCACATTCTCAGGCGACACCAGACCGCGCAGGTCCCGCGCGATTTCCTCGCGCTTCGCGACGATGGTCTCGTCGGGTACGGGAAGTACCTGGGTCGTCATGCCTCCAAATTCCCGTTCATCGCCCTGCCGTATTCACCCCGGGGCGAACAAAGGATGCAAAGCGCGCAACGCCCCGTTTCAAGTTGCTGCGGTCTGCGCCGAACGCATTGCGCTTTATGTTCATCTGCATTAAAAAAGGCAACGGATTTTTTCGGCTTCATTGAAAATAATGGTCCAATTCGCGTGGGAATGAGCGACCTTGAAATCTTCGCCCGCGTGGTGACGGCGGGCAACATGTCCGCGGCGGGGCGCGAGATCGGCCTGTCGCCGGCGGTGGTGTCAAAGCGTATCAGCCATCTCGAGGACAGGCTCGGCGCCCGGCTGTTCCAGCGGACGACACGGCAACTCACCCTGACCGAGACAGGCCAGGGATTCTATGATCGCGTGGTCAGTATCCTCGCGGGCATCGACGAGGCCGAGGCCTACGTGACCCGGCGTAACGCCACGCCGCGCGGCACGCTGAAGGTCACCGCCCCCACCGCCTTCGGACGCATGCACATCGCGCCCTATATGGGCGAGTTCCTCGAACAGTATCCGGACCTCAATCTCGACCTCGACCTGTCCGACCATTTCGTGGACATCGTCGGCGCGGGGTTCGACGTGGCCATCCGTATCGCCGAACTGGAGGATTCCAGTCTGGTGGCGCGCAAGCTGGCACCGAACCACCGGGTAATCTGCGCGGCGCCGAGCTACCTGGAAAAGGCAGGCATACCCAAAACGCTGGCGGAACTTTCCCGCTACAACTGCCTGGCGCCGGCGGCACAGGAGGTCTGGCGCCTGCAGGGGCCCGAGGGCCCGGCCTCGGTGAGAGCCTCGGGAAGCATCCGCACCAATTCGACGGAAGTCGTTCGCGAGGCCGTGCTGGCGGGACTGGGCATCGCGCTGCGCTCCACCTGGGACGTCGGCCCGGAGCTGAAATCGGGCCGGCTGAAAGTGATCCTGCCGGAATATCACGAATCCCCCCGCGTGGCGGTCTACGCGGTCTATCCCTGCCGGCAGTATGTCCCCGCGAAGCTGCGCGTCTTCGTTGACTTCCTCGCCGGCCTGTTCGGCCCCGAGCCCTACTGGGACAAGGGCCTCGCCCTGCCCTTCACACCCCAGGCCAGGGCGACGAACGGCGCCGCTCCGGCGCTGTAGGCCGTATCAATTCCCGAAGTGCGACCCTTCGCCGGGTTCAAGAACGTTATTCCGGTTGCTAAGGTCCGCGCCCGGCTTGGGAGGAATTACTGATGAAACAAACGCTTACTTGCATTCTGCTGGCTGCCGCCATTGTCTCCCCGCCATCCTTTGCCATGGCGGACGGGGATCCCGCGAAGGGCGAGTCCGTCTTCAAGAAGTGCAAGGCCTGCCATGACGTCGGCCCCGACGCAAAGAAGAAGGTGGGTCCGCCGCTCAACAACATCATCGACGCTCCGGCCGGCGCGCAGGAAGGCTACAACTATTCCAAGCCGATGCGCGACGCGGGCGCGGGCGGCCTCGTATGGGACGACGACAAGCTGCACTCCTATCTGGAGAATCCCAAAAAGCTGGTGCCGGGCGGCAAGATGTCCTTTCCGGGCCTCAAGGACGAGGACGACCGCGACGACGTGATCGCCTATCTCAAGACCTTCTCCAAAAAGGAGTAGCCGGAGTCCCCTAGCGCATCATCCGGCCAAATGGAATCGCTTGGCCGATAAGATGATGCGCCGGATCGATAGCTTGAGCATGATCTTATCGGAAAAGCGGTATCAACTTTTCCGGATCATGCTAGTCGAGAAGCACGCGCGGCAGCCACAGCGCGATCTCCGGAAACGCGATGACAAGCCCCAGCCCGGTGAGCTGGAGCACGACGAAGGGAATGATGCCCTTGTAGATGTGCTCGATCTTCACGCCGCGCGGGGCAACCGCCTTCATGTAGAACAGCGCGAAGCCGAATGGCGGCGTCAGGAACGACGTCTGCAGGTTCACCGCCATGAGGATGGCGAACCAGTAGACCACCTCGGCCTTGTCCACATGGGCGCCGAAATCCAGGCTGGAGATGATGGGCGCGAATACAGGCAGCACGATCAGCGTGATCTCGATCCAGTCGAAGAAGAAGCCGAGGACGAAGATCAGCGCCATCAGGAGGATCAGCAGGCCCCATGAACCGAGGCCGAGGCCCTCCACGAAGTCGATGACGAGGCCGTCGCCGCCGAGCGAGCGGAAGACATAGGAGAACACCGTCGCGCCGATGAAAATGGCGAACAGCATGGCGTTGGTCTGGGCGCTGCAGGCGGCGGATTGCCAGATCACGCCGGCGAAATGAACGGCGTCGGTCAGGACGCCTTCTCCTGAAGGCCCGCCGTCCATGGCCTCTCCGGGCGAGCCCGGCTGCCCGAACTCATGCCGGCCGACGCCGAAGGCGGGCAGCATGACGAGGTTCACGAAAGCCAGCATGATCGCCCCGGCGGCGCCGACACCGGCCGCCTCCGTGGGGGTGGCCACTCCGAACAGGATGGACCCGAGCACCAGGAAGATCAGCAGCAGCGGCGGGATGAAGCTGCGCGCGATCATCTTCCATATTCCCGCGGCGGTGGCCGGCCCGAAATCCCTGTCCGGCAGGGGGGCCCGCTGAGGGTTCAGCATGCTCAGGACGACGATATAGATCACGTAGAGGGCGGACAGCAGGAGGCCGGGAAACAGCGCGGCCACGAACATATTGCCGACCGACCTGGCCAGCAGGTCGGACATGATGACCAGCATGATCGACGGCGGGATGAGGATACCGAGCGTCCCGGATGCGGCGATGGTGCCGGTGGCAAGAGGCAGGTCGTAGTTCCGCTGCACCATCACCGGCAGCGCCAGCAGCGTCATCATCACCACCGAGGCGCCGATGATGCCGGTGGTGGCGGCCATGATCGTGCCCATGAGGGTCACCGAGAGCGCCAGGCCTCCGGGAACGCGCCGCAACAGCACCTGCAGACAGTTGAGAAGATCGCGGGCGATGCCCGACCGCTCCAGAACCGTGCCCATGAGGATGAACATGGGAATGGCGGTGAGGATGAGATTCTCCGCCATCCCGCCGAAGATGCGCGACGGGATGGAGCCGAACTGGACCCATGCAAAGGCATCGAGCGCGATGCCGATGACGCCGAAGCCGAGGCCGACGCCGGCAAGAACGAAGGCGACCGGATAGCCGGAGAACAGCAGCAGGCCCAGGGCCACGAACATCAGGACCGGCAGAATATCCACCAGGTCCATGTCACTCGTCCCCGCCCAGGGTACCCTTGACCATGTGGCCGGGAAGCTGGCCGCGCAGGCCCGCCACGGCCTTGATCAGCTGCGAAACGGCGGCGAGGAGCAGCAGCACGAAAAGGGCGCAGAGAAAGGACTTGAGTATCCAGACATGCTTGAGGCCGATGACCGATCTGGAAATCTCGCCCTCGTCGTAGGACGCGTAGGTGTAGTGGAACTGGTAGTTCAGCGCCACCAGACAGAAGGGAATGAGCAGCAGCACGCAGCCCAGGATTTCCAGGATGTACTTCCACCTCTGGGGCAGCCGGTCGCGCATCAGGTCTATGCGGACATGCGACTGGCGCGTGTAGGCGTAGCCGATGACCAGCGAGAAGACGATGGTGTGCAGCCAGTACTCGGACTCCTGGTACTGGGTCGAGTTGAAACCGAACAGCTTGGGAAAGCCGAAGTAGCGGGTGACGACGTCATAGAGGATCACCACCACCAGGATGAGGCTCGCCGCGCAGCCGACCCTCGAGACCGCGCCAAGGACGGCGTCGATCGACGTGGCGACTTTCAGCAGCGCCTTCATTGCCCCCTCCCCGGCCCAAAATAGGCCGCGCCCCTGCCGCCGGCGATCCTTCTTCAGCGGCAGGGGCTGTCGTCTATTTCAGGTAGCCGAGCGATCCCCACTCCTTGTAAGCCTCGCGGAAGCTCTGGAGAGACTCCCAGGCCTCCTTGAACGTGGGATCGCTGGCGAGAAGCTCCTGCACCACCTCGTTCCAGGCGCCCTGGAGCTTGTCGAGGTCGGCGTCGGCCCAGCGGTGTATCTGCACACCTTTCTCGCGCAGGGCCTTGAGGGCCGCGCCCTGGATCGCCTCGCCCTCGGCCATGCCGTAGGTGACGTTGGCGCGGCACACCGCCTTGATCTGCGCCTGCTCGGTCTTGCCCAGCTTGTCCCACTTGTCCTTGTTCATCAGCAGCTCGAACATGGTCGACTGCTGGTGCCAGCCGGGGAAGTAGTAGTGCTTGGCCACCTGGTAGAAGCCGAGATTGAGATCGATCGCCGGCATGGAGAATTCGGTGGCGTCGATGGTGCCGCGCTCCAGCGCCGGATAGAGCTCGCCACCGGCCAGAAGCTGGCAGGCCACGCCGAAATTCTGCATGACCTACGCGCCGTGGCCGAAGAAGCGCAACTTCTTGACCGAGAGCTGCTCGACGGAGGTGATCTCGTCGCGGAACCAGCCCGACGCCTCCGGCGCGACGGTGCCGCAGATGAGCGAATGCAGGCCGTGCTTGTTGTAGATCTTCTGCATCATCTGCTCACCGCCGCCGAAGAACAGCCAGGCGGTGTATTCGCCGGTTCCGGGCCCGAACGGCACGGCCGAGAACAGGGCCAGCGCCGGTTCCTTGCCCTGCCAGTAGCCGGGCGTGGACCACCCGGCGTCGATGGAGCCGCTCTTGATGGCGTCGAAGACCTCCAGCGCGGGCACCAGCGCGCCCGGCTCGAAGAACTTGATCTCGATTTCGCCGCCGGAGACTTCCTCGATGTTCTTCTCGAGTTGTTTGCCCATGGTTCCGAGCTGGGTCAGCTTGCCCGGATAGGTGGATGCCATCTTCCAGCGCACCTTGGCGTCGGCGACGCCGGGCGCGCAAAGCGCCATCGCGCAGGCAAGGCAGGTGAATGCCAGTAGCCTTTTCATCAGGTCTTCCTCCCTAAAGACTATGCACCCGGTCCTCAAGATTCCGGCCCGGACCCGGATGGTATGCCAATCGCCCCCCGAACGGAAACGGGGACAATTGGCCTATTGGCCGGAGGGAAACCGGCGGCAATTGCGGGCCCCGGTCGGTTGCGCTACCTAGGGTGGTCCAGTTCACCCGGAGGACCAGCGTTTGGCACCCACTTCCGGAAATCCCGCACCGACCGCCGGTCTTTTCGTCACCTGCCTGGTGGACCTGTTCCGCCCCTCGGTCGGCTTCGCGGCGGCGAAGCTGCTGGAACAGTCCGGTTGCCGCGTCGTGGTGCCCGAAGGCCAGACCTGTTGCGGCCAGCCGGCCTACAATTCCGGCGACAGGCCCGACGCCATCCGCATCGCCATGCAGACCATCGCCGCCTTCGAGGGCTGCGATTACGTGGTGGCCCCCTCGGGCTCCTGCGCCGGCATGCTCAAGACACACTATGCACGCCTGCTTGGCGACAATCCGGACTGGACCGCACGCGTCAGCGATTTCGCTTCACGGGTGCATGAACTGGTGTCGTTTCTCGTCGACATCCGGGGAATGACAGGAGTCGAGGCCCGCTTCGATGGCAAGGTCACCTACCACGACTCCTGTTCCGGCCTGCGCGAACTCGGCGTCAAGGCGCAGCCTCGCAAACTGCTGGCGAGCGTGAGCGGCCTGCAACTGGAGGAGATGGCCGACTGCGAGGTGTGCTGCGGTTTCGGCGGCACCTTCTCCATCAAGTATCCGGCCATTTCCAACGCCATCGTGGAGAAGAAGTCGGCGAACGCCGCAGGCAGCGGCGCGGCGTGCCTGCTGGCGGGCGATCTCGGCTGCCTGATGAACATGGCCGGCAAGCTGTCGCGGGAGGGCCGGGCTATCGAGGTGCGCCATGTGGCGGAAGTCCTCGCCGGCATGACGGACGAGCCGCCGATCTGCGCACCGGCGGAACGACCGGAATGAAACCCACCTCGCACAGCTTCAAGGCCAACGCAGACCGGGCGCTGCACGACGTTCAGCTGCAGAAGGCGCTTGGCAACGTGCGCCAGGGCTTCGTGGTCAAGCGGGCGGAGGCGCGCGCGAAACTGCCCGAGTTCGATCAGCTCCGCGACCGGGCGCGCGACATGAAGCAGCATACCCTCGCCCACCTGGACCTCTATCTGGAAGCCTACGAGCGCAAGGTCGCGCAAGCGGGCGGCCAGGTGCACTGGGCGCCGACGGCGGGAGACGCCCGCGACATCATCCTCGACATCTGCCGCAAGGCGGGCGCTCGTACCGTCACCAAGGGCAAGTCGATGGTGGGCGAGGAGATCGGCATCAACGCCCATCTCGAGGCGGCGGGCCTGCGGCCGGTGGAAACCGATCTCGGGGAATATCTGATCCAGATCCGCGACGAGCCGCCAAGCCACATCATCGCGCCCGCGGTGCACCTGACCAAGGAACAGATCGTCGCCGACTTCCGCCGCAAGCACACCGGACTTCCGGCGAACCGGGCGCTCGAGGAGGCCGGCCAGCTCGTCTCGGAGGCGCGCGATGTCCTGCGGCGGGATTTTCTTGCCGCGGACG
>JBFWSL010000046.1:0-17204 GCA_050248375.1 Hyphomicrobiales bacterium | reverse complement strand
GCGCAGATGCCCGGCTCCCGCCCCCCCATTCTGGGCGAGGCCCGACACGTCGATGACGCCGGCTCCCATACCTACCAGGTGGGCCGCCATGCCCCGCAGCGCGCCGATGGTCACCACGCCCGTGCCGCCGACGCCGGTGATGACGATGGAGCGCGGCCGGTCCAGCGCCGGCAGCGCGGGCACGGGCAGGGCGTCCGGGGCCGGCGGCTGCGGCGCCCCGTCCGGTTCCGCGCCCCGCAGCTCGCCTCCATGCACGGTCACGAAACTGGGGCAGAAGCCCTTCAGGCAGGAGAAATCCTTGTTGCAGGCGGACTGGTCGATGGCCCGCTTGCGACCGAACTCCGTTTCCAGCGGCACGATGGCCACGCAGTTCGACTGCACGCCGCAGTCGCCGCAGCCCTCGCAGACCAGTTCGTTGATGAACACCCTCTGGTCGGGGTCGGGATAGGCTCCGCGCTTACGCCGCCGCCGCTTCTCCGCCGCGCAGGTCTGGTCGTAGATCAGGACGCTCACGCCCTCGGTCTCCGCCAGCGCGCGCTGCACATGGTCCAGCCTGCTGCGCGGCTCGATGCGCGTGCCCGCGGGGAATTCCGCGCCGGAAGGATAGTGCTTCGGGTCCTCCGCCACGACGGCGATACGCGACACGCCCTCCGCCGCGAGCTGGCGCGCCAGTTGCGGCACGGTCAACCCGCCGTCGAGCGTCTGCCCCCCGGTCATGGCCACCGCGTCGTTGTAGAGCAGCTTGTAGGTGATGCGCGTTCCGGCCGCCACCGCCGCGCGGATGGCCAGCGAGCCGGAATGGATATAGGTGCCGTCGCCGATATTCTGGAACACGTGCTCGCGCGTGGAGAACGGCGCCTCGCCGATCCAGTTGGCCCCCTCCCCGCCCATATGGGTGAAGCCTTCCGTGTTGCGGCCCATCCACTGCGCCATGTAGTGGCAGCCGATGCCCGCATAGGCGCGCGAACCCGCCGGAACCACCGTCGAGGTGTTATGCGGGCAACCCGCGCAGAAATAGGCGATGCGCGTGGCGATCTGCGGCACGTTGCCGGCGGCGCGGGCCGCGCGCTTCAGGCCGTCCATGCGCTCCGCGATGCCCTCCGCCGGGCCGAGCTCCAGCAGCCGCTCGCCGATGGCGAGCGCAATCTGCACCGGCTCCAGCGCCCCATAGGCGGGGAACAGGATCTTGCCCGCCGCGTCGCGCTTGCCCTCCACGACCGGCTTGCCGGCGCGGTTGTAAAGCTGCTCCTTCACCTGCGTCTCGATGAGCGAGCGCTTCTCCTCCACCACCAGGATGGTCTTCAGGCCGCGCGCGAACTCCGCCATGCCTTCGGGTTCGAGTGGCCACACGGCTGCGACCTTGTAGAGCCTCAGGCCGAGACCGGCGGCCCGCACCTCGTCGATGCCGAGAAGATCGAGCGCCTCCGCCACGTCGAGATAGCTCTTGCCGGTGGTGATGACGCCGAGCCGCGCCTCCCGCCCGCCGGGCATGACCATGCGGTCGAGCCTGTTGGCGCGGATGAAGGCGAGCGTGGCCGGGCGCTTGTACAGATGCAGGCGCGACTCCTTCTCCAGCGCGCCGTCCCCCAGGCGGATGTTGAGCCCGCCGGGCGGCATCTCGAAGTCGGCGGGAACAACGAAGGGCGGACGGTCGAGCCCCGCCTCGATCGAGGCTGACTGCTCGATGTTGTCCTTCACGCACTTGATGCCGGTCCACACGCCCGCGAAGCGCGACAGCGCGATGCCGGCGAGACCGTAGTCGAGGATCTCCTGCACGCCCGCCGGATTGAGAACCGGCATCATGGCATCCACGAAGGCGAATTCCGACTGGTGCGCGGAGGTGGAGGATTCGCAGGTATGGTCGTCGCCCATCAGCGCGATGACGCCGCCGTTCCTCGATGTGCCCGCGTGATTGGCGTGTCGGAAGGCGTCGCCGGAACGGTCCACGCCCGGGCCCTTGCCGTACCAGATGCCGAATACGCCGTCATATTTGCCCTCGCCGCGCAGCTCCGCCTGCTGCGTGCCCCAGATGGCGGTGGCCGCGAGGTCCTCGTTCAACCCCGGCCGGAAGACGATATTCGATTTCTCGAGGAAAGCCCTGGCCCCGGCCAGTTGCTGGTCGAGGCTGCCGAGCGGCGAGCCGCGATAGCCGGAGACGTAGCCGGCGGTATCAAGGCCCGCGCGGGCGTCCAGCGCCTGCTGCATCAGCGCCAGGCGTATGACCGCCTGGGAGCCGGTCACGAAGACCCGTGACCGCCCAAGATCATACCTGTCGTCGAGCCTGGCTTTTTTCATCATCGCAATTCGACCGGAAGGCTTCCGCGATGGCAAGGCGGGCCGCCTCCGGAGAAGGCCCGCCCGTTAGGTCAGCAATACTGACATAATGAGGTGGCCTGCACAATGACCGCGCCATCACGTCGGCGCGACCCCCTGCCCCCGGTGTCCAGCCGCAAGTCAGAAATACAGGGAGATATCCCTGTGATGGGCGAGGCAGCCCGCCATTGCGGGGGCTGCGTATTCCGGCAGCCTCGACTGCTGGCGCATGCCCATGTTGTAGCGGATGGTCTGCTCATAGGCGCCGAGCGCGGGAAGCAGCTCCTGCGCGCCCTTCTTGCGCCAGGCCAGCTCCGCTTCATACACCTTGGTCGCCTCTTCCATCGTCTTCCTGGCCTCGTCCACATCCGGAGTGGAATGGGTCAGTCCGCGCCGCACGTTGCTCAATGCAGCCCGAACCGGTTCGCCGCCGGGAATGGCCGATATTCTCTGCTGTTCCACCTCGATCAGCAGCGCGGTTTCCGCTGGCGGCTTTTCGTCGAGAGCCTTGCGGATGTCGGACATGGCATCGCCGAAAGCCACAAGCTGCGGCGTGGCGGAAAGGATCTCGACCGCCATTTCCACCGGCTTGTAAGCGTCGTCCACGTTGCGGCGATAGAGCAGCCTGCCGCGCTTTTCCGCGTTCACCAGGCCCAGGAACCTCTTGTGCTCCTCGTCCCAGTTGGCCGGAATGCTGCCCTTCAGCCTCTCTATCTCGGCCTTGTGGGCATCGACCCGGGCCTGCAGCTTCTTGACGGCATCCGCGTTCTCCGGATCGCGCGACATGCGCGAGATATCCGTGCTCAGGTCGCGGATGATCCGCTCGCGGCGCTTCTGCTCCGCCTGGACCTCGCGCACCTTGGCGTGCAGCGGCCGGTATGGCGGTATCGCGGCATTGATTGCCTCCACCGACTTGTCGATCTCCTGCACCATGCCGAAGGTCTTCTCCGCATTCCCGAAGCTCGCGGAGACATCGTTGCGCAGTTCCTCCGGCAGGGTGGAGAGATCGGCCTGCTTCGCCTTGGCGATGGCCGCGCGGATTTCGTCTGCGCGGCCGCGGTATTCGTCGAACACCATCTCCTCGACGCAGACCTGCAACTTCGGATTGAGCGGCGGCGGCGCCGTCTCCGATGCAAGCTGCAGCCGCAGCGGCAGGTAGTTCACCATGCGCGGGCTGAACGCCACGATGGTCAGCACCAGCAACTGCATCAGGATGAAGGCGATGACGCCCTTGTACATGGAGATCGTCTTCACCGCCGCTGGCGCCACGCCGCGCAGGTAGAACAGCGCGAAGCCGAAGGGCGGCGTCAGGAACGACGTCTGGATATTGATGCCGATCATCACGCCAAGCCAGACCGCGGTGACGTTGGCCTGCGGATCGGCGAGCAGGATCGGCGCCACGATCGGCACCACCACCACGGCGATCTCGATGAAATCGAGAAAGAATCCGAGCACGAATATGACCGCCATGACGATGAAGAACTGGCCCCAGAACCCGCCCGGCATTCCGGTCAGGAAGTCGCGCACGAGATCCTCGCCGCCGAAGCCGCGGAACGCGGCCGTCAGCATCGCCGCGCCCAGCAGGATGATGAAGACCAGCGAAGTCGTCTTCGCCGTCTCGAGCATCACGCCCCGAAGCGTGTCTTCTATGACAAAGGTTCGCCATCCGCTCCAGATCAGCGCGAAGAGAAAGCCGATGACGCCCGCCAGCGCGACCAGGAACCAGCCCACATCGTCGGCGGCGTCGAGCTTCTTCACGTTGATCGGATGGACTTCCACCGCTATGGCCACCACGACGAGCGACACCAGCGCTATGATGGCGGGCCAGTAAGCGCGCGGCTGGCCGTCCTTCAACCGGTAGCCGGCCATGATCATGGCGCCGACCGCGCCGATTGCGCCCGCCTGGTTCACCGTGGCGATGCCCATGATGATCGAGCCGAGCACCACGAAGATCAGCGCCAGCGGCGGCACCAGCGCCAGCAGCACGCGCAGGGCGAACTGCCGGTCATACTTGCCGTCATAGGGCACCGCGGGCGCCACGTTCGGCTTCACCATGGCGAGGATGGCGATGAAGACGATGTAGACCGCCACCAGCACCAGACCCGGGATCAGCGCGCCGAGGAACATTTCGCCCGCGCTCGTCGACGTCACGTCGAACTCCGACGGCATGGTGAGCTGGCCGGTGAAGTCCTTGTACAGCGCCTTGCGCGCCGTGCTCGCCTGGTCCACCGCGCTGGAAAGCTGGTCGGCCAGGATGATGAGCACGATGGAGGGCGGGATGATCTGTCCCAGCGTTCCCGACGCCGCGATGGTGCCGGTCGCCAGGGGATGCGAGTAATTGTTCCGCAGCATGGCCGGCAGCGAGATCAGGCCCATGGCCACGACGGTGGCTCCGACGATGCCGGTGGTGGCGGCGAGCAGGCCGCCCACGAACACCACCGAGATGCCGAGGCCGCCGCGCACCGGGCCGAAGAGCTGCGCCATGGTCACCAGCAGGTCTTCCGCGATGCGGGAGCGCTGCAGCATGATGCCCATGAACACGAACAGGGGAATGGCGATCAGCGTATCCCGCTCCGCTTCCCAGTATATGCCCCGGAAGTTGGTCACGCCCGAACTGAGCCAGTCGGCCGGGCCGCCTTGCGCGAAGTAAGCGCTCGGATCGTCGGCGAACAGCCATCCGGTCAGCGCGGCGAGACTGACCGTGATGATGGCGGAGCCGGGCAGCGCGAACGCCACCGGATAACCCGAGCCCAGCGCTGCGATCATCAGCAGGATCAGGAGGGCGATGAAGAAGAGTTCCATTACACGAGCCCCGTTCCGGTCACGACGCGCCGGCCATCTCGGCCGCTATGGTCCTCTTGCCGGGTTCGCCGCGGTAATCCGCTGCGCCCTCCAGGAAGGAGCCGGTGAACTGGATCAGCATGGTGACGGCGAAGATGCCGAGATAACCCGCCATCCAGTACTTCACATACATGCCGAATCCCGACTGGGTGGTTTCGAAGGCCAGCAGCGGGCTGTTGATGATCGCCGACTTGGACGCCATGCCGAGTACCATGATCACCCAGCACAGGGACACGCCCAGCACCATCGCGCCGATGGCGTTGACCAGGCCGCGCTTGCGGTCGCTGAAACCGGAATAGAGCACGTCGACGCGCACATGGCCGTCCTCGAACAGCGTGTAGGCGCTGGCGAACAGGAACAGCGCCGCGTACCAGAAACGCACCAGGTCGGCCATGAACGCCTGTTCGTAGGAGAATATGAAGCGTGTGATGACGATCAGCAGTTCCGCCACCACCACCAGGAAGGCAAGCCAATGAAAGCCGAGCCCGCGGCTGAAGGTGGCGATCACGAAGGCGAGCGCCAGCATGGGAAAGTGAAGCCACACGCCGCGGAAGGTCGAACGGCCGAGGTCGGTGGCCAGCGGTTCGCCGAACAGCTCGGGCAGCATGCCTTCCACGCGCAGGAACGACACCACCATGTCGGCGACACCGATCAGCAGCACCGCCCAGAAGCTGACCCGCACGATGTAGTTGACGATGCCGTACATAACCGAGCTGTCGGCGCGCACCGGACGGTCCCGCGTCCTGAGCACCAGGGCGATGGCCGCCGCGACCGCGACGGCATAGATCAGCACCTGCACCCAGCCGCGCGCGCCGCCGCCCGCGATAGCGGACATCGGGCCCGGCCAGTTGAGCCAGTTCGTCAGATAGTTGTTGATAAGAAAGACGAATGTCGCGGCAACCATTGCCCAGGCGAAACCCCGCAAGGCTACGCCCATGGCATCGACAGGCCGCGTGGCCCGCGACGCATCCTGCGCCCGGACAGACACTTTTCTAGCCATCCCCCCCAACCTCAGGTCGGGGACGGGGCCTTGGCCCCGTCCCCCTGGTGCAAAAGCGTTAGCCGATCTTCAGCACGCGGTTGCGCTGGATCGTGTAGGCGGTATCGGCGAGCGAAATCCAGCCGCCCACCTCTCCGCGGGCCTTGGCGAAGCTGTCGTGAATCTTCGCGGCCAGCGGGCTGTGCTGACGGGTCTCGTCGAAGACCTGCTGCGAGGCCTTTCCGAAGGCGTCATACACGTCGTCGTTGAAGCGCTTCAGCTTGACGCCGTGCTCCTTGATCAGCTTGGTCAGGTAGGTACCGTTGTTGGCGTTGGTCTCGGCCATCTGCCGTGCGTTCTCTTCGTTGCACGCGGCCTCGATGATCGCCTGATCGGTCTTGGAGAGCTTGCTCCACCAGGACTTGTTCATGCCAAGGCAGAGCTGGGAGGCCGGCTCATGCATGCCCGGATAGTAGTAGAACTTCGCCGCCTCGTAGAACTTGAGGAAGTAGTCGTTCCACGGACCCACCCACTCGGTGGCGTCGATCGCGCCCGAGACCAGGTTTTCGTAGATCTGGCCACCCGGCAGCGAGACCACCGAGGCGCCCAGCTTGCCGAGCACGTCGCCGCCGAGGCCCGGGATGCGCATCTTCAGGCCCTTCAGGTCGTTGGCGGAGTTGATCTCCTTGTTGAACCAGCCGCCCATCTGCACGCCGGTGTTGCCGCAGGGGAAGCCCTTGATGCCGAAGCCGTCGGCGAGTTCGTCATACAGCTCCTGGCCGCCCATGTACTTCATCCACGCTTCCATCTCGGAGAAAATCAGCCCGAACGGAACGGAGGTGTAGTAGGCCCAGCCGGGATGCTTGCCCTTCCAGTAATAGTCCGCCGCGACATAGGCGTTGGCGTTGCCGGACGCGACCGCGTCGAAGGAGTCGAACGCACCGACCTTCTCGCCGGCGGCGAAATAGGTGGTCTTGATCCGGCCTTCGGTCAGCTCGGGTATGCGTGCGGCGAGCCGCTGCGCGCTGGTGCCCAGACCCGGAAAATCGCGCGGCCAGGTTGAAACGATCACCATCTCGTTAACGCTTTGCGCGATGGCCGGCTTGGCCAGGGTGCTGGCCGCGGCGGCGCCCGCCAGAACGCCCGACTTCTTCAGAAAACTACGACGATCCATCAAATATCCTCCCATTTGACACTTCATGTCTGCGATACACACTCGGTCGCGGACATCCGGCGTGGCGCATGTCAGATCCCCCATGCGTCACGATCCGGGGAAAAGCTACTCCAATCGGCATCAGGGAGTCATGCCCTTAAATTGCTCATAATGCAGGCAGTTGTAGCATTCGCGCGCGATTACAAGGTCTTGCGGCGAAGCTGTTCTGCTGCAAGATGGCACTTCTCTGGATACATATTTGGACAAAACTCATGATGACGCGACGTTCCTGGCTGATCGGGATTGCCGTGATAGCTTCCGCCGCGCTCCTGGGGGCGCTTGGATACGCGGCGTGGACCCTGCCTCTGCGCGCCGAATTGCGGATCGGCGCCGACAGGGTCGGAAGCGAACCCTACGAGCTCGCCATAGCCCTTTCCGAAAGCGTGGCCCGCGCCTATCCCGGTCTCAACATCAAGGTGGTCGAGACCGAAGGCTCCGGCGAGAATCTGTCGCTGCTCAGCAAGGGCAAGGTCGATCTCGCCCTGATCCAGGCGGACGTGATCACTCGCGAAAACGTGGCGCTTCTCGCAATCCTCTACCCGGACATGTTTCAGCTACTGGTGCGCAAGGAGTCGAACATACGCACCATAAAGGACCTGGAAGGCGCCAAGATCGTGCTGCCGCCGGTGACCAGTGGCCAGTACCGCGCCTTTTGGTTCCTCGCCAATCACTATGGCCTCGCTCCCGAACGCATAAAGGTCGTCGCCATGTCCGAGAAGGACGCTACCGAGGCACTGCGCGCCGGAACGGTGGACGCGATCTTCTTCGTGCGCGGCCCGCGCAGCCAGCAGATCCGGATGATGGTCAGCCAGGCCGATCTCACCTTCATTCCCATTGACCAGGCCGAGGCCCTGAAGTTGCGCCAGCCCGCCTTCGGTCCCGGCATCGTGCCCAAGGGCGCCTACCGGGGCGATCCGCCCCTGCCCGCGGAGGACCTGACCACCGTCTCCGTTGACCGCCTCCTGGTCGCCGACAACGCCCTGAGCAACGGGATCGTGCGCGCCATCACCTCGGTGATGTTCGAAAAACGCCGCGAGCTGACCCTGCAGACACCGCTCGCCGCGCTGATCCGGCAACCGGCGCTGGAAACCGGCACCATGCTCCCCGTGCATGACGGGGCGCTGGAATACTATGACCGTAACGAGCCCTCCCTGCTGGAGGAGAAGGCGGAATTCCTGGCGCTGCTGCTCTCCGCCGCCGTCGTCATCGGATCGCTGCTCATCGCCCTCAAGCGCGGTCTTGATGAGCGCAAGAAGGGCCGCATCGAGGATTACGCCGGCCGGCTCATCGAACTGGAGAAAGAGTCCAAGCAGGCGCGCACGATCCCCGAGTTGAACTGCTCCAAGGAGGAACTGACGGCGATCCTCGCCCGCGTCGTGGACGATATGCGAAACAAGCGCATCAACGCGGAAGGACTGCAGCTCTTCTCCTTCGTCTGGGAGTCCGTCAACTACACGGTCAACGACCATGAGGAGCAGTTGCGGCTGGGCCCCGCCGTGGCGGCCCGCCTGCCCGGCAAGACACGGCGCAGCCGCCGCTAGAGCCTGATCCGGAAAAGTGGATACCACTTTTCCGATAAGATCGTGCTCAAGCTATTGATCTGGCGCATCATCTTACGGGCCAAGCGATTCCACCTGGCCGAATGATGTGCTAGGCAAGCACGCCGGGCAGGTCCGACAACGTCTTCATCACCACCTTCGGCACGCCCGGCAATCTCTCCGCAGGCTGGTTGAAGCGGTTGAGGCGCGCCACTTGGAATCCGAAATGGGCGGCGGCGTAGCTGTCCCAGGCATTGGCCGATACGAAGCAAATCTCCCGCGGTTTCACCGCCATCCGGTCGACCGCCAACTGGTAGACCGACGGATCGGGCTTGAAGATGCCCGCTTCCTCCACCGACAGCACCGCGTCCAGCAGCGGCGCCAGGCCGGAGTGCTTCACCGCGGCATCGAGCATCTTCGGCGAGCCGTTGGACAGGATCGCGGTGGCGTAGCCGGCAGCCTTCAGCTTCTCCAGCGTTGCGGCCGCGTCGGGATAGGCGTCGAGGGTCATGTAGAGGGACAGCAGGTCCTTGCGCAAAGCGGTGTCGTCGATGCCGAAATGCGCCATGGAGTAGTCGAGCGCGTCGGCCGTCACCTGCTCGAAGTCGGCATGGGCCCGCATCAGGCTGCGCAGCCACGTATACTGGAGCTGCTTGTTCCGCCACATGTCCGAGAATGCCGCCGCCTTGTCCCCGATGCGGTCCGCCACCCGCCCCACCGGCGCATGGACATCGAACAGCGTGCCGTAGGCGTCGAACACGCAGGCCTTTGTCCCGGCGAATTCCATCCCGGCGATTTCTATCCCGGCGATTTGTGCCATCGTGAACACCCTCCCGTTGCAATTATCGCCATTACGGCACAGTAGCCCCGCCGGTTGCCTCCGTGTAATCCTGCTTTCGCGACAGCAGCTTTTCCGTGGGCAACGAACCACGGCACGCGGATGAGGGTGTGATGGACAACACGGTTGGCACGCTGAAAACCCAGGGCGCCTGCCTCGACATCGGCCCGGTGGACCGGCCGCTGCTGATCTGCGGCGGCGCCTACGGCAATCTGCATGCCCTGACCGCCCTGCTCGACATCGCCAGCGAGAACGGCTTTCCGCCCGGACGCATCGTTCACACCGGCGACGCGGTCGCCTATTGCGGCGACCCGGAAGCCACCACCGTGCTGCTGCGCGACAGCGGCGTCCATGCGATCCAGGGCAATGTCGAGGAGAGCCTGTCCGCGGGCATGTCCGACTGCGGTTGCGGTTTCGAGCCGGGCTCCGCCTGCGACAGGCTTTCCGAGCAATGGTTCGCCTTCGCCGACGCGCGTATGAGCCGGGAGTCGCGCCGCTGGATGGGCAGCCTTCCCCTGTCGCTCGAGTTCACCATGGGCGGCCACAAGGCGCGCGTCGTGCATGGCGGCGTGCGCGAGATCAACCGCTTTTACTTCGAGTCCTCGCCCGCGCAGGATCTCGAACGCGAGTTCGAGGCCGCTGGCGTGGACGTCATCGTCGCCGGCCATTCCGGCCTGCCCTTCACGCGCGAACTCGGCAATCGCGTCTGGCATAACTCCGGCGCGCTCGGCATGCCCGCCAACGATGGCACGCCCCGGGTCTGGTACTCCGTCCTGGCTCCCGTGGAGGAGGGCATCTCCTTCGTGCATCACGCCCTCGGCTACGACCACCGCGCGGCCCGGGCCCGCATGGCCGAAGGCGGCCTTCCCGCCGGCTATGCGTCGGCCATCGAGAGCGGCCTGTGGCCGAGCCTGAGCGTATTGCCGCCCGCCGAGCGCGAACGCACCGGCGTGCCGGTGGACGCCGGAGCCCTGGGGCGCGTCTGGATGTCTCAGAAAGGCGAGGTCGCGTAGAGCGATCCCAGGAACAACACCGTACCCATCACCAGAATGAGCAGGGATCCGAGCAGCGCGGCGCCATCGTGCACCGCGTCGATCCAGCGTGAGCCGCTCGCCATTCGCGCCGCGAGCTGTCTCGACCCGGCCGCCATGGCCGCGAGCAGGGACACGGTGATCGCCGTGCCGAACGCCATGGCGAAGGTGGAGGCGACGCCGGTGAGGAAGATGCCGTTGGCCAGCGCGAAGACAAGCACCACGATCGCACCGGTGCAGGGCCGTATTCCCACCGCGAACACGATCGCGGCTGTCTTGCGCCAGGACATCGGGCCGGTCAGTTGCTCCGGCGTGGGCATGTGGGCGTGGCCGCAGCAGGCGCCGTCGTTCCCGTGACCATGGCCGTGGTCCCCGTGATCGTGGTCATGGCCATGGTGGTGATGGTGGCCGCCCGGGTGATCATGGTCATGCGCTACGGACGCCTGCGCCACCGCCGCCCGCGGGCCGCGGATGCGGCGCGCCAGGAAGCTGAACAGCAGCCAGGCGCCGATGCACGCGACCAGCAGATAGCTGGCGCTCTCGAGCTGCCCGGTCAACTGGCGGATCTGCATTCCGGCCATGCCGAGCACGATGGCAAGTACCCCCACCAGCAATACCGCCGACACGGCCTGCGCCGCCGACGACAGGAAACTCAGGGCAACCCCCCGGCGGACTGTCTCGCCGTTGGCCAGCACGTATGACGAAATTACGGCCTTGCCGTGGCCGGGCCCGACGGCATGGACGACGCCGTAAATGAAGCTCAGCGAGGCGAGCGCCCAGGCGGCCGCGAGGCTGCGCCCCTTCTTCAGCGCCTTCACGGCTCCCGTCAACTGTCCGTGCAGGGCCTGCTGCCAGGCCAGGATTTGCCGCATGAAGCGTTCGTAGGG
The DNA here is from genome assembly GCA_050248375.1 of Hyphomicrobiales bacterium. Lineage (GTDB taxonomy): Bacteria > Pseudomonadota > Alphaproteobacteria > Rhizobiales > Methyloligellaceae > JAYZVT01. The sequence goes on along the minus strand of JBFWSL010000046.1, from coordinate 5,564 downwards.
CCCCTGCGGCTCGGCCGCGGGCGCGGGTCTCGTCTGCGAAACTCCCGGGGCGGGAACGCCGAATGGGCTTGCCTGCGCCCAGGCTTGCGGGACCGCGCAGAAAAGCGCGCACAGCACGAGCGCCACTGCGGCAACGGGACCCCAATGGCGGCGCCGGCACGAGGGATGGGCGTCACGACATCTTGCAGTCGATGACCACATCGCGCTCGTCCGCGGGAGGAAGGCTGGCTGTCGGGTCGGCGTTTTCCGGCGCCATCTGGGCCTCCCGGGCTGCCGCAAGGTTCATGGACATCGGCTGCGGCGGCGAAGCGGGCACCTTCAGCTTGCAGGCCTTGGGGGCGTGCGCCCCGAGCCTGATCGAGCCTTCCCCGCCATAGGCGAAGGAAACGAAGTTGGTCGGATCGTAGATGGCGAAGACGGTTTCCGCCTTGCGTCCGTCATGGGGCCTGGCGAGCGGCAGGGTGAAGTTCAGCACGAGCCTGGAATCCACGTAGTCCAGCCAGTAGTCGGTGGCGTCCCGCAACGGCGCGTAGCCCTCGCCTTCGCGGATGAAGGTGAAGAACTCGAATTCCTTCAGGGAGGTCACGTTGACCTTCGCCAGTTCCGCCAGTTCCTCGCGGTCGTATTTGCCGTCCTTGTTCGTGTCCAGGCCGAGGATCGCGTAGGAGCTGAACATTTCGTCGAAAGTCCAGCGGTTGCGCATGGCGACGATGCGCCCTTCGCCGTCATGCTCTATTTCCGTCTCTATGGTCACCCAGACATGCGGGTGCGCCTGCGCGCCGCCCGCGAACAGCGCCGCGAACAGACCCCCCAGGATCATGCGCTTGATGGTCACGGTCCCCAACCTGCCTTGCACCGTTCCCCGGCCTGGTGGCCGGGCGAATCCTTCATACCATCCTAGACCAAGATGGCCGCAATTCGGCATTTCGCGTTGCGGAGTGGTTGGCACCCGTCAATGTTATGTTATAGAGTACCATAATTCAAGCTGCCGGTCCTCTCAATCCAGAACCCAATGGATACCCCCATGATCCTCCATCGCCTGCTGCCCGCAGCCATCTGCCTGAGCCTGTTCCTGCCCGTGCGCGCCCATGCCGCCGACGTCGTCGTCACCATCAAGCCGCTGCATTCCATCGCCGCGGCGGTGATGCAGGGCGCCGGAACGCCCCGGCTGCTGGTCTCCGGCGCCGCCTCACCTCATACCTTCGCCCTCAAGCCGTCCGACGCCAACGCCCTCAAGTCGGCCGACCTCATCGTCTGGGTGGGCGAGGATCTGGAGACCGCCCTCGAGCGGCCGCTGGAGTCGCTTGCCAAGCCCGAGGCGGTGCTCACCCTCATCGACCTTCCCGACATGCGGCTGCTGGAAGCGCGCGAGGGCGGCGTCTGGGCCGAACACGATCACGGCCATAGCGGCCACGGCCACGAAAAGCACGAGAAGCATGCCGGCCACGGCCACGGGAAGAAGGAAAAGCATCATCACCACGGCCATGGCCATGCCCATGACGCGGACCACCATGACGACCCCCATATCTGGCTCGATCCGGCCAACGCGAAGGTGATCGCGTCCGCGCTGGCGCAAGCCCTGTCCCGCGTGGACCCGGCCAACGCCGGGCTCTACCGGGCCAACGCCGAAGCCCTTTCCGCGCGGCTGGACGGCCTCGACCGGGAACTGGCCGAGGCGACGAAGCCCCTGCAGGACATGGCCTACATCGTCTTCCACGATGCCTATCAGTATTTCGAGGCCCGCTACGGCCTGCAGCCGGCCGGCTCGATAACCGTCAGCCCCGACCGCCAGCCGGGCGCGCGGCGCGTGACGGAAATTCGAGACGCCATTGTCAAGCGCAAGGCACGCTGCGTCTTCGCCGAACCGCAGTTCGAACCGAAGCTGCAGCAGCGGCTGGTGGAGACCACCGGCGCCAGGGCCGGCGTGCTCGACCCCATCGGCGCGGCGCTCCCCGAGGGCCCGGATCTTTATTTCACCCTGATGCGCAACCTCGCCGCCTCGCTCGCGGCCTGCCAGGCGCCCTGACCGGGCGCAACGCGGACGCCGGAATGAAAAGCGGGCGGCCCAAGGGCCGCCCGCAGCGATTCAGGGGACCGTCCCTCGCCCGGGACTCAGGCGCCGCGCATGCTCCGGTTGGTGACGATGACGCGGGCGCCGATGCGCACGCGGTCATACAGGTCGATGACGTCGGAGTTGTAGAGGCGGATACAGCCATGGGTCACATTCTGGCCCACGGTCCACGGCGCGTCGGTGCCGTGAATGCGGTAGAGCGTCTGGCCCAGATACAGGGCGCGCACGCCAAGCGGGTTGCGCGGATGGCCGCCCGGAATGTGGGCCGGCAGTTCGGGATTCTCGCGGCGCATCGATGCCGTCGGGGTCCAGCCGGGGTTGACGCGCTTCATGCTCACATAGCTCGAACCCTGCCACATGGCCCGGCCCGAGGGGACGCCGATGGGATAGCTGATCGCCGAACCCGGAGCCTTCACGAAATAAAGGCGGCGGTCGGAGAGGCTGACCACGATCGTGCCCGTGCCGTAGGTCTTGGTGAAGGACACTTCGCTGCGGCCGCTCTGGCCGCCGAACAGTGCCTCGAAGAAGCCCTGCGCCTGCGCGGCGCTAGGCGCGAACATCCCGGCCATGACCGCGACCGCGGCGGCGGCCGTCAGATTACGGCAGAAACCAGAGATTTTCATCGGTGACCCCCTGTCTTTGGAACTTGATGAACTGTAAATCTTCCAATCTTCAAAAGCAGCCCGTCAATTCGTTATGGGCTCAAGCTTGCGGACGACGTGAACCGGAGCGCCGATATGGACGCGCTCGAACAGGTCAGTCACGTCGTCGTTACGCATCCGGAAGCAGCCGCTGGAGGCCGCGGAACCTATGGAACCCGGCGCATTGGTGCCGTGAATCCGGTATTCGGTCCAGCCCAAATATATAGCGCGGACACCCAGGGGATTCTTCGGCCCCGGGGGCACATAGGCGGGCGCGCCCATGCGCCTCATGCGCGCGGTCGGCGACCAGCCGGGATTCTCTTTCTTGTTCTGCACGAAGGTCGAGCCGAACCACTGGAAGCCCGGCTTGCCGACCGCCACGGAGTAGCGAATCGCCATGCCCTCGCCCAGCGAGTAGTACAGCTTGCGCTGCGAGGTATCGACGACGATGGTGCCAAGCGGATAGGCCGCGTCGAAGGCGACCACTTCGCGTGCCTTGGCAGGCAAGGCGAAAAGACCCGCGCCAATCGCCGCGGCAGCGGCAAGGCGCGTGGCAAAGCCAATAGCAGAAGACCGATACTTCACTGTCCCTCTTCCCCAGCTTGAATCCCGAACGCAATACCGGCAACCGAACACAAGTTGACTTAAAAAGAGCGGCATCCGTGTCGGATCGGCCCGAACTCCGCCAAATACTGTCGTCGGCGGGCTGCGCATTCAAGAGTTCGGACAATCACAAATCGAGGATGTGCGTCCACTGTTGCTCTTTTCTTAAGACTGTGTGGGAAATTCGCCACAGTTTGGCCCGCCTGCAGTCTTGGGTCCTGCGCGTCCGGTCGCCCAAAAAAATGCCGCTGCCCGAATCGTGGACCGTTCTGTCTCAATTCGAGGCAGCTTCTCGCGCCGCGACAGAACAGTGCGCTGCAGCACTTGCATTTCGGAGACGCAAACAAGGTGATGTTCCGAAATGCATTCAAATTTTGGTTGCGTGCACAGGGGGGATGCGGTGACATGAGGGTGGCCAGCGAGCCGATCGAACACTCGCGTCAACGATAATAAAGGGAGGTTCGGTGTTGGCCGTTATCTCAACGCGCGCTCGGGTTCGCCCTGAACAAAGGCGACCCGATTCGCTTCGCGTTACACAAAATGGGAGGAAATGAATGTCCGTAAAGTCCAAGTCCGACAAGCTGTCCAGGCGCAAATTTCTCAAGGGTAGCGCCCTGGCCACCGGCGCCGCCGCGGCGACCGTCGCGTTCCCGCAGGTCTCGCGCGCTGAAACCGCCACGCTGAAGATGCAGAGCTCCTGGGGTGCCAGCGACATCTTCCAGGAAATGGCCCAGCAGTACGCCGACCGCGTCCAGGCCATGGCCGGCGGCCGCATCAAGGTCGACCTGCTGCCCGCGGGCGCGGTGGTCAAGGCGTTCCAGGTTCAGGACGCCGTTCACAAGGGCGTGCTCGACGGCGCGCATACCGTGACGGCTTACTGGTACGGCAAGAACAAGGCCGCTTCGCTGTTCGGCACCGGCCCCGTGTTCGGCTCCAATGCCTCGCAGATTCTCGCCTGGGTGCACTTCGGCGGCGGCAAGGACCTCTACAAGGAGCTGGTTCAGGACATCCTGAAGCTGAACCTCGTCGGCTTCTTCTGCATGCCGATGCCCACCCAGCCCCTCGGCTGGTTCAGCAAGCAGATCACCACCGCCGAGGAGATGAAGGGCCTCAAATACCGCACCGTCGGCCTGGCCACCGACATCATGCAGGGCATGGGCGTCAAGGTGACCCAGCTTCCCGGCGGCGAGATCGTTCCCGCCCTGGAGCGCGGCGTCATCGAGGCGTTCGAGTTCAACAATCCCACTTCCGACCGCCAGTTCGGCGCCCAGAAGGTCCGCAAGGTCTACATGATGGGCTCCTATCATCAGGCGGCCGAGTTCTTCGAGATCATCTTCAACAAGGACAAGTACAACTCGCTCGCCAAGGAGCAGCAGGCCATCCTGGAATACGCCGCAGAGGCCGCCAACACGGCCAACTACGGCATGGCCATGGACCGCTACTCCAACGACCTGCAGGCCCTCATCAAGGAAGACGGCGTTACGGTCGCCCGCACGCCCGACTCCGTCATGCAGGAGCAGTTGAAGTCCTGGGACGTGGTGCTCGAGGACCTCAACAAGGACCCCTACTTCAAGAAGGTAGTGGACAGCCAGAAAGCCTGGTCGCATCGCGTCGCGTTCTACGACCTGATGAACACGGCCAACTATAAGCTGGCCTTCAACCACTACTTCCCGAACGAGCTCAAGGGCTGATCGGGATCTGAGGCAAGGACAGGCAGGACGGCGCCGGGCCGGCGCCGTCCTGCGGCCGCGTCCGGCGGAAGTGCGGATTCAACCCGCACTCCGCGCGGGCAGGCGCGCAGACGCCTTCTGGGGGGCTTTTCGTGAACAGCTTCATACTCTTCGTCGACAGGGTCACCTCGTGGGCCGGCAAGGCCTTCGGCTGGTGCATCCTGATCATGACTTTCGGCATGGCCTACGAGGTGTTCGTGCGCTATCTGCTGCGCGACCCCACGTCCTGGGCCTTCGACTTCACCTACATGATGTACGGCACGCTGTTCATGATGGCCGGCGCCTACACCCTGTCGCGCGACGGTCACGTTCGCGGCGACGTGGTTTACCGGCTGTGGCCGGCCAGGACCCAGGCAACGATAGAACTCATCCTGTATTTCATCTTCTTCTTCCCCGGTGTGCTCGCCCTCATCTTCGCCGGCGCCGACTACGCCAGCGAGTCCTGGTTCTACAAGGAAGTGAGCGTGATGAGCCCGGCCAACGTGCCGATCTTCCAGTTAAATTATGTGTTCCCCATCG
>JBFWSL010000045.1:0-17267 GCA_050248375.1 Hyphomicrobiales bacterium | reverse complement strand
AGATAGGCGGCACCGCCCTCGAGCAGGGCGCGAACCTGGTAAATGTCCTCCGCTTCCTCCCAGGTGATATTCGCCACGGAGGGACCCTTGTTGGGCACAATGACGATAAGCTTCTCCGCCTCCAGGCGCCGCAGCGCCTCACGAATCGAGCTGCGGCTGACATTGGCCATTTCGCACAAAGCGGACTCGACCAACCGCTCGCCAGGCTGGAAATGACCCGACAGGATCGCGTCCCGGAGCTTGCTGACGACCTGGGACTGGACGGTTTGGGGGCTTATCGTCAGATCGATGGGTTGCATGGTTGGCTGCATCTCGATGCTCGCTGCTTGATTGGATGGTGGCAGTTTGGATGATTGTCTGACAATATACAAGTTGCCGCGCTGCTCGATCACGAATGGCTCAGCCGCGCGGCCGCGGCTGCCCTGCGTCCGGCGATACGTCCCATCACAGCACCGGAGACCAGGCCGGTGCCGCCCGGATACCCCCCGTAGAAAATGCCTCCGACGATCTCACCCGCCGCATAGAGCCCTTTCATGGGCGCGCCGGCGACATCCAGCACCTCCGCAGAGGTGGAAACGGCCAGGCCGCCGAAGGTAAAGGTGATGCCGGTGGTGATGCCGAATGCGGCGAAGGGAGGCTTGTCGATGCGGCAGGCCCAGTTCGACTTGGGGATATTCAATCCCTTCGTCGCGCGGCCATCCTTGCGCGTCAGATCCGGTAACGACGTGTCATCCGGAACGGCAGCGTTATACTCCCGCACTGTGCGCGCAAATCCGGCGGAGTCGACACCCTCCATGTTCTTACCGAGTTCCTCGATGGTATCGCCCGTTGCCTTTGTGATCTCCTTGATCCGGTATTCGTCGCGCAGGTGAGGAATAGCTCTGCTGTCAAAGACCTGCCATGCGCGCATGCCTGGCTGCTCGATAATGTGACGCCCGATACGGGCATAGGTAAAGGTCTGGAAGTCAGAGCCCTCGTCGATGAAGCGCTCTCCCTTCTGGTTGACCATGATACCGAGCGGGTAGCTGAACTTCTGGTAGCCATCGCCGACGGCGAGATTGCCAAAATCCGGCGCGTAGACGTCCCAGCACGTCGAGTGCGCGCCCGACCAGTTGCCGGCCGACTGCGCACCCCTCGCCATGGCCATGTTCAGGCCGGCGCCGGTATTGAAACGGGTACCGCGCACCTTCGCGAGATCCCAATTGGGGCCAAGATAGCGCGCGCGCATTTCCGCGCTTGCCTCGAACCCCCCGCAGGCGAGAACCACCGATCCTGCTTCGATCACTTCGGGGTTGCCGTCCGCAACCGCCTCGACGCCACGGAGCCGGCCTTCGAGATAGTGCAGGTCGCGCACATAGGTGCCGTTGCGAATGTCAATTCCACGGCTCTTCGCCGCCGCGTAATAGGCCTCCAGAAGCCCGGGCCCGCCGCCCCACACCTCGCAGGGCAATCCGCCCCAGAAGACAAACTTGCCGCCGACCTTGCGGGCCTGGTTGCCGTAGCTGATCTGGAACTTCACGCCGACGCTACGCATCCATTTCAGCGTCTCGAAGCTGCCGTCAACAACCAGTTCCATAAGATCCGGATTGCAACGGTATCCCGACAGGGTCATCAGGTGGTCCAGGAAGTTATCGCGCGTGTAGGCGCCGAACTCGCACTGCGCGATTTCCTCCGCCGAGAGATCGGGCACAAGTTCCGCAAGATCTTCGGCACCGTGGAAAACCGTACGCATCTGTCCGGCCGCGTAGCGGGTATTGCCGCCCATATCATCGGGACCGGCGGCATCGAGGACAACAACACGGCAGCCTTCGTCGGCCGCGGTCAAAGCGGCGGCCATCGCCGCGTTTCCCGCACCCACGACAATGACGTCGTACTTGCTCATTCACTCCCCTTCACCTGAACGGCATCACCAAGCCATGACCGTGATGCCAGTAGCTGGGCTGCTCCTGTGCAAAGCCTATCTGTATATTGTAAGACAATCATTCAATCTATCACAAGTGGGCACGCGGTCGGTGCCGCGCGAAAATCACGCAAGGTCACTCCATCGCGGTTCGGGGACGGATCGCGCAGGCATTTGCGCCAACACTGTCGGTCGGCCTATCGATTTTCCAATTAAGGCGAAGCCTGCCGTGGAGACGCCATCACGGCCGTCGGCACGCGTCAGCGGTCGCCAAGAGACTTGAAGCCTGCGCCATCAAGCACCGCGTGGACCTCGTCGACGGCGGCCTCCAACAATGCGACATGATCCGGCTGCCAGTTCCGCGTCTTGCGGTTCTCGTGCACCGAGATCCAGCCGACCAGCTTGTCACCCCTTACAATGGGGGCGAGCATCTGGGCCTTCACGCCATAGACCTTGATCAGCGCATCGGGCGGTGCCGGTATCGCGCCCTCGGTCTCGTTCTGAACAAGCGCAATGCGGTGCTCGTCCAGCCACTTCACCGTATCGATATCGCGTTGCTTGAGAGCGGTCATGCCAAGCAGGGTCGAAACTCCGCTCCCCGCCGCTTCCGCGGCAGGATCGTCCACATGAAATCCTGCCTCATCGATATCTATGCGCAGCGTTGTCCGGCTGCTGTCGGTGGCGAGCCGCAACTTATCGAGGATTGCCGTGAACCGCTCGGCAATGGCTTGGAAACTGGTCATCGCCACTTTCTCCAGGTTGAGGATTGAGACTCGGGGTCAGTAGCCCAGGAATTTCGGGAACGCGGTCACGATGGGCGGATAGAGGATGAAGGAGAGAACGACGACGAAGAACAGCCCGAGGAACGGCAGCACCTCCATACTCAATTTGCCGATCGACAATCTCCAGATACCCGACACCACAAAGAGAAGAATTCCGACCGGCGGTGTCAGGCCACCCAGGGTAACCATGGTGACGAACACCATGCCGAACAGGAGCGGATCGATCCCATAACTATCGGCGATGGGAGCCAATAGCGGAGCCAGCATCAGAATAACCGCGTTCGCTTCCATAACCATTCCGATGACAAGCAACAGAACCACCACGAAGAACAGGAATATGTAGGGGTTCTCGGTCGCAGACTGCATCAGTCCTGCGAGGCTCTGGGCCAGCATCTCCACCGTGAATATGTAGGTAACCGTTGAAGCGAATGCGATCAGCGCCCCCACCACGCCAGTGATGACAGCCGCATTGAGGAGGACCTTGGGGAGATGAGAGATCTTCAGCTTGCGGGTGATAAAGAAGCCGATGAAAAGTGCGTAGGCAACGGCGATGCCCGCCCCTTCCGTGGCCGTGAAGGCGCCGATGGCTATCCCACCGATGACAACCACCGGCATCATGAAAACGATGAGGGAACGCCGAACCTCGTAGAAGACCTTCGACAGACTGAAATGCTCGCCTGTAAGTGGGTAGCCGCGCCTGTAGGCAATGATCGAACAGGCGGCCATCATGAGCAGGGCATACATGATCCCGGGCACGACGCCGGCCATGAAGAGCGCAGCGATCGAGACGTTCTGGGTCGCTGCCACGTAGACAATCTTACCGGCGCTGGGAGGAATCGTCGGCCCTAGCGTCGAGGCCGATGCCACCACCGCGGCTCCGAACGACTTGCCGTAGGCCTTGGTGAGCGGCGGGCCAAGCGTTGAGCCAAGCGCCGCCGCGTCGGCGACCGCCGTTCCGGAAATCGATGAAAGGCCCATGGACGTGACCACCGTTACGTGGGCCAGTCCACCCCGAACCCGTCCTACGACCGCATTGGCGAAATCAATCAACCGCTCCATGATGCCGCCATAGACCATCAACTGGCCCGCGACCATGAACAGCGGAATAGCCATCAGCGAGAAGGAATCCAGCGAATAGGCTATCCGGACGGGTATCTGTGTCAGGGGCAACCCGGCCGCGAGCATTCCTCCGACAGCCGAAAGTCCGAGCGCGAATGCAAGCGGCATACCCAGGCCGCCGGCGATGACGAAGATGACTCCAACGATATAAATCACTCGACCGCGCTTTCATGTTTGGGGACGGCGCCCGTCCAGAAGATCCGCAGAAGATGAAGATTGGTGTGAGCGGCGGAAAAAATGATCCCCGCATAGAACACGCCGATGCTCACCGGCAGGCTGGGGAAGAGCTGATCCCATGTCACCAGCAGCATCTGGTAAGCCAGCCAGGCGACAAAGATCATCAGCCCCGCCATGACCATGGCATTGAAGCGCAGAATGTTTGGTTTGTAGCGATCTGGAACGCGATCGAGAACAATGGTGATGCCGACATGGGAGTTGCGCCTGAAGCCCAGCGGTATCGAGAGAAGGATCAGGAGCACGAAGCAGACGCGGGGCACGGAGAGAGCCCAGTCAATCGAACTGTCGAGCACATAGCGATAGAAGACCTGGGCACAAATGACCACGCATAGAACCGCCAGGAGAATGACGACAACGACCGATGAGACCTGGTCGATGAAGTCGAGCGCCTGGTCATAACGGCGCAGCATCGGCGTCCTGTCGTCGGGGCTGGTCTTCTCAGTCATCCGGTCGCTCCCGCTCCGGGAGAGCGGATACCAGGCGCCCTCGCTTCGGCGTTATATGTGCGCCCCCGGAGCTCAATTTCCTGTAAACCTCGGCGGTCGCTTTTCGGCAAACGCCGCGCCGCCCTCTCTCCAGTCATCAGACGTGTGCAGCAGAGCCTGCATCATTCGCTCCAATCGCATGCCGCTTGCCAGATCCATTTCCTGGCCTCGCAGCCCCAGCTCCTTGGCCATCTGCATGGCCAGCGGCGGACCCTTGGCAATCTTGCGGGCATAGTCCATCGCAGCGTCCATCAACTCGACAGCGGGGACGACCCTGTTGACGAGTCCGAAGCTTGCCGCGCGCGCGGCGTCGATGGGATCACCGGTCAGCAGCATCTCCATGGCGATTGGATAAGGGAGCTGGCGCACGATGCGCTGCGTTCCGCCATTTCCCGGCACGCCGCCGCGCTTGATCTCAGAAAATCCGAATGTCGCATGCTCAGCGCTCACGCGGATATCCGTCGCAAGCAGGAGACAAAGCCCGCCGCCCAGGCAATAGCCGTTCACCGCGGCGACGATGGGCTTCCATATCTCCAGACCGCGGTGAGGCATCATGTCTTTCTGTGAAAAGGGAAGCTCGGAAAGCTCGTCCAGCCGCGGCATGGGCGCTTTCAGGTCGCCACCGGCGCAGAAGGCCTTCTCCCCTGCCCCGGTCACGATGCTCACGCGGACGCGCTCATCGTCGCGGGCGGCGATGAAGGCTTCGGACAACTGTGTGTAATGATCCGGATCGAGCGCGTTCATACGCTCGGGGCGGTTGATGCGGATCAGCGCGATGTGGTCGGTGATTTCCAGATCAACAGACATGAAATCGTGTGCAGTTTCGCTGGCAGGTCCATTCGCTCAGCCGATATTGCCCCCGCTCGACCGAGCATGGGAAATACCGTTTTTGCCACCCCTCATAAATTATGGTTATGGCTGGGTTTCATAGGGCGCGACGCCAGGCCAGTCGGGCTGGGCGATCCTGTCGAGGACAACCTGCGCCACGACCTCCTCGACGAGCAGCGCGGTGGGACTCGGATCGAGGCTGGCCGACCGGCAAAGCGATGCGTTGACCCAGATTTCCGGCTCCACGATCGGACGGGACATATAACGCGCCTCGGTGTTGCCAATGTTCGGCAGCCACAGGTTGATGCCGTCGCCGAGACCGCTTTCAACCGAGCCAACCAGAGTGAAGAAGGAGTTCAGCTCGACATGGATATTCGAACGGATGCCGTACTGCTTGATGGCCGCATCGAAAGCCTCGCGGATAGGGTTTCCCACACTCGGAATGCAGGAAATCCTCTGCGCGGCATCAGACAGGCTAATAGGCGCGCCGCCTTCGCGCGTGTGCACGGAGGTGTTCGCCATCATCGCCAGCCGCTGCCGGAAGAGAGGCCGGTGCGGGAAATCGTTGCCGATCTCATGCTCGCAGAGAACGGCCAGTTCGATCCGGTTCTTCAGCAGCAATTCGCGCTGCAGCAGACTTTCCCCTTCAAATATCTTGAGCCGCACCTGCGGAAGCTTCCGGTTCACCGCCGCGGCGACCGAAGTGGAGAAGAAGGGCGACAAGGAACTGGTAAAGCCCACAGTCACCTCGCCTGCTGCTTCGGCAGAGTTCAACTTGATGACGCGCTTGATCTGCTCGAACTGCCGCAGGATGGAACGCGCCTCGCGATACAGGGACAGGCCCGCGCTCGTAGGCTTCACGCCACGGCTGCTCCGCACCAGAAGCTTGCAGCCCAGATCCTGTTCGAGGTGGGCGATCTGGATGGTCAGGGCTGGCTGAGCGATATGCAGCCGACGCGCCGCGCCGGATAAGCTGCCCTCATCCACGATCTCTACGAAGTTGGAAAGATGCTTTATGTTCAAAGCGCTAGCTCCAAAGGACTCAGAGGCCACCGAACAGCCTCCCCATGTCACCAGCGTCAACCACCCATGCGTACCAGACCGCCAGAACGCAACGGTCATACCGCTTTTGGTGCCATAATAGCACATTATCGCCCCCTAACGACTCTGTATTTCCCATCGATTCCGTCATGGCCCTAAATGTCGGGTCATGAGCCAAGCCAGTGCCCTCCTCCAAAACACGAGCAACGGTCCACTCACCGGCATCACGGTTCTCGATCTTTCGAGTTTTGTTGCCGGCCCCTTCTCCTGCTCGCTGCTGTCGGATCTCGGCGCGCGGGTGATCAAGATCGAATCCCCCGAAGGAGACATCCAGCGGCGCTACCCTTCCACCGTCGAGGCGGAGAGCCGCGTTTTCCTTGGCATCAACCGCGGCAAGCGCGCCATCTCGCTGAACCTGAAGGACGACCGCGCCAAGCAAGTCTTCTACAAGCTCGTGGAGAAGGCGGACGTCGTCGTGGAGAGCTTTCGCCCCTCGGTTCCTGTCAGGCTGGGGATCGACTACGACACATTGCGGCAGAAAAACCCGGGGATCGTCTATTGCTCCCTGACCGGTTTCGGCGAAGCCGGGCCGATGTCGGAGTTTCCAGGATACGACCAGGTATTGCAGACCATGTCCGGCATGTCGCATTTCCAGAGCGCGGCGTGCTGCGGTTCACCGCAACTGGTGCGCGGAGCCATCGTGGATTTCTATGCAGCGGTGATGCTGGCGCTCGGGATCACCGCCTCGCTCTACCAGCGGACCGTCACCGGCAGGGGCGAATTCGTGAGCACATCCCTGCTTGCCGCCGCGCTGACGCTCCAAGCGGGACGGTTCGTGTATGTCGATGGTGAAGACCGCCACATCAACCGCGAACTGCTGGCGGGTGGTCTCGCGGCCATACATCCGACGAAGGATGGCAATCTCTACATTTCGACCCATACCGAGACGTTCTGGCAGAACCTCTGCCGTATTATCGGACTGGATGACCTCGCAAGCGATCCCCGCTTCGACAGCATGCGGAAGAGATCGGATCAGATCGACGAGATTCTTCCAAAGGTCCGGGCGGCGCTTAAGGCGCGGCCGGCGCACGAATGGGAAAAGCTGATGGCAGGCAAGGTTCCTTCAGCCTGCGTCCGCTCGATCGGAGACATGTTCGACCATCCACAGGTCGTGGCTGCGGGCCTGGTGCAGCAATATGTCCATCCGACCGCCGGAAATTACCATGCGCTCTCGCGTCCGATTCAATTCAAGGGCAGCAAACCGCCGAAGCCGATCCCGGCGCCCCTGTTCAGCCAGCACACCGACGAAATTCTCTCGGAGTTGGGCTGGTCCGCGGAAGAGCTGCGCCAACTTCACGAACAGGGCGTCGTCCAATGAGGTTGTCGCACGTCCGCCCGAGTAACACCCGCGCCGACCAGACAGGAGAACCACATGTTTAAGGAATGCACGCGAATACTCGCCACTCTTGGAATTGCCGCGATGCTGGTCTCCCCGGCAAACGCGCAGGTGGTCCTGCGCGGCAGCGGCGCGTTTACGGAAGGTCATACCGCCAGCAAGGCAATGGATGCCTTCAAGAAGAAGGTCGAGGAGCGCTCCAAGGGGGAAATCCGCGTCGACCTCTTCCATAACAACAAGCTGGGCGGCTCATATGAGCAGGTCGATCAGCTTCGTGCCGGTCAGATCGCAATGCTCTGGACGGGACCGAACTGGTTCACCGGCCTGATCCCGCAGGTGGACCTCGCCAACCTCCCCTTCTCCTCCGCCGATGCAAAAATGGCCTTCTGCGTCATGGACACGGGCCTCAGCGGCCTGCTCGGCCCGAAGTTCGATGAAAAGAACATCCTGGTGCTCGGCTGGGGCGCCAACGGCCCGCGCCATGTGACGAACAACCGGCGTCCGATCAAAACGCTCGAGGACTTCAAGGGCCTCAAGATCCGTGTGACGCCGGGCGACCTCAACCTGGCCACGTTCCGCTCCGTTGGCGCCGTGCCGACGCCGCTGGACATTTCCGAACTTCATCAGGCGCTGCAGCAGGGCGTGGTCGACGGGCAGGAGAACCCTTATGGCAACATCGCCGCCCGCCGGTTCAACGAGGTGCAGAAATATCTCTCCAACACCGGTCACTTCTACAGCTACGTCGGCTTCTTCATGCACAAGCCGACATTCGAGAACCTCTCGCCGGAGCACAAAAAGATTATTTCCGAGGTGATGGCCGAGACCATCACCGACCAGCGCACGGCGGCAGGTACGGAGAATGAGGCCTCGCTGAAGGAGTTGATCAAGCGCGGAATGCAGTATGACGAAATTCCGGCAGCCGAACTCGCCAAGTTCCGCGAGGCGACCAAACCGGCCTACGACATCGTGCGCAAGAAGGTCGGAGACGGCGACATGGACGCGATGATGGCCACCATCGAGAAGTGCGCGGGCAAGTAACTCACGCTTTCATCAAGACACGCGGCGACGCCCGTCGGGACTGGGTCCGGCGGGCGTCCCCGCTCGACCTCCCCTAATACGGCAATTCCGCTCACGCGAAGGAGACTGGCTTGGAACTTAACAAGCGGTTCGGATACTCGGCGTCGATAGACCGCCCGCCGCTCAGCCTGTCCGGCAATAACCGCCTCATCGTCTGGCCAATCGTTGTCCTGGAATCCTGGGACATCAGAAGGCCGATGCCGCGACAGATAGTTCCACCGCCTGCCGCGCAGCCGGTTCCCGACTACCTGAACTGGAGCTGGCATGAATACGGAATGCGTGTCGCCTTCTGGCGCATCGCAGAACTGTTCAAGTCGCATGGGATCGTTCCAAGCGCCTCGATCAACTCCGCAGTATGCGCGCACTATCCCAGGATCGCCGACTATTGCCTGAACAATGGTTGGGAGTTTCTCGCCCACGGCGTAACACAGAAGCCCGTCCACGAGAATCCCGACGAGTTCGCCATGATCCGGCAATGCTTGTCGGAGATCGAATCGTATACGGGCCGCAAGCCCCGCGGCTGGGCAAGTCCCGGCATTTCACAGAACGAGGACTCCGTCGACAAGTTGGTGCGCGCAGGCATCGAATACGCCTGTGACTGGGTGTTCGACGACGAACCCGTCGAGCTGAAAAGCCCGCATGGCCAACTGCTCGCAATTCCCTATACCGTCGATCTCAATGACGTGCCCGTCATCGCCATCCACCGCCAGACGATCCAGCACTACAAGTCCAATATCGTGGATACTTTCGACCGGCTCTATGCGGAATCCGAACGTTCGGCCAAGATCATGACGATCGTTCTGCATGGCTATATCTGTGGAACGCCGGGGCGCATCCGGTATATCGAGGAGGCCTTCGAGCATATGCGCAAACCCGGCGTTGCCTTCTGGACGGGTGACCAGATTCTGGATTGGTTTCGCGCATCCGCACCGGATATGGCGGCGGCCGGCAGATAGCAGGACTTCGGCAAATGGCAAATCTCAATGGAAAGGTGGCGCTGGTCACCGGGTCGTCCCGCGGCATCGGCGCGGAGGTGGTGAGACAGCTCGCGGCGAAGGGGGCCTCCGTGTTCCTGACATCGAACGAGGAGCAGCAGGTTCTCGACGAAGCCGCGGCGAAACTGACGCGCGATATTGCGGGCGCACAGGTTGCCGCCGGCAGCTTCGACCTGTGCGAGGAAAAGGACATGAAGGCGCTCGTAGCGGCATGCCTGAAGCGCTTCGGCACCATCGACATTCTGGTCAATAACGCCGCGATCCGTATTCGCAAGCCTTTCGGGGAATTCAGCGCCGACGACTTCGACCAGGTGATCGCCGTCAACCTGAGGGCTCCTTTCCTGCTCGGCCAGGAAGTCGCGAACCTGATGAAGAGCAAAAACGGCGGCCGGATCATCAATATCGCCAGCCAGATGGCCAGCATCGCCGAGCAGAACCTGACCATCTACGGCCTGTCGAAGGCGGCGCTGGTGCATCTCGGCATGTCCATGGCCTTCGAACTGGCGCCCCACGGCATCATGGTCAACACTGTGAGTCCCGGCCCCACGATGACGGAATACAACGTCGAGCGGACCACCGCGCATCCAGAATACAAGGAACACAAGCTGCGCTATCTACGCAGCGGGCGCTATTGCGAGCCGCGGGAAATCGCCGAAGTCGTCACTTTCCTGGCGACCACCTCAGCGACGAATATCCAGGGCCATAACCTCATCGTTGATGGCGGCTACGTCATCCACTGACTCCCGAAGCAGGAGAATGCATTCGTGGCTGGCAGGACGATCCTGATAACCGGAGTTGCCGGCTTCATCGGAGCAGCGCTCGCCCGGCATCTCGCGGCGGCCGGCGATCGCGTCGTTGGAACAGATTTGCAGAGCCCGCCAACATCCACGCATATGTCAGAATTCGCCGCGGGCGACATCCGCGATGCAGAGTTGCTGCTTGGCCTGTGCCGGCGCGGACGCGTCGATCAGATCGTCCACTGCGGCGGCATCTCGGGCCGGCGGGTGGACAGGGACAATCCCCGGGCGATCCTGGACATCAATATCAACGGGACGATCAATGTCGTGGAGGCCGCGCGCCAAACGAATGTTTCGCGTGTGGTCTTCCTGTCCTCAGGCTCGGTCTACGGCCGCAATACCGACGATCTGGTATCGGAAAATGCATCGCTGGTCCCGGTCAACTCCTATGGCGCAACCAAGGTCGCCGGCGAGGCGATCGTCAATGCCTACACAACCCAGTGGGGGCTGGACGGCGTCTCGCTGCGCGTCTTCCAGGCCTATGGTCCAGGCCGCAAGACCCGCTGCAACATCCGTACAATGGTACAGTCATGGCGCGACGGGACGGCTGCGAAGGTCGAAAACGACGCGGCGTCGCGCTGCCAGTATGTCTATATCGACGATGTGGTGGACGCGATCGCCGCGACGCTTGACCGGCCCCGATTACCAAAGCCGGCCTATAACATCTCGGGCGACAGATCGCTGACCATGGCGCAGATCGCGGATATCGCCAGGCAGGCCCTGCCCGGCCTCGATGTCGCGCTGCCCGAGCCGTCAGGGCCGTCGGAGTATGCACTCAAGGAAATCGACCTTGGTGCCGCGGCCAGCGATCTCGGCTACCGCCCGAAGATCGACCTGCTGAGCGGTATACGGCTGTACGGGGAAGCGGAAACGGCCACACCGTAGCAGTTCCGCCCCACCGGGCCACTCGGCCAAATCTGGAACGGCAATGCAGGCTCGGGCTATGGCAAGATGGCGGAGAGGAAGGGATTCGAACCCTCGATACGGCTTTTGACCGTATAACGGTTTAGCAAACCGCCGCCTTCGACCACTCGGCCACCTCTCCGCCGCCGTGTATGCCCGACTTGCCGGGCTTGTTCAAGTTCCCGGAAAAGGGCCGCGGCGGGTTCGGGAGCGGGCCCGGCAGAGGACTTCGGGTCTCCTTCCGGACCAACCGGCAAGTCCTTACTGGCGTACTACTTTCTGTCACTTTCCTGTGTTACTTTGAGACATGATCCGCACAAGATCCTTGCCATATCCGGAGCGGGCGATTCGGGGCTTCGCCATGGCCGCGGGCCTTGCCCTGGCGCTGTTGCCGCCCTGGGCGGCCGCCGTGGCCGCGCCCGCCAATCTGTGCGTGAGTTGCTCCGAGCCCGCCCAGACCTATATCTGTTCCGTGGATTCGCCCCTTTCGAACAACAGCCAGGCCTTGCAACTCTACTGCGTCATCAAGCTGGCAAAAGAGGGCAACCACAAGTCATGCGCGGTCAGCAAGGATATAGAACCGGGCAAGTGTCCCGGCACGGTCAAGGCCTACCGCTACGACGGGCCCAACCTCCCGGGGCAACTGGGCTCCGGCGAAGGCAACTTCGCGCGCACGCCGCAAACCGGCACCACCGCGGAGGACGAGAAGAGCGGCCCGCCGGATACCCTGGTAGAAGCCGCACGCGCGGCGCCCGGCGCAGCGAGCCGGGCAGTGCGCAATGTGGGCAAGGGCGCGGGTGAAAAGGTCGGAAGCGCCGCCAAAGGCGCCGGACACGCCGCCAAGAACGTGGGCTCCCGGATCGGAGACGCCGCCCGTTGCGTGACGTCCCTGTTCCGGGGCTGCGGCTCGAGTTCCGAATAGTTCCTCTCCCGGCAAGCACACCAGAGATGCGGCCCTCATGACCATCAGAAATCTTGGGGGAATATTCGACCCCGAGTCAGTGGCCCTGATCGGCGCCAGCCCCAGAGATGGCTCCATCGGCGCGACCATCGCCCGTAACCTTCTGCAGGAACCCGGAAAGCCGGTCTGGCTGGTCAATCCGAAATATGACCGCATTGGCGATACGGTCTGCTATCCGGACGCCGCCGCCCTGCCCGGCAAACCGGACCTCGCGGTCATCGCGACGCCCCCGCAGACGATTCCGGGGATTGTGCGGGCATCGGCCCAGGCGGGCGCCCGGGCGGCCGTGGTCATCACCGCGGGGCTCGGCCACGACATAACCGGTCAAATGCTGAGCGCAGCGCAGCCAACCTGCCTGCGCCTCATCGGACCCAACTGCCTTGGCGTGATCATGCCGCATGCGGGCATCAACGCGAGCTTCGCCCACCGGCCCGCCTTGAAGGGCGACATCGCCTTCGTCTCGCAGTCGGGCGCGCTGGTTACCGCCGTGCTCGACTGGGCCAGCAGCAGGGGCATCGGTTTCTCGCAGATCGTTTCGGCCGGCGACATGGCCGACGTGGATTTCGGGGATCTGTTGGATTACCTCGCGGGAGACATCCGCAGCCGGGCCATCCTGCTCTACATCGAGTCCATCACTCACGCGCCCAAGTTCCTCTCCGCCGCACGCCGCGCCTCCCGCGCCAAGCCGGTCATTGCCATCAAGGCGGGACGGCGCAGCGCAGGCGCCCGCGCCGCCGCATCGCATACGGGCGCCCTGGCCGGCGCGGACGCAGCCTATGACGCCGCCTTCCAGCGCGCGGGCGTACTGAGGGTGTTCGACCTGATCGAGCTGTTCGAGGGACTGGAAGTCCTGAGCAAGCTGTCCCCGATCAGCCACGAGAGGGTTGCCATCCTGACCAATGGAGGCGGCGCAGGCGTGCTTGCCACGGACCGCCTGGAAGATCTGGGAGGCCATCTCGCCACGATTTCCGAACCCGCCATCGCCGCATTGAACGAGCGGCTCCCCTCCAACTGGTCCAAGGGCAACCCTGTGGACATCATCGGCGACGCCGACGCGGACCGGTACGCCGCTGCGCTGGAGACGCTGCTCGAAGACGACGGCTCGGACGCGATCATCGCCCTGAACTGTCCGACGGCGGTAGTGTCCAGCCTGGAGGTGGCGCGCGCCATCACAGGCGTCGTGGACAGGCGCAAGCGTGCCGGGCGTGCGGTCAAGCCGGTGCTGACCAACTGGCTGGGCGAGGAATCGGCCCTGTCTTCGAGGGAGCTTTTCGCCAGCAAGGGAATACCGACTTTCGAGACGCCCGGATCAGCGGTGCGCGGCTACATGCAGCTCGCCCGTTACTCACGGGCACAGCAGCAGCTCACCCGCACGCCACCGCTCGGCCAGGGCCCGGCGTCGCACGATCCGGGCGCCGCGCAGGCCGTCATGGAGGACGCCCTCAGGGCCGGACGCAGCATTCTGTCCGAGACAGAGGCAAAGGCGGTGCTGGCCGCCTATGGCGTCCCGGTGGTTCCGACGACGGAGGCGGCAACGCCCGGGGAAGTCCATGCGCAGGCGCTGGAAATTCTCGGAAAGCACGATGCCTGCGTGGTGAAGGTGCTTTCCGACGACATCACTCACAAGTCCGACATAGGCGGCGTGCGCCTGAACCTCGACAGCGCGGACAAGGCGCGAACCGCGGCGCAGGAGATCCTGGACCGGGTGCACGACACGATGCCTTCGGCGAAAGTGCGCGGTTTCACCGTACAACCGATGATCCGCCGCAAGCAGGCCCATGAACTGCTGCTCGGCATATCGGTCGATCCGACCTTCGGCCCGGTGGTCATGTTCGGCGCGGGGGGAACATCGGTGGAAGTGGTGGCCGATACCGCCATGGCCCTGCCCCCGCTCGACCGGCTGCTCGCCCGGGACCTGATCGCCGATACGCGCATCTCCAGGCTGCTGGCCGGCTACCGCGACCGCGCGGCGGCGAACATGGACGCACTGATCGACAGCCTGATCGCCGTCGCCGACCTCGCCGCGAGCCAGCCGTCGCTGCGCGAGCTCGACATCAATCCCCTGCTGTGCGACGCCGAGGGCGTCATCGCTCTCGACGCGCGCGTCTCCGTCGCCGACCCGGTGACGCACCCACGCGTTCCCCTGGCGATCCGCCCCTACCCCGCTCAATGGCGGAAAGCCGTCGAGATCGAGGGGCTCGAACAGATAGAAATCCGGCCTATCCGGCCCGAGGACGAGCGGCTTTACGCGGCCTTCCTCGACCATACCCTGGCGGAGGATCTCAGGCTGAGGTTCTTCGCGCCGGCCAAGCAGCTCTCGCACCGCTTCCTGGCGCGGCTGACGCAGATCGATTACGCCCGTGAAATGGCCTTCATCGCCCTGTCCGCCGCCGGCGAACTCCTCGGCGTCGCGCGGCTGATCGCCGACCCGGACTACGAGCGCGCCGAATACGCCGTGCTCGTCCGGAGCGACTTCAAGGGCCGCGGCATCGGCTGGGCGCTGATGCGCCAGCTCATCGACTATGCCCGTGCGGAGGGCCTGAAGACCCTCGATGGAAGCGTCCTCCAGGGAAACCGCACCATGCTCGACATGTGCGAGAGGCTCGGCTTCGATATCACAATCGATCCGGAAGATTCCGGCGCCAGGCGCGTCGAACTGAAGCTCTCGCCCCGGTAGCCGGCGCGCGCCTGCCCGAAGGCGGACGCCGTGGACCGTGCTGGGGTCCGGGCGCTAGTGCCGCGTCAGCCAGTCGCGGGCTTCGCGCTGAGCCTCCGCGACCTGCTCACGGGTCATCTCGCGGGCCAGCTCCAGGCGATACTCCAGCGCAGCGCGATTGCCGCGCATGGCCGCGAGGTTGAACCACTTGTGCGCAGTCACCAGGTCCTGCGTCACGTCACGGCCGGTGCAATACAGCAGACCCAGTTCGAAAAGCGCATCCGGCGCACCGGTCTGGGCAGCAATTTCCACCTGCTCGACCGTAGAAAGATCCATACGTCCCATTGTAGTCATCCCCACTTCTGCTCGCGGCCCTGGCTATTCTGTGAAACCTGCGGCCGATGCTTCCCCAAAGCTTCCGAGCAAGCCACACCAGTTGCGCCGCTCGTGAAGGGGATTTTCCGGGCGTCGATTAAAAAGCGAGTAAATTTTGAGACTTAATGGGCCGTAACCACGATCTTAACGGCCAGTAACGCAGGTTTACGAAGTGGCGGATTTCTTGGGCCTATTCGTAAATTCCGGGCGCGAGAAAGATTCCGTTGACCATCGCCGGTCAGGCTCCGCTAACCACGGGAAACGATCTACGAAAAAATCCGGGACTCAGCGGGCCCGCTGGCCGAAGAGCATGGCCTGGGCTTCCCTGTCCTGGGCGAGGTTGAACTTTTCCCGTTCTTCCTTGCCAACGACGATTCCACGGGCCACCGCCGGCCTGTCATGGATGCGCTTGAACCAGGCCTCCAGATTCGGGAAGTCGGCCAGGTCCTGGCCCTGCCGCTTGTAGAGGCGCACCCATGGATATGAAGCCATGTCGGCAATGGAGTAGTCGCCCGCGAGATAATCGCGTCCGTCGAGCCGGCGGTTCATGACGCCGTAGAGCCGGTTGACCTCGTTCGTGTAGCGGTCGATGCCGTACTGGATCTTCTCCGGAGCGTAGTCACGGAAATGGTGCGCCTGGCCGGCCATGGGGCCAAGACCGCCCATCTGCCAGAACAGCCATTCCTCCACCTGTATCCGCGCGCGCTCCTCCGAGGGATAGAACTTTCCGGTCTTGCGGCCGAGATACTGGAGGATCGCTCCCGACTCGAACACCGAGACCGGCTTGCCGCCGGGCCCGCCGGGATCGACGATCGCCGGCATGCGGTTGTTCGGCGAGATCGCGAGGAACTCCGGCTTGAACTGGTCGCCCTTGCCGATGTTCACGAACTTCACTTCGTAGGGCAGCCCGCACTCCTCGAGCATGATGGTGATCTTGTGCCCGTTGGGTGTCGGCCAATAGTGAAGTTCGATGGGCTGTGAGGTCATATGGAGCAGGTCCCGGTGATCTTGTCGCGAGGAATGCAGACCGGCGCGGCGGGCCGGCCGCGCCGGTTCCGCCATTGTCAGGGAATCAGCACCGTCGAACCCGTCGTCTGCCGGCCTTCCAGGGCGCGGTGCGCCGCGACTGCCTCGCTCAGCGGAAAGGTCTGGTTGACGCGCAGTTTCACGATGCCCTTGTCCACCACCTTGAACAGGTCCTTCGCAGTTTCCTCAAGATCCTCGCGTGAGGCGATATGGGTCTGCAAGGTGGGCCGGGTCAGGTAGAGCGAACCCTTCTGGGCAAGGATGCCGAGATTGACCGGCGCGATGGCACCCGAGGACTGGCCGAACGAAACCAGGAGGCCGCGCGGCTTCAGGCAGTCGAGCGATGTCGGCCAGGTGTCCTTGCCGACGGAATCGTAAACCACGTCCACACCCTTGCCCTTGGTGATCTCCTTGACCCGCTCGACGAAGTCCTCTTCCCGGTAGTTGATGACGTGCTTGCAGCCGTGCTTTTTCGCCAGGTCGCACTTCTCCCTGGAGCCCGCGGTGCCGATAACGGTGGCGCCCAGATGCTTGGCCCACTGGCAGGCGATCAGGCCGACCCCGCCGGCCGCGGCATGGAACAGCATCACCGTGCCGACCTTCACCTTGTAGGTCTTGCGCAGCAGGTAACGAGCGGTCATGCCCTGCAGCATCAGGGCCGCCGCCTGCTAGTCGCTCACCCCCGTTGG
>JBFWSL010000044.1:0-17278 GCA_050248375.1 Hyphomicrobiales bacterium | reverse complement strand
CGGCCGCGCTCCATCGTCATCACCGGCGTCGGCGGCACGGGCGTGGTGACCATCGGCGCGCTGCTGGGCATGGCGGCCCACCTGGAAGGACAGGGAGCCGGCGTCATCGACATGTCGGGCCTCGCCCAGAAAGGGGGGGCGGTAGCCGTGCATCTGCGCATCGCGGAGAAGCCCGATCAGATCAATGCGATCCGGGCCTCCGCGGCCGGCGCCGACCTGGTGCTGGGCTGCGACCTCGTGGTGACGGCGTCGGACAAGATTCTCGGCGTGGTGCGCCCGGGCGTGACCACGCTGGTGGTCAACGCGCATGAGATGATGACCGGGGATTTCACCCGCAATCCGGACGCGGAGCTGCCGGCGGAACAGATGCGGCTGGCCTTGCAAGCGCGCGCGGGAGCGGAGGCGACCCATTTCGTGGAGGCGACGCGGACGGCAAGCGTGCTTGCCGGCGACAGCATCGCGGCCAACATGTACATGCTCGGCTATGCATGGCAGCTCGGGCTGATTCCGCTGGCGCTGGAGCCGATACTGGAAGCCATCCGGCTCAACCGCGTGCAGGTGGAGCGCAACATCGCCGCCTTCCAGTGGGGCCGCCTGTCGGCGCACGATCCGGAGGCGATCGCGGTCGAGGTCGGCTCGCGCGACGCGCCCGCCGACGAGGAGCGGGTGTCCTCGTCTCTGGACGAAGTCGTTGCGCGGCGGGAGGAATTTCTTTCCGCCTATCAGGATGCCGCCTATGCGCGGCGCTACCGGACGCGGGTGGAGGCGATCAGGGCGGCCGAGACCGGGCGGGTCCCCGGCGAGGCCGCGCTGACGGAAGCCGTGGCGCGGGGGTTGTTCAAGCTGATGGCGTACAAGGACGAGTACGAGGTCGCCCGGCTGTTCACCGAGGGATCGTTCAGGCAGCAGCTCGCCAAAACCTTCGCGGGCAGCTACCGCCTCGAATTTCACCTGGCGCCGCCTTTCCTCGGCGGCACGGATCCGGCCACGGGCCGGCCGCGCAAGCGCCGTTTCGGCGCGTGGATGCTGCCGGTGTTCGGCCTGCTGGCGAAATTCAGGAGGCTGCGGGGAACCGCGCTCGACCCCTTCGGCTATGGCGCGGAGAGGCGGCTGGAGCGGCAACTCGTCGCCGACTACGAGGCGGATCTGGATGAAATCGCCGCCGGGCTCACCGCGGACAATCACGCCACGGCCGTGGAAATCGCGAGTCTGGCCGAAGCCATGCGCGGCTTCGGACCGGTGAAGCAGGCCAATGTGGCGAGCGCGCGGGCGCGACGGGAACATCTCATGTCCGCGTTTCGCGGAGCGGAAGGCAAGCGCCGTCATGCGGCGTGATAGTTTTCGTCACTACAGCTTCGAGATTTACTTGGGGCCCCGGACCGACTTAACATGCCCCGGGGATTTTTCAGCATGCTGCCTTCCGGAGGAATGCGTCCCAGGTGACGCTCCGGATTGCAGCGACCAGCACGTCTGGGGGAGTGGATGGCCGACACCGCGTCCAAGGGTGTGGTCGGGTTCGATACGTTCCCGAAGCTTCTGTTGCGGAATGCGGAGCAGTTTTCCGGTCGTCCGGCGTTTCGCCACAAGGACCTGGGAATCTGGCAAACCTGGACCTGGTCGCAGACCTGCGACGAGATCATGGCGCTTGCGCTGGGCCTGAAGGCTCTCGGCCTGAAGCGTGGCGAAAGCATCGCCATCATCGGCGCCAACAAGCCCCGGCTCTACTGGACGTTCCTCGCCGCGCAGTCGCTCGGCGCGGTGCCGGTGCCTGTCTACGAGGACTCGGTGCCGGACGAACTGGCCTATGTGCTGAAGCATGCCGAAGTGAAGTTCGTCATGGCGCAGGACCAGGAGCAGGTCGACAAGGTGCTCGGCCTGCCCGCGAAGTCCGGCGGCATCCGGAACATCGTCTATGAGGAGCCCAGGGGGCTGGAGAAATACGACCACTCCCGGCTGCACAGCTACAAGCAGGTGCAGCAACTGGGGCGGGACATCCTCGAAACGGACAGGCATGCGGCGGAGGCGTGGCGCGAGGGCATCCGCAAGGGCAAGGGATCGGACATCTCCGTCATCCTCTACACGTCGGGCACCACCGGGCGGTCGAAGGGCGTGATGCTTTCGGGCGAACGCTGCATTGCCGCGGCCGCCGACACCGTCGCCTTCGACCATCTGGACGAGATGGACGAGGCGCTGGCCTACCTGCCCATCGCGTGGGTGGGAGATCACTACCTCAATTTCGCTCAAGGCATGGTGGCGGGCTTCTGCCTTGCCTGCCCGGAAAGCCGGGAGACGACGCCGCAGGATCTGCGGGAGATCGGGCCGACCTTCTATTTCGCGCCGCCGCGGGTTTTCGAGTCACTGCTGACGCGGGTGATGATCCGCATGGAAGACGCGAGCGGCTTCAAGCAGAAGCTGTTCCACTACTTCATCGGCGTGGCGCGGAAATATGGCGAGAAAATCCTGAACGGCGAAAGCGTGTCCCCGGGCGGGCGGCTGCTTTACGCGATCGGCAACCTGCTGATCTACGGGCCGCTGAAGAATGTGCTCGGCTTCTCCCAGATCCGTGTCGCCTACACGGCGGGCGAGGCCATCGGGCCGGACCTGTTCTCCTTCTACCGTTCGCTCGGCATGAACCTGAAGCAGCTCTACGGGCAGACGGAGGCGTTCCTCTACGTCACGGCGCAGGCGGACGGGGAGATCTGGGCCGAGACGGTGGGGCCAGCCATGCCGAACGTCGAGATCAGGATCGCCGAGAACGGCGAGGTGCTGTTCCGCTCGCCGGGCATGTTCGTCTCCTACTTCAAGGACGACAAGAAGACGGCGGAGGCGATGACGCGCGACGGTTTCGTGAAGACCGGCGACGCGGGCTTCTTCGATGCGCGCGGCCATCTGAAGATCATCGACCGGGCCAGGGACGTGGGCAAGCTGAAGGACGGCACGCTGTTCGCGCCGAAGTACATCGAAAACAAGCTGAAATTCTTCCCGAACATTCGCGAGGCGGTGGCCTTCGGCGATGGCCGTGCCTATTGCGCGGTGATGATCAACATCGACCTGACGGCGGTGGGCAACTGGGCGGAGCGCAACAACGTGGTCTATGCCAGCTACCAGGAGCTGGCTGGTCATCCCCAGGTGTACGAGATGATCCGCAAGGACGTGGAGGCGGTGAACCGCAGCCTGGCGGCGGAGCCGACGCTGGCGGGATCACAGATCCGCCGCTTCCTGATCCTGCACAAGGAGCTGGACGCCGACGATGGCGAACTGACGCGCACGCAGAAGGTGCGCCGGGGCTTCATAGCCGACCGCTACGGGCCGCTGATCAAGGCGCTCTACGACGGTTCCAGGCGCTGCCGCATCGAGACGGAGGTGACCTTCGAGGACGGCCGCAAGGGAAAGATCCGTGGCGATGTCAGGATCGAGGACATGACGCCGGCCGCGGCCGTGCCGCAGAAGGAGGCCGCTGAATGAGCAGCAGGGCCCTGGCGAAGCCGAAGCCCAAGCCCAGGGGAACGGCGCAGAACAAGACGCCCGCGCCCGCGCGCGACGTCCTGCTGTCGGTGGAGAACGTGTCGCTGTCCTTCGGCGGCGTGCAGGCGATCCGCGACGTCAGCTTCGACATCGCCAAGGGCGAAATCCGCGCCATCATCGGCCCCAACGGGGCTGGCAAGACGTCGATGCTCAACGTCATCAACGGCTTCTACCACCCGCAGAAGGGGACGATCACCTACAAGGGCAGGCGGCGCAGCCAGATGCGGCCCCATGAGGCGGCGGCGCAGGGGATCGCCCGCACCTTCCAGAACGTGGCGCTTTTCCGCGGCATGTCCACGCTGGACAACATCATGACCGGCCGCTCGCTGAAGATGAGCAAGCCGATCTGGTGGCAGATCCTCTATTACGGACCGGCGAGGGACGAGGAGCTGAAGCATCGCGAGCATGTGGAGCAGATCATCGATTTCCTGGAGATCGAGCATATCCGGCGTACCCCGGTCGGGCGGCTGCCCTACGGTCTGCAGAAGCGGGTCGAACTGGGGCGGGCGCTGGCCATGGAGCCGGACCTGCTGCTGCTGGACGAGCCGATGGCGGGCATGAACCTCGAGGAAAAGGAGGACATGTCCCGCTTCATCATCGACGTGAACGAGCAGTTCGGCACCACCATCGCGCTCATCGAGCACGACATGGGCGTGGTGATGGACCTGTCCGACCGGGTGGTGGTTCTGGACTACGGCTCGCTGATCGCCGACGGCTCGCCGGCGGAGGTGCAGAAGAACCAGAAAGTCATCGATGCCTATCTGGGAGTGGCTCACTGATCGAATAAACGCCGGGAGTGCGTGACCTAGGGAGGGGTCTGCATGCTGTTCTTCATCGAGACCGTGATCAGCGGGCTGCTGGCCGGCGTCATGTACGCGCTGGTGGCGCTCGGCTTCGTGCTGATCTTCAAGGCGTCGGGCGTGTTCAACTTCGCGCAAGGGGTGATGGCGCTGTTCGCCGGCCTCACGCTGGTCGGTCTGATGACCGGAACCATTCCTGTCACCCACATCACCAATAACGCGCTGGCGATGCCGGTCTGGCTGGCGATCATCGCGACCATCGGCATCATGGTCCTGCTGGCGATGGCGATCGAGAAGCTGATCCTGCGCCATCTGGTGAATCAGGAACACATCATCCTGTTCATGTCGACGCTGGGTCTGGCCTATGTGCTCGAGGGCCTCGGCGACATCCTGTGGGGCTCGGACGTCAAGGTGCTCGACATCGGGCTGCCGCAGGGCGCGAGCGACTGGATGCTCGACAACTGGGGCCTGTATGTGGAGAAGATCGAGCTGGTCGCGGCGCTGACCGCGGGCATCCTGGTGGCGGTGCTGGCGGTGTTCTTCCAGAAGACACGCATCGGGCGCGCGCTCAGGGCGGTGGCGGACGACCACCAGGCCGCGCTTTCGGTCGGCATTTCGCTGCGCACCATCTGGATCATCGTCTGGTCGGTTGCGGGCATCGTCGCGCTGGTCGCCGGGGTCATGTGGGGTTCCAAGTCCGGCATCCAGTTCTCGCTATCGCTGATCGCGCTGAAGGCGCTTCCCGTCCTTATCCTCGGCGGCTTCGAGTCCATTCCCGGCGCCATCGTCGGAGGGCTGATCATAGGCGTGGGCGAGAAGCTGGCGGAGGTCTACGGCGGCGAGGTCATCGTCGCCCTGTTCGGACGCTTCATAGATGTCGATCCCGGCGTGTTCACGGCCACTGAAAACTGGTTCGCCTACATGCTGGCGCTGGTGTTCCTGCTGTTCCGGCCGCAGGGGCTGTTCGGCGAGAAGATCATCGAGCGGATCTAGGCGGACGGGGGAGAGGGCGGATGCTCTACAGGGAAGCGGGACTATTCAAGACCAGCTACGGCGCCGACCAGGCGGTGTTCCCGATACCGCAGGACCGCTATTTCATCATAGCCGTGCTGCTGGTGGCCTATATCGCGGTGCCGCTGGTGATCGAGGACTACTGGCTGAACGCGGTGATGCTGCCGTTCCTGATCTACTCGCTGGCGGCGCTCGGCCTCAATATCCTCACCGGGTATTGCGGCCAGCTTTCGCTGGGCACGGGCGGCTTCCTCGCCGTGGGCGCCTACACGGCCTACAAGATGATGACCGCGTTCCCCGGGCTGGACATGATCTTCGTCCTGCTGACCTCGGGCACGGTGACCGCGCTGGTCGGCCTGCTGTTCGGCCTGCCGTCGCTACGCATCAAGGGGTTCTACGTGGCGGTGGCGACGCTGGCCGCGCAGTTCTTTCTCGTATGGCTCTTCTACAAGGTCGGCTGGTTCTACAACTACAACGCCACCGGCCAGATCACGGTGACGGCGGGACATTCCTTCGGCTTTCTCGTGACCACGCAGAAGGCCGAGCCGGCGGTGAAATACCTGTTCGTCCTGAGCGTCGTCGTCGTCTTCGCGCTGGTCGCCAAGAACATCATCCGTGGCCGCATCGGGCGGATGTGGATGGCGGTGCGGGACCAGGACATCGCGGCGGAGTTGATCGGCGTGCGGCCGTTCCGGGCCAAGCTGTCGGCCTTCGCGGTGTCGTCCTTCTTCGTCGGCGTGGCCGGGGCGATGGTGTTCGCCAACTGGCTGGGGGCGGCGGAATCGGGGGAGACCTTCGGCATCAACGAGTCCTTCCTGGTTCTGTTCATGATCATCATCGGAGGGCTGGGGTCGATCCTGGGATCCTTCCTCGGTGCGGGTTTCATGATCCTGATGCCGATCCTGCTCAAGAACACGCTGGTGGACGGCTTCGGGCTGACGGCGGTGTTCGCCAAGCACATGGAAATCATGACCATGGGCGTGCTGATCGTGTTTTTCCTGATCGTGGAGCCCAATGGATTGGCGAGGCTGTGGCAGATCGCGAAGGAAAAGCTGAGACTTTGGCCATTTCCGCATTAGTGAACCCAAGCAACCCGGCCCTGAAGTGAACAATTGAGGCCGGGACGGGAGTTGATAGACTTGTCGTCAAGGCGTCCCGGAAAGCGGATGCCGCAAACAGGGAGGAAGTACCGATGAGGTTGAGTAGACTGACGGCGGTCCTCGCGGCCGCGACGGTGGCTCTGCCGCTGGCCGCCACGACGGCGCCGGCCTATGAGCTGACCATACCGTCCATGGACTACCGTACCGGCCCCTATGCGCCGAACGGCATTCCCTTCGCCAACGGCTGGACGGACTATCTGACGCTGCTGAACGAGCGCGACGGCGGCATAGAGGGCGTCAAGATCAAGGTCGTGCCCTGCGAGACGGCCTACAACACCAAGCAGGGCGTGGAGTGCTACGAGAAGACCAAGGGCGAGGGCAGCGGCGCGCTGCTGTACCAGCCGCTGTCCACCGGCATCACCTATCAGCTCATTCCCAAGGCCTCGGAAGACAAGATTCCGGTGCACTCGATGGGCTATGGCCGCACGTCGGCCGCCAACGGCAAGGTGTTTCCGTGGATCTTCAACTTCCCCGCGACCTACTGGAGCGGCGCCTCGGTGATCGTCAAATACATCGGCGACAAGGAAGGCGGGATGGACAAGCTGAAGGGCAAGAAGCTCTACCTCGTCTATCACAACTCCGCGTATGGCAAGGAGCCGATCCGTACTCTGGAGAAGCTCGCCGAGAAGCACGGCTTCGAATACAAGGGCCTCGCCGTCGACCATCCCGGCCAGGAGCAGAAGGCCACGTGGCTGCAGATCCGCAAGGAGCGGCCGGACTGGGTCATCATGTGGGGCTGGGGCGTGATGAACCAGGTGGCGATCAAGGAAGCCGCGTCCATCCGCTATCCCATGGACCGGTTCATCGGCGTGTGGTGGTCGGGTTCGGAGAACGACGTGGCTCCCGCCGGCGACGGCGCGAAGGGATACCTGTCCGGCGCCTTCCACGAGCCGGGCGCCGGCTTCCCGCTGCACAAGGACATCATCAAGTATGTCTATGACGCGGGCAAGGCGACCGACCCGTCCTTCAAGGAGCGTGTCGGCGAGGTGCTCTACAACCGCGGTGTCGTGGCGGCGATCTTCGCCTCCGAGGCGATCCGCAACGCCATGAAGATCCACAACACCAAGGAGCCCACGGGGACCCAGGTGCGCGATGGCTACGAAGCCCTCGACATCACCGAAGACCGGCTGAAGGAGCTTGGCGCGGGCGGCCTGATCTATCCGGTGAAGATCACCTGCGCCAACCACGAGGGTCCAGGTCTCTCGGCGATCCAGCAGTGGGACGGCAAGCAGTGGAAGATCGTTTCCAAATACTACGAGCCGGACCGCGAGGTGGTGGACGCGCTGATCAAGGAGGACTCCGAGGCCTTCGCCAAGGAGAACAACATCACGCCGCGCGAGTGCAAGTAATGGCGGACACGGCTCGGAAGACAAGGAGCCGGAAGGGGGCGGCGGCGGAAACGCCGCCGCCCATTCTCACTGTCAACAACATCGAGGTGATCTACAATCACGTGATCCTGGTGTTGAAGGGGGTATCGCTGGAGGTCCCGAAGGGCGGCATCGTGGCGCTGCTGGGCGCCAACGGGGCGGGCAAGACCACCACGCTCAAGGCCATCTCCAACCTGCTGCACGCCGAGCGCGGCGAGGTAACGAAGGGCGAGATCACCTTCGAAGGCGACAGGGTGCATGCGCTGTCGCCGAACGAGCTGGTGACGCGGGGCTGTATCCAGGTGATGGAGGGGCGTCACTGCTTTCCCCATCTGACAGTGGAAGAGAACCTGCTGACGGGCGCCTATACGCGGGGCAACGCGTGGCGCTCGATCAACGAGGACATGGAAGTCGTCTACAACTACTTCCCCCGCCTGCGGGAGCGGCGGACCTCGCTGGCCGGCTATATCTCGGGCGGCGAGCAGCAGATGACCGCGATAGGCCGGGCGCTGATGTCGCGGCCCAAGATGATCCTGCTGGACGAGCCGTCCATGGGACTGGCGCCGCAGCTCGTCGAGGAAATCTTCGAGATCGTCAAGCGGCTGAATTCCGAACGCGGCGTGAGCGTGCTGCTGGCGGAGCAGAACACCAACATCGCGCTGCGCTATGCGGGCTACGGCTATATCCTGGAGAACGGGCGCGTGGTGCTCGACGGTGACGCCAGGTCGCTCAGGGAGAACGAGGACGTGAAGGAATTCTATCTCGGCATCTCGGGCGGGGACCGCAGGTCGTTCCGCGAAGTCAAGCATTACAAGCGGCGCAAGCGCTGGCTGGCCTGATCCTCCTTTCGCGGCGTTTCTCACATGAGCAAGCCTTACGACAAGCTTGAGCGGCGCAGCCGCAAGGTGCGCGAGAAGGCGCAGTTCGCGGAGCTGGTGGCATTGCTGAAGCGGGCGCGCAAGGCTGCGCCGGCCTGGGCCGAACGGCTCGAGGGCGTGAAGCCGGCGAGCGTGATGTCGCGCGAGGCGCTGGCCGCGTTGCCCGTGCTGCGCAAGTCGGATCTGCCGGCGTTGCAGGCGGCGGATCCTCCATTCGGCGGCTTCGCCACCCGCAAGGCAGGGGATTATGGCCGCATCCTGATGTCGCCGGGGCCGATATTCGAGCCGGAAGGGAGCGCGGAGGATTTCTGGCGCACGGCGAGGGCCTTCCATGCCGCGGGCTTCCGGCAGGGCGACGTGGTGCACAACGCCTTCGCCTATCATCTTTCCCCCGGCGCCTTCATCATGGAGGCCGGCGCGCGCGCCATGGGTTGCGCCGTGATTCCCGCGGGCATCGGCAACACCGAGGCGCAGGTCGCCGCCATCGCGCAGTGCCGTCCCTCCGGTTTCACCGGAACGCCCGACTATCTCAGGACGCTGCTCGACACGGGCAGGGATCTCGGCAAGGACATGAGCTCGCTGAAGCGGGCGCTGGTCTCGGGCGGCGCGCTGTTCCCGGCGCTGCGCCAGGAATACGCGGACCGGGGCGTCACCTGCCTGCAATGCTATGCCATCGGCGAGGTGGGACTGGTCGCCTACGAATCCGACGCGCGCGAAGGCATGATCGTGGACGAGGGCGTGATCCTGGAGATCGTGCGGCCGGGCACGGGGGACCCGGTGCCGGACGGGGAGGTGGGCGAGGTGGTGGTCACCGTGCTCAATCCCGACTATCCGATGATCCGCCTGGCGACGGGCGATCTCTCCGCGGTGATGGCCGGCCAGTCGCCCTGCGGGCGGACGGGAACGCGCATCAAGGGCTGGATGGGCCGCGCCGACCAGGCGACTAAGGTCAAGGCCATGTTCGTGCGTCCGGAAATGATCGCGGAGATCGCGCGGAGGCATCCCGAGGCGGGCCGCCTGCGGCTGGTGGTGACGCGCGAAGACGCGCAGGACGTAATGACGCTCATGGCGGAGTGCGCCGGCACGGATGGGATCTGCGACCGCATGGCGGAAACACTTCAGGCCGTCACCAAGCTGAAAGGCACGGTGCGGGCCGTGGCTCCGGGCGCGCTGCCCAATGACGGCAAGGTCATCGCGGACGAGCGGGAATACGATTGAGGCGGGCGATCGCTTTCGTGTGAAACTGGATTTTTCAACTACCGAATCCACATATTAAAAAATCAAATTGCCCGAATCCTCTCGTTTGCGCATGATTCCTGGAAATAATTTCTAAAGCCGTTGACTGACGGCCTGTCACGGACTAGTTGGCAGGCAAGGGCCGGCGCGCGGTGTCGAGACGGGCGCGCGACCGGCAGGCCAGCGTATTCAATTGGAGGTTACAGATGACGCTCAAGCTGGGCGATAAAGCACCGGACTTCGAAGCCAACACCACCCAGGGCAAGATCAGGTTCCACGAGTGGCTGGGCGATTCCTGGGGCGTGCTGTTCTCGCATCCGAAGGACTTCACCCCGGTCTGCACCACCGAGCTCGGCTACATGGCGCGCATCAAGCCGGAGTTCGACAAGCGCAACGTCAAGATCATCGGCCTCAGCGTCGATCCGGTGGACAACCACTCCAAATGGGCGAAGGACATCGAGGAAACCCAGGGGACCGCGCCGAACTATCCCATGATCGGCGACACGGACCTGAAGATATCCAAGCTCTACGGCATGCTGCCGGCGGAGGCGGGTGAAAGCTGCGAGGGCCGCACGGCGGTGGACAACCAGACCGTCCGCAACGTGTTCGTCATAGGTCCGGACAAGGTCATCAAGCTGATCCTGGTCTATCCGATGAGCACGGGGCGCAACTTCGACGAGGTGCTGCGGGTGATCGACTCCCTGCAACTCACAGCCAGGCACAAGGTGGCGACCCCGGCGAACTGGACATCGGGCGAAGACGTGATCATCGTCCCCGCGGTCTCCGACGAAGACGCCAAGAAGCAGTATCCGGAAGGCTGGAAGACGCTGAAGCCCTATCTGCGCGTCGTGCCGCAGCCGAAGGGTTGAAGCTCCCGGCGTATTGAATCCGGAAAGGCCATGGCTGGGTGTCACCCCCCATGGTCTTTGCCAGGGCTCAGGCGGGTGTCATGGCGCCGACGACGGCGCCGGTGAGCATGGTCGCCAGCGTGCCGGAGACGATGGTGCGCGGTCCCAGCGAGACGATGTCCCGGCGGCGGGAGGGGGCCAGGGCGACGAGGCCGCCGATCATGATGCCGAGCGAGCCGAAGTTGGCGAAGCCACAGAGCGCATAGGTCAGGATCAGGCGGCTGCGGGGGGACAATGCCTCCGCGCCGACCTGGCCCAGTTCCACATAGGCGATGAGCTCGTTGAGGACGGTCTTGATGCCGAACAGGGCGCCCGCGGTGCCCGCCTCGCTCCAGGGGATACCCATGAGCCAGGTGACGGGCGCGAACAGCCAGCCGAAGATCTGCTGCACGGTGACCCTGACGCCAGCGAAGCCGCCGAGCCCGGCAAGGATGGCGTTGGTCAATGCCACCAGCGAGACCATGATCACCAGCATGGCGGTGACATAGGCGAGCAGGCGCAGGCCGTCGATCATGCCCTGGGCGATGGCGTCCATGAAGTTGGCCGTGCCCCGGTCCTGTTCCAGGCCGGCAGGGTCCTGCCCCTCCTCCTCCTCCGGTTCGTCCCCATCCGGGGGGACCATCAGCCTCGCGATCATCAGCGCCGCGGGCGCGCTCATCACGGACGCCGCGAGGATATGTCCGGCGGCGCCCGGCAGCACGGGCTCCAGCAGGGTGGCGTAGAGCGCCATCACCGTACCGGCGATGGTGGCCATGCCGGTGGTCATGGTGGCGAACAGGGCCGAACGGCTCATGCGGGCGAGGTAGGGGCGGATCAGCAGCGGCGCCTCGACCATGCCGACGAAGATGTTGGCGGCGGTTGCGGTGCCGAGCGCGCCGCCGATGCCGAAGGAGCGCCGCAGCGCCCAGGCGAAGGCGGCGACCACGCGCTGCAGGATGCCCCAGTGATAGAGGAGCCTCGACAGCACGCTCATGAGCAGGATGAGCGGCAGCGCCTGGAAGGCGAGGATGAAGCCGTGCTTGGGGTCTGTCGCGGTGAAAGGAGAGGGCGCGCCGGCGAGATAGCCAAAGACGAACTGCATGCCTTCCAGGGTCGCCGTCTGCACGGCGCGCACCGCCGTGCCGAGCGCGTCGAAGACAATGCGGGACTGCGGCAGGCCGAGCAGCAGGGCGGCGATGCCGGCCTGCAGGGCAAGGCCCACCGCGACGAGGCGCGCGAGCGGCAGCAGCCCGAGGGCGCGCCGGTCCTCCGAAAGCCCCCAGGCGATGGCCGGGATGGCAACCATGCCGAGAAGGCTCTGCAGAAGTTCCCCCATGGGCCAGATTTGTACGGTTTTCGGCCTGCTGACAAGACAACTCCCCGCCGGGCCCGGAGCCCAGGGGTGGAATTTTTTCCGTGCCTTCCAAGGATTTGCCGTCCAGGGGACGTCCCGGTTCCAGGGAATCCGGCCGGACGCGGAATTGCGCTAGACTGCGGCTGGCTCTGGGAGGGCGGGATGGATACCGACAGGGTTGCAGCGTGGGCCGAGTTCTTCGTATTCGGGCACGTGCTTCTGGGCGCGCTGCTGGTGGTCGCCATCATTGTCACCGGCACGATGAAGTGGCGCATTTCCGCGCTGCTCGGTCTCATCGCCGGCATTCTCGCGGACATCCATTCGGGTCATAACGACTGGCTGCTGTTCGCTCGCGACGCGGCGGCGGGCGCCGCGCTGGGGCTCGCGGGGCAGGCGGTGCTGTCGGGCGCGGTGGCATTGTTGATGCGGACCCGCTTCAGGGAGGAGATCGAGACCTACCGCGTCCTGCTCAACCCGCACCGCTGGCTGGCGTATTCGCAGCCGGTCGCGGGCGAGCCGCCGCCCGTGCCGCTGACGCGGCAGACACCACTCACTGACCAGGAGATCACGCGGCGATGGTATGTGACCCTGGCCGCGGCGCTGGGCAGCATCGTGTTCAGCCTGGGAAGCGACGGCTCCTTCTGGTCTTCGCTGCGGGACAGTCTGACGCCGGAACGGGTGATGGGCGCGACCATCGTCGTGGCGTTCGCCGTGGTGCTCGTCGGGCCGATCCAGGACTATGTGTTCGACCGGTCCCTTTCCCGCAAGCGCGAGGGCGACGGAGCCGGCTTCGCGGAAGCCATGCTGCACAGCGTGTCCCGGCGTTCGGCGCTGCGACTGCTGCTGATTTTCGCCTTCGCGCTGGTTCTGCTGGAACTGGTCAGCGACAGCCTCAACCAGTCCGTCACTGCGAAGAGCTCGCATGCGCCGCTGACCATACTGCTGGCGGCGGTCACGCCGGGGATCGTCAGCTATTACTGGTGCGCCATATTGCAGCTCGGCATACCGCGCAACGAACTGCGCCAGGTGGCGGGCGGAACCGCCACGGCCTGCTGCGCCATCTTCTCCTATTTCAGCTCCGTTGCCTTGTGCATCGCCCTTGGTCTTCTGAGCACCGATCCGAAGGCAGCGCTGCTCGTTGTGGCGTCGCCGTTCGCGGGCCTGTTCGCCGCGGCTCTGGTCGGATTCATGACCGCCGGAGTCCATGCCTGGCTGGGAGCATGGGTGCTTGAGCGCATGAGCAACTGGCAGGCGATGGCGGGTCTGGGCGCCGCGCTGGTGCTTGGCTCCATCGTGCACAGCAGTTTCTCCAGCTTCCTGCTGTTCGCCCTGACCGGGCAGTTCGACTGGACGACATATATCTACAGCGCGGTCGGCGCGCTGGGCTGGCTCACAGGCCTGATCGCCAGCGGTTTCCCGAGGATCGTGACAAACTATCCCGCAAGCGCTGAGGCAGGCGCTCCCGCCGCAACGGAAGCGGCGGGAGACCGATAGTTCTCGATGCGGTCAGTGCAGCGCGGCCTCTCCGCGTGCCCGCCACTCCGCCAGCGTCGTCATGCGCAAACCCAGCCGCGCATAGTCCACCGCGTAATAGCCGCCGTCAGTGGTAACGACAGCGTCGCGGGTATGATCGCGCGCGAGGAGGTCCTGGGCCATGACGCCGACGCGTATAGTGTCCTCCCACAGATAGCGGAAGGCGTAGACGCGGGTGCCATCGGCGAGCGCTGCGAGCTGCTCGATGTCACGCTTCAGCCGGCGGTCGGATAGTGCTACGCAGCCCCCCGGCGTGGCGATCTGTCCCGGTCCGCATTTGGGCAGTCCGCAACCGCCGTTCGGGAGTTTTACCAGACCGCCGGGGCAGCCCGAACCCTTGACGATGGGCTGCGGCGGCGGCGGCGCCTTCGGTGCGTCCGGTCCCCTGGTCACGCAGGCCGAGCCGTTCCAGATCTGGTTCGGCGCGCAATTCGGCCTTACCTGCTTGACTATCGGGGGCGGGACCCGGGGCGGCGGCGGCGGGGGTATGTTGTTGGTTATGCATGTCGTACCGTTCCAGGTCTTGCGCGGGCCACAGTCCGGCATGACATGATTGACTATCGGGGGTGGGACCCGGGGCGCCGGCGCATTCGCCACGCAGGCCGCACCCGTGAAGGTCTGGCCCGCGGGGCAGACGCATTTGCTGCCCTGCCGGATGCGCCCTCCGGAGCAGCCGCCGGTGTTTCCGAAGACCTGCGGGAGCCCCTGCTGGATGGTTGGCTGGGGCGTGACGACCCTGGAGACACAGGTATTTCCCTGCAGCACGCTATTCTGCGGGCAGAAGCAGCGGCCGTTGACCACGCGTCCGCCACTGCAGGCAATGGTGACCCTCGGTGCGCCACCGCCCCCCTGGGGCGGCCTGCCTCCGGTCAGTCCCTGGATGATGCCCGGAAGTGCGAATATGGGCGCCAGGTTCTGGGCGACGCAGGAGTTGCCCACGCGGGTCTGGCCGGGCGGGCAGCCGAAACCGCCACCGCCGGGACCACGAGGCGGACGGCCGGCGAACACCGGATCGTTCTCCTTCACGCAACGGCTGCCGACGCGGACGCTGTCGCCGGGGCAGTCGTTGAAGGTCACCGAGTTGCAGCGTCCGTTGTACCAGAAGGGCCGGTTGCCGGGGCAGATGCAGAGCTTGCGGCCCCGGTCGAAGATGCGTCCGCCGCTGCAATTCGCCGTGGCCAGGCGCGGCATGCAGCTGCGTCCGTTCCAGATCGGCTCGTCGGGCGGGCAGGTACAGCCCTGGGGACCGGGAAACTGTCCGGGCGGGCAGGAGGGGATTGGCGGGCCGGCATTGGCCACCGGTTCTCCGAACACGGCGGAACCGGCGCAGGCCGCGTCGTTGCCGGGATCGGCATCGCCATCTCCGGGCTGGGTGAACAGCGCGATCAGCAGCGGCAGATCGATCTCGCCGCTCGGCTGCATGCCGGCCTGGGACTGGAAGTCGCGGATGGCGCCCTGGGTGCGCGCGCCCGGCTGGCCGTCGGCGGGGCCGGCGTTGAAGCCGCGCTGGTTGAGGGCATTCTGGACATCGCGGACGCCGGTGGCGTCGGGAGCGCCGCCCCAGGAAATCTGGGCGCAACTGTTCACGCCGCCGCCGCCTCCGCCCTGGAGGTTGAAGGTGAGCGAGAGCGTCTGCGACTGGCCGGGGCCGATATTGGCGTTGGACAAGGTGCACACCGCGCCGCCGGCCGCTCCCTGGCAGAACCAGGGCGCGGGCCCGGAGGCGGTGAGGTCGCCACCGCCGGGGGCGAGCGCGTTGGCTATGACCAGCGGGCCGGTATAGGGTTGGCCGCCCTTGTTCTCGACGGTGATCCTGTAGCTGCATGGAACATTGCCGCCGCAGCCGGCCTGATTGGCGGTCTGCGTCACCGAGAGATCGGCTTCGCCGGCGGGCGGGGGCGGCGCCACCGGGGGCTTCACCTCCGCGGCCGGCGGCGGTCCGCCGGAGCCGGGTCCGCCTTCCGTCGCCAGGCGCTTCACGTAAGCCCGCGCCAGATCGGCGCGAAAGCCATCCGGGAAGTTGTTGAGGAAAGCTTCCCAGGCCTCGATGGTGCCGAGCTCCTTGGCCGCCTCGAAGGCTTCCTTTTCCTGCACGCCGCCGCCCGAGTCGTTGGCGGGACCCGCCTGCGCCACCTTGGTGGCGGAAGCCGCCTTCTCATAGGTGCGGCAGGCCGCGACGAAAGCCTTGATCTCCCCGTGACCATCGCCGAGGTCGAGGCTGGCAGCGCGGCGGCCGGGAACGAGATAGCTGACCGACTGCGCCCGTGTGAGCACGCTCCACAACGGGTCGTCGTTGCCGATGTCGAGATGCACGCCCGTGATGCCGACTTCCGCGCCGACGCCGTGAATGGTGCCGGTGGCCAGATGATCGAATCCATCGCCGGAGAAGCGCAGGCTGACGCTGTCGCCGTTCTTCCTGTCGCCAATGTCGGCGCCAAGGATCAGGCTGGCGGTCTTCGCGCCCGTACCGCTTCTGGCCTCGCAGACTCCGGCAACCTGCTGATTGTCCGTTTCCGGAACGCCATAGATCAGCCTCGCCGTCATGCGGCCCTTGCTGGACGGGTCGTTACCTTCGCTGAACTGCCACACCTTGCCGCCGGCATGTGCGGAAGCGCCGTAGCTGGATGCGGCAAGAAAAAAGAAGAGCATGCAGGCGAAAGCCCGCAGTAGGCGGCTGCGGCAATGCATGATCGGCCCCCCAGACCGTGGGTGCTTCCCCCGACAGTCCAAGTGTTGCCGCTATAGCTCCGCAGGGCAAGGCGAAACGGCCCGCTTGCGCCCTTTTTTCTAGTCCGCGTGCTCCTTCTTGCCCTTGCGCTTGGTGCTGGCCATGTCCTCCAGGTCCGACTTGGACATGGATTCATACATGCTCTTCGATGCGCCCCTCAGGCTGGATTTCTTCTTGTCTCCGCGCTTGGCGGCGAGGGCCGCGCCGGCCGCCTTCTGCTGAGCTTTCGATTTCGCAGGCATTTCTGTCCTCCTTGACTTCTTCAGCGGCTTTCACATGCGCCGGCATCAGGGTAAATCCGAGGACAGAGAAGGAGTTCCCCGCCACGTATCGTGGATGCGCAACTGCGTGCCATTGGGCCCGGGCGGAGAATGATCTATCTAGAGGTGGCCTTATGGGGCGCCGACCGGAGGTTTTCTGCATGAACAGGCCATCGCGGGCTTCGGATTTCCTGCCCGACAGCCGCCATACGCCGAAGGGGCACCCAAAACCGGCCATCGGCAGGATCGGCGTGCTGCTGCTCAACCTGGGCACGCCGGACGGGACCGACTACTGGTCCATGCGGCGCTACCTGAAGGAGTTCCTGTCCGACCGGCGGGTGATCGAGGAGAACCCGGTGCTGTGGTGGTTCATCCTCAACGGACCGATCCTGACCAAGCGGCCGTTCTCCTCCGGCGAGGCCTACAGGCTGATCTGGAACACGGAGAAGGACGAGTCGCTGCTGCGGACCATCACGCGGGCGCAAGCCGAAAAGCTGGCGAAGGCGTTCAAGGGCGACAAGCGCGTCGTGGTGGACTGG
>JBFWSL010000043.1:0-17354 GCA_050248375.1 Hyphomicrobiales bacterium | reverse complement strand
CGCCCCTCCGGACGAGGGACGGCGCGGAGCACCGGGAAGGCGCATCCGTAATTCTTTGTGAGCGCCTCTCCGGCGCCCCGCGCGCGGCGTCACATACACGGCGGGTGCACGTCTCTCCACGCCGCCCCGTAGTCCGGCAACGCAGATATGCCCTCTGGCGCCGGGGTCTGTTAGTGCCCCGGGGTTGCACGCGCCGCGCTCCGGGCCGCAAGCTGCGTTACCGCTCGCGGACGGAAGCGCCGCTCCGGCCCCACATGCATGGACGGTCCATGGCACGCGCCCCTCATCGGGGACCGGATGCACGCGAGTCTAAAGGCGCTCCGGAGCGCGGGGATAAGTTTTTTGAAATGCGCTAGGCGGGCGTGGTGCGTGACAGAAGAGAACCCGAAACCCCGGCTTCAAGCCGGGGTCCACCCCAGTCTGGACTGGACCCCGGGTCAAGCCCGGGGTTTCGCCAGGCTGTGAGACAGGAGAGGTTGCGAAACCCCGGCAAAGGCCGGGGTCCAGCGAAACGCGCAACGGGTCCCAAGCGGCATGGACCCCGGGCCTTCGCCGCGCCGTAGGGGCTTCGGCCCCGCAGGCGGGCCAAGCCCGGATTTCGTGCAATGTCCACTTTGCCAATTAAAATCGATCCGGCAGTAACTCAATTCACTTCATCAAGGCCAAAGCCGTGCAGAAGCTGCTCGATCCTGCCGTCGAGCAGAGCAATTGAAACTGCCGTGACTTTTGGCTCGCTTCAATCCTGTATGTCATGCCGGGACTTACTCCCGGCATGCATTCCATCTTTCCTCCGGATGGCGCGGCCAATGGGTCCCGGCAACAAGTGCCGGGGCGACACCTGAGGGAGACGCCCCCTACCCCCGCCAGTTCCGCAGATACTCCCGCGTCATGGGCACCGCGTCGACGGTCTTCGAAAGCTGGAGTTGGAACACCATCCAGCCCAGGCGGCGGAAGGCGATCTCGCACAGTTGCAGGTAGAACTCCCACATGCGGCAGAAGCGCTCGTCATAGAGCGCCTTGGCCTTTTCGCGCGAAAGCTGGAAGCGCCGGTTCCATTCCTTCAGCGTCTCCGCGTAATGTAGCCGCAGGATCTCCGCGTCGGTGATCCACAGCTCCGCGCGCTCCACCGCGGCGGCCGTCTCCGACAGCGAGGGCGTGTAGCCGCCGGGGAAGATGTATTTGTTGATCCAGGTGACGGAGAGGCCGGGCGGCGCCATGCGCCCGATGGAATGCAGCAGGCACACGCCCTCGTCGCTCAGCAGCGAGCTGATCTTCGCGAAGAACTCGTCATAGTGGCCGCGGCCCACATGCTCGAACATGCCCACCGACACGATGCGGTCGTAGCGGCCCGGCTCCTCGCGGTAATCCTGCAGCTTGAAGCTGA
Organism: Hyphomicrobiales bacterium; assembly: GCA_050248375.1. GTDB lineage: Bacteria > Pseudomonadota > Alphaproteobacteria > Rhizobiales > Methyloligellaceae > JAYZVT01. The sequence continues at coordinate 15,970 of JBFWSL010000043.1, read as the reverse complement.
CCCGGCCGTCGAGGCCGGCCGCTTTCGCGCGCGCGCGCGACACCTCGACCTGCTCGCGCGACAGCGTTACGCCGGTCACCTCGACCCCATGCGTCCTGGCAAGGTGCATGGCCAGCCCGCCGAAGCCCGAGCCGATGTCGAGCACGCGCATGCCCGGCTGCAGCAGCAGCTTGGCGGCGAGACGTTTTTTCTTGTTCTCCTGTGCCTGCTCCAGGCTGTCGTCGGGAGACGCGAAATAGGCGCAGGAATATTGCAGGTCCTCGTCGAGGAAGAGCTCGAACAGGGAACGGTTGAGGTCGTAGTGGTGCGCCACGTTTTCCTGCGCCCGGCCGACCACGTTGACCTGATGCGCCACGCCCGGAGTGGTGGCCATGCTGGCCCTGGTGGCGCGGGGCATCAGGTTCAGGGCGCAGAAATCCAGCAGGTCGTGGAGCGTGCCCTCCTCGATGGTCACCGCGCCGTCCATGTAGCCCTCGCCCAGATACAGGTCGGGCAGCACCGCCATGCGCCGCAGCAGCTTGTGGCTGGCGATGCGGATGGTGGCCTCCGGGCCGGGCCCCGCGCCCTTCAGGACATGTCTTGTCCCGTCCGGATCGATGATCGTGAGCCTGCCGGACTTCACCGGCTCCTTCAGAAACGCGTCCACGTCGAACCCTCCGGCGTCAGTTCCGGCGGCAAGCTAAATCATCCGGAAAGAAAGGGGAAACCGGAAAGGATGCGCGAATGTCGCGCGCTGGCCGCGGCGTTGCCCTCAGGCCGACAGCGCCTTCGCCCGCTTCGCCGCCGCCGCGATGGCCCTGGTCATCATCTCCTGCAGGCCGGGACTGCCCATCAGCACCTCCAGCGCGGCGGCCGTGGTGCCGCCGGGCGAGGTCACGTTCCTGCGCAGTGCCGCGGCGTCCTCCGGCGAGGCGCGCATCAGGCTTCCGGCCCCGCAAACGGTGGCCCGCGCAAGCTGCATGGCCAGCTCCGCGTCGAGACCCGCCTCCACGCCCGCCTGCGCCATGCACTCCGTCAGCAGGAACACATAGGCCGGGCCCGAGCCGGACACCGCCGTCACCGCGTCGATCAGCGCCTCGTCCTTCACCCAGGCCACCTGTCCGACCGCCGAGAGCAGCGCCGCGCAGCGCTCCGCCTGGGCGGGCGTGACGCCGGCGCTGGCGCACGCGCCGGTGATGCCCTCCCCGATGGAGGCGGGCAGGTTCGGCATCGCCCGCACGATGGCCGCGTCCGCGCCGAAATGCTTCTGCATGGAGGCGATGGTGCGCCCCGCCGCGATGGAGAGAACCACCGTATCCCCGCCCCGCAGCCTGGCCAGCCCCGGCAGCACCTGGTCGAACACCTGCGGCTTGGTGGCGAGCACGATCACCGAGGGCGCCGAGGGCAGCTTCGGCGCGGCGCTCACGGCGAAGCCGGACGCGCGGGCCAGCCCGGAGATTTTCGGGGAAGGCGCCGGGTCCTGCACGAAGACGAGGGACGGATCGAGGCCGATGGCGACCCAGCGCTCCAGCATGGCGCCGCCCATCTTGCCGGCGCCGGCCAGCAGCACCGGTCCACCGGGCCGGATGCTCATGCCTCGCCTTCTGTCTCGAACATCACCGCGGTGAGCGCGTCCTCGGCGCACTTGCCGGCCCAGATCACATACTGGAAGGCCTGGTAGTAACGCTCGCACGCCTCCAGGGCGCCCTGGATCAGCGCCTCGCACTGCATGGAGGTCGGCTCCGCGCCGTTCAGCAGCAGCCCGTGCCGGTACAGCAGCAACCCGTCGTTGCGCCAGATGTCAAAATGCCCGACCCAGAGTTGCTCGTTGATGGCCGCGACGAGGCGGTAGACCTCGTCCATGCGCGCGCCGGGCACCTTCAGGTCCACCGCGCAGGCCAGATGCAGCGCCTCCAGGTCCTCGCGCCAGTTCAGCGACAGATGGTAGTTGGTCCAGGTTCCGTTGACGCTGAGGGACAGCTCGTCGTCCGCGCTGCGCTCGAAGGACCAGTCATAGACCGAGGCGATCTGCTCGATCATGTCCATCGGGTTGCGGAATCGTATGAAGCCGGTATCGATCGAGGCCATCCGTGATCCTTCGTAACGGATACATGCTGTGCCCCGCGCACGCGAAACGCTCGCCGCGAATCACTTGCCTTGCACAATATATCGCGCCTGCATGACAGCTCGCCACTACGGGTGCGACCTTAGGTGGCGCATCGCGTGAGTCGCAAGCCGGGGGCCCGGCTTGTCCACGCGAAATTCCCTTGCGCCCGGCCGCACAGGACCGGTCGCCGCGAATTCGCCTCCGTTGCCTCCCGGATGCGAGTTAGCTGCTGCGCTTCACCTTGCGGCGGCGGACCGGCCGGCGAGGTTGACTGGGGGCGCCCTTTCCCTTGAGCGCTCTTATTTCTTCTTCGAGTTCGCGGACGCGGCGCGACAGGCTCTCGTTCTCCTCGCGCGCGATGCGCGCCATCTCGCGGATCGCCTCGAACTCCTCGCGCTGCACGATGTCCAGATCGCGCAACACGCGCTCGGCCTGACCGCGCACAACGGTCTCGATCTCCTTCCGCAGGCCCTGCGCCGCCCCCGCGGCGTCGGTGACGAGCCTGCCGATCTCGTCGAAGAAGCGTCCTGTGGTCTGTGTCATGGGAGTTACGCCGGCACCTGGAACTGCGGGAACGCTGGCGCGCTCCCGTCACAAAAAACTGAAATTACAATCTCCTGAACTATGTGGTCGGACTACGGCGCAATCAAGACCTATTGCGGCAATACACATGCCGCGCGCCTTGACACCCCGCGGATCGGGGTAGATGGTCCAGCCCCCGAACCGGACACGCACGCAATGAGCTTTCTTGTCATTCCCTTTCCGGTCATGGACCCGGTCGCCTTCGAGATCGGCCCCGTCGAGGTGCGCTGGTACGGCCTCGCCTACATGTTCGGCATCCTGCTGGGCTGGCTCTACGCCCGCTCGCTGTTCGCCAACAAGGCGCTGTGGGCCGGCAAGCCGCCCGGGCCGCCGGCCATCGCCGACGACGTGCTGCTGTGGATCACCCTCGGCATCGTGGTCGGAGGCCGCCTCGGCTTCGTCCTGTTCTACGAGCCCGGCTACTTCCTTCGGAACCCGCAGGACATCTTCGCCTTGTGGAACGGCGGCATGTCCTTCCACGGCGGGCTGGCGGGCGTCTGCCTCGCCGTATGGCTGTTCTGCCGCGCCAGGGGCCTGCCCATGCTGTCGGTGGCGGATGTCGCCTGCGCGGTGGCGCCCATCGGCCTCTTCGCCGGACGCGTGGCCAACTTCATCAACGGAGAGCTGGCCGGCCGCGTCACCGACGTGCCCTGGGCCATGGTGTTCCCCGATTACGGCCCCCTGCCCCGGCATCCGAGCCAGCTCTACGAGGGCGCGCTGGAGGGCTTGGCCCTGCTGCTGCTGTGCCGCTTCTTCACCCATCGCAAGCTTGCCCTCACCAGGCCCGGCTATGTCTCGGGCGTGTTCTTCGCCGGCTATGGCGTCGCCCGCATCATCGCCGAGCAGTTCCGCGAGCCCGACGCGGCGCACGCCTTCACGACCGGTCTGCTCACCCCCGGCGTCGCCTATTCCGTGCCCATGATCGCCATCGGCGCCTTCGTCATCTGGCGCGCCCGCAGCAGGGCCGCCGCCAGTGCATGAGCGCGGACGGCAGGCACGGACTGGCCGCGCGGCTCGCCGCGCGCATCGCCGCTGAGGGACCGCTCCCCATCGCCGCCTACATGGAAGCCTGCCTCTGCGATCCGGAGCACGGCTACTACATGCGCCGCGATCCGCTCGGCGCCGCCGGCGACTTCACCACCTCACCCGAGATCAGCCAGATCTTCGGCGAACTGATCGGACTGTGGTGCGCCGAGACCTGGCGCTCGATGGGGTCCCCGGACACCGTGCAACTGGTCGAACTGGGGCCCGGCCGCGGCACATTGATGGCCGACGCCCTGCGCGCGGCGAAGCAGGTCCCCGCCTTCTCCGCCGCCATCCGTCCGGTGCTGGTGGAGACCAGCCCCGCGCTGACGCGGCTACAGCGCGGGACGCTGGGCGAAGACGCCGCGAGGGCACAGTGGCACGGCGCCCTCGCCGAGGTGCCGCCGGGACCCACGATCGCCGTCGCCAACGAGTTCCTCGACGCGCTTCCCGTGCGCCAGCTCCAGTATGAGGCAGGCACCTGGAAGGAACGTTGCGTCGGTTTCAGCGAAGGCCGCTTCACGCCCTGTCTGCGCGCCGTCGCCGCCTCGGACGTTCCCGCTTTCGCGCGCGAGCACCCGCCGGCCGATGGCGATATCGTGGAGCTGCGCCCGGCGGCCGGCGAGGTGGCGCGCGAACTGGGCCGGCGCGCCCGCACGCATCCGCTCGCGGGCCTGCTCATCGACTACGGCCACGACCACAGCGCCATCGGCGACACCTTCCAGGCGGTCTGCGGCCACAAGCCCGCCGATCCCTTCGCAACTCCGGGGGAAGCCGACCTCACCGCCCATGTGGACTTCGGCGCCTTCGCCGCGGCTGCGCGCGAAGCCGGCCTGGCGGTGCATGGGCCCATGGCCCAGGGGCGGTTCCTGCTCTCGCTCGGCCTTGCCCAGCGGGCCCGGCGCCTGATCGCGGCGGCCAGGGATGCCGACACCGCCAAGCTGCTGGAAAGCGGCGCGCGGCGGCTTGCCGATCCGGCCCAGATGGGCGAATTGTTCCGGGTGATCTCGATTGCCGGCCCGGACCTGCCCGTACCGCCCGCCTTTGAAGGAAGCCGCTGATGCCCGCCACCGCGCAATTCGTCACCTCACGCGAACTCGCCGGGCTCGGCGGCATCACTCATGCCTTTTTCACCCGCAGGGGCGGCGTCTCGCAAGGCATGTACGAGTCGCTCAATTGCGGACTTGGCTCCCGCGACGATCCGGAACGGGTAAAGGAGAACCGCGCCCGTGCCGCCACGGCCCTGGGCCTGCCGCAAGGCAAACTGCTATCCGCCTATCAGCATCATTCCGCGGTGGTCGCCGTCGCCGATGCGCCCTGGACCCGCCAAACCGCGCCGCGCGCCGACGCCGTTGTGACCGCCACGCCCGGACTGGCCATCGCCGTCTCCACCGCCGACTGCGTGCCTGTGCTGTTCGCCGACCCGGACGCGCGGGTGGTCGGCGCCGCCCATGCCGGATGGCGCGGGGCGCTCGGCGGCGTACTGGAGGCGACCGTTGGAGCCATGGAACGGCTGGGCGCCGCGCGGGCCCGCATCCGCGCCGCCATTGGGCCGGCCATCTCCGCGGACGCCTATGAGGTGGGGGCGGAATTCGAGACCCGGTTCCTCGCCGAGAGCGCGGCCAATGCGCGCTTCTTCTCCCGGCCGTCGGAGCATGCCAGGCCCCGGTTCGACCTGACCGGCTATGTGGGCCACAGGCTCGCCGCCGCGGGCATCGCCGGGCCGGAGCAACTGGGCGTGTGCACCTGCGGCAATCCGCGCGATTTCTTCAGCTACCGGCGCACCACCCAGAACGCCGAACCCGACTATGGCCGCCAAATTTCCGCCATCCTGCTCGCGTGAGGTTGCCGCTGGGGGCATTAACGAAGTTCCGACAAAACGCGCGGCGTCGGATACGGGTGCGCTGGACGGTACCGGCGATTAACGTTAAAAAACTGTCAACGAATTGCGGCATTACCGGCCTAAGTTATTGATTCTTATGGCCGGAGACTTCTGAGTGGAAGGAGTTCCAACGGTGGCGAGCGAGCGTGGGGCGGCAGCCATCCGTAACACCCTGCGGATGATGCTGATAGCCGCCGTCGGCCTGGTGCTGGCGTCGCTGGGCGGCTGCGCGTCCGGCTCCTCCATATCCAGCATATTCAACGGCTCCACCACCGGCGGACGCGAAGGCCCCGCCCCGGTCAGCTTCGCCCCTATCATCGGTCCGCCCCCGGCGGTCTCGCAGCAGATTTCCGGTCAGGTGGCCGCCGCGGCCCAGCAGAAGAACATTCCCGTCGTAAGCGACTCCGCCGCCGCCGATTTCACCGTGCGCGGCTACCTGGACGCCTCGCCCGACCGGCAGGGCAACAAGCTCGCCTTCATCTGGGACGTGCTCGACAAGAGCGGCAACCGCGTCCACCGCATCATCGGCGAGGAAGTCGTGCCCGCCAAGCCCGGCTCCGATCCCTGGAAGAGCCTGGACAAGGCCTCCATCGACAAGGTGGCCGTGCGCACCGCCACCGACCTCGCCGCCTGGCTGCCCACCAAGGCCGGCAGCGCCCCCGCCGCCGTCGCCTCCAGCGAGCGGCAGCAGGCGCCCGCGGCGGACCGCCGGCCCACGGCCTCCTCCCCGTCGGAGAACGCCGAGACCAAGGTCATGGTGGCCGCCGTGAGGGGCGCGCCCGGCGACGGGCAGAAGTCCCTGACGCTCGCCCTCAAGAAGCAGCTCTTCAAGCGCGGCCTGAAGCTGACCAGCGCCTCGGGCGCGGGCGTCTATACGGTTCAGGGCAAGGTCACCGTCTCCAGCGCCGGCAGCGGCCAGCAGGACGTCAAGATCGACTGGCAGGTCTCCGACCCGCGCGGCAAGGAGCTGGCCACCATTTCCCAGGCCGGCCGCATGCCCCAGGGCGCCGTGGACAAGGAATGGGGACCCGCGGCGGATTCGGCCGCTGGAGCGGCGGCCGACGAGATCGCCAAGCTGATCCCCAAGACCTGATCTCACCCCCGGCGGCCTGCCGGAGCCCTGTCCACAGCGGGATAAAACGTCCGGTTTACAGGGCCTAGGGCCGCTGTTACAAAACCGCCTTTCTCGCGGAAGCCCTCCGCCTGGCGGCCCCCGACGCCGGCCGTCTCGCCACCGGAGCACCCCATGAAGCTCGTCGCCGGCAACTCCAACCTGCCCCTGGCGCAGGCCATCGCGGAATATCTCCAGACCGGACTGACCCAGGCGAGCGTGCGCCGCTTCGCCGACATGGAAATCTACGTCGAGATCCAGGAAAACGTGCGCGGCGAGGACGTGTTCGTTCTCCAGTCCACGTCCTTCCCCGCCAACGATCACCTGATGGAACTGCTGATCATCATCGACGCGCTGCGCCGGGCCTCCGCGCGCCGCATCACCGCGGTGATCCCCTATTACGGCTACGCCCGCCAGGACCGCAAGGCCGGCCCGCGCACGCCGATCTCCGCCAAGCTGGTGGCCAACCTGATCACCCATGCCGGCGCCGACCGGGTGCTGACGCTGGACCTGCACGCCGGCCAGATCCAGGGCTTCTTCGACATTCCCACCGACAACCTGTTCGCCGCGCCGGTGATGGTGCGCGACATCAAGGAGAACTACTCCAACGGCAACCCGATGGTGGTCTCCCCCGACGTGGGCGGCGTGGTCCGCGCCCGCGGGCTGGCCAAGCGCATCGACGCGCCGCTGGCCATCATCGACAAGCGCCGCGAGCGTCCCGGCGAATCCGAGGTGATGAACGTCATCGGCGATGTCGAGGGCCATTCCTGCATCCTGGTGGACGACATCGTCGATTCCGGCGGCACGCTCTGCAACGCCGCCGACGCCCTGCTCGCCGCGGGCGCCACTTCGGTCACCGCCTACATCACCCATGGAGTGCTGTCCGGCGGCGCCGTCGCCCGCATCACCGCCTCCAAGCTGAAGGAGCTGGTCATCACCGACTCCATCCTGCCCACGGAAGCCGTGCAGGCCGCGGCCAACATCCGGCTGCTGACCATCGCCCCCCTGATCGGCGAGGCCATCGCCCGCACCGCCTTCGAAAAGTCGGTTTCCAGCCTGTTCGACTAGGATTTGGGCCCGAAACAGCGCCATTTCGGCGCCTGCGCGCCCCTCTCCCATTGTCAATACCGCGCCCCGGGGCTATAAGCGGCCCGCCCACCGGCGCCAGCACCCCTGGAGGCACGCCGGAGAGGCGGGTCGGGCCGTTCGCGGCCCCTTATTCGTTGGAGAACATCGATGGCTGATATTGCAGAAATCAAGGCCTCGGTGCGGGAGCGCGGCGGCAAGGGGACCGCGCGCAGGATCCGCATGGAGGGCCGGGTTCCCGGCGTGGTCTACGGCGACAAGAAGGCGCCGGAGATGGTGACGCTGGAGCAGAAGGATGTCTGGATGCATATGCGCACCGGACACTTCACCTCGACGATTTACACCCTCAATGTGGACGGCAAGAGCATCCGCGTGATCCCCCGCGACGTTCAGCTCGATCCGGTCCGCGATTTCCCCGTGCATGTGGACTTCCTGCGCCTCGGCGCGGGCGCGCGCGTCACCGTCGACGTGCCCATGCACTTCCTGAACGAGGAAAAGTCGCCCGGCCTCAAGCGCGGCGGCGTGCTCAACATCGTTCGCCACGAGATCGAGCTGCGCTGCGAGGCGGACAAGATACCCCATCGCCTCGAAGCCGACCTCGCCGAGATGGAGATCGGCGACTCGCTGCACATCTCGAAGGTTCCGCTTCCCGAGGGCGTGGAGCTGACGATCAAGGACCGCGACTTCACCATCGCGACCATCGTCGGCCGCATGGCCGAGGAAGCCGAGAAGCCCGCCGCCGCCGAGGGCGCCGAGGCTGCTGCAGCCGCTTCGGGCGCTGCCGCCGAAGCCAAGGAAGGCGACAAGAAGGAAGCCGGCGAGGGCAAGGAAGGCGGCAAGAAGTAGCCGCCCGCTCCTGCCCGCCCGCGGGGCGGTGCCAAGCGATGAAGCTCCTGGCAGGACTAGGCAATCCCGGTGGCGAGTACGCTCGCCACCGGCACAATGTCGGATTCATGGTCGCCGATGCCATTGCCTCGGCTCACGGATTCGGCGCCTGGCGCTCCCGCTTCCAGGGCCAGGTTTGTGAAGGCCGCCTGGGCGGCGAAGCCTGCCTTCTGCTCAAGCCCATGACGTACATGAACGAGTCCGGCCGCGCGGTCGGCGAGGCCATGCGCTTCTACAAGCTCGGCCCCGGCGACGTGACCGTCTTCTACGACGAACTGGACCTCGCGCCCGGCAAGCTGCGGGTGAAGACGGGCGGCGGCGCGGCCGGCCACAACGGCATACGCTCCATCGCAAGCCATATCGGCGAGAGCTTCCGCCGCGTGCGCATCGGCATCGGCCATCCCGGCGACAGGTCGCTGGTGCACGGCTACGTGCTGCACGACTTCCCGAAGGCCGACCGGGAATGGCTCGATCCCCTGCTCGACGCGGTGGCGGCCGCCGCGCCCCTGATCGCGAAGGGCGACGAGGCGAACTTCATGAACGAGATCGCCCGCCGCATGCAGCAGGACTGCACGGGCGCCGACACCCGCGCCCCCGCCCCGGGGAAAACGCCGAAACCGCGCAAACCCGCCGCGGCGGAACGGCACGAGACGCAAGAGACATCCGGCGGCGCTTTCGAACAGCTCCGCAAATGGCTGACCGGCAGGCCCGGCGACTGAGAGACACCGTCACATGGGATTCAAATGCGGCATCGTCGGGCTGCCCAACGTCGGCAAGTCCACCCTCTTCAACGCGCTGACGCAGACGGCGGCGGCGGAAGCGGCCAACTACCCCTTCTGCACCATCGAGCCCAATGTGGGCGAGGTCGCCGTGCCGGACGAGCGCCTCGACACGATCGCCGGCATCGCCGGTTCGGCGCAGGTCATCCCCACCCGGCTTACCTTCGTCGACATCGCGGGCCTCGTGAAGGGCGCCTCCACGGGCGAGGGGCTCGGCAACAAGTTCCTCGCCCATATCCGCGAGGTGGACGCCATCGCCTATGTGCTGCGCTGCTTCGAGGACGACGATATCACCCACGTCGAGAACCGCATCGATCCGCTCGCCGACGCCGAGACCGTGGAGACCGAGCTGATGCTGGCCGACCTCGAGAGCCTGGAAAAGCGCATCGAGCCGCTGCAGAAGCGCATCCGCGGCCAGGACAAGGAGGCGAAGAAGACGCTGGAACTGGTGGAAAAGGCGCTCGCCGCGTTGCGCGAGGGCAAGCCCGCCCGCACCATCCCGGTGGCCGGCGAGGACCTCAAGGCCTTCCGCGGGCTGAACCTGCTCACCTCCAAGCCCGTGCTCTACGTCTGCAACGTGGACGAAGCCTCCGCCGCCAAAGGCAACGCCTTCTCCCGCGAGGTCGAGGAACGGGCGAAGGCCGAAGGCGCCCAGGCCGTGGTCATCTCCGCGCGCATCGAGTCCGAGCTGGCCCAGCTTTCCCCGGACGAGCGCACGGAATACCTGGCCGAGCTCGGCCTGCCCGAGCCCGGCCTCAACCGGCTGATCCGCGCCGGCTACAAGCTGCTCGGCCTCATCACCTATTTCACCGCCGGGCCCAAGGAAGCCCGCGCCTGGACCGTGGCCGCGGGCTCCACCGCGCCCAGGGCCGCAGGCGTCATCCACACCGACTTCGAAAAGGGCTTCATCCGCGCCGAGACCATCGCCTATGACGACTTCCTGGCCTGCAAGGGCGAGACGGGCGCCCGCGAGGCCGGCAAGATGCGCCTGGAAGGCAAGGACTACGTCGTCCGCGACGGCGACGTGATGCACTTCCGCTTCGCCAACTGATTTTCACGGCATTGTTTGCAGCGAGTAGCCCGGGTAGAGCGCAGCGGAACCCGGGATAGTCTGTCAAGATCGTTCCCGGATTTCGCTCCGCTCCATCCGGGCTACGAGGATACCTCCAGCCAACGCATGAACCGCCGGGCCAATGGGTCCGGTATATGTTGCCGGGCGTGGCAGCCATGCGCCCCGCGACGCTGGCGCCCATGCCCCCGATCCCCATATAACTGGGGTCATGCCGAACCCCCGCGACCCCCTCTACTGGGAAGACTTCCCCGAAGGCCACACCGGCGCCCTCGGGCCGAAGCTCGTGACCCGCGAGGAGATCATCGCCTTCGCCGCCGAGTTCGATCCCCAGCCCTTCCACCTGGACGAGGCCGCCGCCAGGGACACCATGCTGGGAGGGCTGGCCGCGAGCGGCTGGCACACCTGCGCCATGCTGATGCGCATGATGTGCGACGGCTACCTGCTCGATGCCACATCGCTCGGCTCTCCCGGCCTCGACGAGGTGCGCTGGATGAAACCCGTGCGCGCCGGCGACACGCTCACCGCCACCTACACCGTGCGCGAGGCGCGCGCCTCCGGCAGCCGGCCCGCCGTTGGCATCTGCAAGCTGTTCTACGACGTGAAGAACCAGAAGGGCGACACGGTGATGACCTGGGACTGCACCCAGTTTTTCGGCCGGCGGCCGGAAGGGCACGCCACGTGACTATCTTCTACGAGGACATCGAGGTGGGCGAGGTCACCGAGCTGGGCAGCCACCTGTTCAGCGAGGAGGACATTCTCTCCTTCGCCAGGCGCTTCGACCCGCAACGCTTTCACGTGGACCCGGTGGCGGCGAAGCACTCGCTCTTCGGCGGGCTCTGCGCCTCGGGCTGGCATACGGCGAGCGTGTGGATGCGGCTGATGGTGCGCCACCAGTCCCGTCTTGCCGCGGAGCACGCCAGCGCCGGCCGCAGGCCGGCGAAACGCGGCCCCTCTCCCGGCTTCCGCGAACTGAAATGGATACGGCCGGTCTACCCCGGCGACGTTATCGTCTACCGCTCCACCATCACGGAGAAGGTGGAACTGAACTCCAGGCCCGGCTGGGGCCTGGTGCGCACCCTCGCCGAAGGCGTCAACCAGAAGGGCGAGCCGGTGATCAGCTTCCTCGGCCAGGTCTTCGTCGAGCGCCGGCCACGGGACTAGGATGCCCGTTCATCCCGGGTGCGACAGCAACCTGAGATAGCTCAGCCCCACCAGCGCCAGCAGCAGCAGCGACCAGAAGACAAGGCTGACCTTCACCGATTGGCTTGCCTTCTGTTTCTTGTACCAGCTCCGCGGCCGGATGCCCTGCGCGAGGAAAACGAGCTGCCCGGCCAGGGTGATCGCCGACACGTTGATCAGCAGCAGCAGCGCCGCACCGCTGGCGGAAAAGTACAGCGCCTTGCCCAGAAACATGCCGATGGCCGTTGCGGGAGGCAGCAGGGCCGCCGCGACCATGACCCCCACCAGCACCGCGGCAACGCCTGTCGTCAGGGACAGCGCAGCGGCGGCCCCCGAAGCCAGCGCCAATGCCACATTCTCAAGCCCCGCGTTGCTTCGCGTCGCGATCTGGCCCGCCTCCGGGTCGTACTTTACGAACCAGCCGGCGACCGCCCCGATAACGATGGCGATGACGCACCCCACCGCCAGAACCCGCAGGGCGCGCAGGATAAGCTGCCGCTCGCCGAGCGCGGTGCCGAGGATCACCGCCAGGATCGGACCGAGCAGCGGGGCGATGACCATGGCGCCGATGACCACCGCAACGCTGTTGCCCACCATGCCGACGGCCGCGACAACGGCCGATATGGCGATCAGCGCGACCACCGGCCAGTTCAGCCGCGCGCCGTCGGCCACCTTGTCGAACAGTTCCTCGCGGCTTTCGCCCGCGGATTGGTCCTTGTCACGGGCTTCGGGCTGAGGAATGACGGCCTCGACATCCTGGACGACCATGCTCCATCCGTCCCTGGCGCCGAGCTTCGCCTGCAGCTTGTCGAACAGGTCCTGCCTTTCGTTGTTGACCACGAGGATCGCGACAGTGCAGGCGCCCTTGTGAGCCGACGAGATGGAAAGAACCCTGGCGCCTTCCTTCTCCGCGACGGCGCAGACCGATTTCATCTTGCCCTTGGGGGCGGTGACATGAACCAGCCGCTCCATAGGCCAGCCTTCGCATATGCGGGCCGCCCGGGCGCGGCCCGCTGGAATGCCTAACGCAACGCCGCGGCGATGTTGCCGCCGTCCACGGTCTCGATATGTCCTGTGGTGGTCTGCGCTTTCGCCAGCAGGACGAAGGCCTGCGCCACGTCTTCCGCGCGCACCTCGCGCTTCAGCAGGTTGCCGCCCATGTAGTCGGCCTCGCTGAGGCCCCGGGCCTTCGAGCGGTTGGCGATCATGTCGTCGGTCAGCAGGCCGGAGCGGATGCGGTCCGCGTTGACGCCGTTGGAGCGGATGCGCTCCGCGCCGTAGTCCACCGCGTATTGCCGCACCAGGAACATGGTCGCCGCCTTGGGCAGGCCGTAGGGACCGAAATCCAGCCCCGGGTTCACCGCCTGCTTGGACACGTTGAACAGCAGCGCGCCGCCGGTCCCCTGCGCCTTCATCACGCGCACGGCCTCCTGCGCCACCGACTGGTGGGCGAAGAAGTTGAGCTCGAAGCTGTCGCGCAGCACCTTGTCCGCGACTTCGCCGATCTTGCCCTGCCAGGCCGCGCCCGCGTTGGAGACGACCACGTCCACGCCGCCAAAGGCTTCGCACACGGCATCGAACGCCGCCCGCACGCTGGCCCGGTCGGTCACGTCGCAGGCGAGCCCGAGACCCTTCACTTCGGCGGCCGCCTTTTTCGCCGCCTCGCCGTCGAGGTCGAGCACAGCCACCGCCGCGCCTTCCGCGGCGAAAGCCTTCGCCGTGGCGCGGCCGATGGCGCCGGCCCCGCCGGTGACCACGGCGACCTGCCGGGTGAAGGCCTTCTCCACCGCGCCCTTCAGCTTGGCCTGCTCGAGGCTCCAGTATTCCAGCTCGAACAGGTCGGACTCCGGCAGCGGCGTATAATGGCCAATGGCCTCCGCGTCGGTGATGACCCGGATGGAGTTTTCGGCCAGATCGGCGGCGATATGGGCATCTTTGGCGGTGTTGCCGATGCCGAACAGGCCGACGCCCGGGACCAGCACCACGCGCGGCATGGGGTCGAGTTTGGTCTTGATGTTGCCCATGCGCGCGTTCTCGCGCTCGAAATAGGCGTCGTAACGGGCGGCATAATCAGCGACCGCCTTGCGTACCGCGCCGGCGAAGGCGTCGAGCCTGCCCGCCTCGGGCGCGGGCACGAGCATAGGCGTGTTCTTGGTGCGGATGATGTGGTCGGGCGTGACCACGCCGCGCTGGCTGTAGTCGCCGAGGTCCTCGCCGTTGACGAAATTCAGGATCGACGGGCTGCTGCGGTGGGTGAGCACGAAGCGGGTCGGCTCGCCGTCCGGACGCGCCGGGGCAATGGCCACCGCCCCGCGCAGGATGGGCCCCACTTCCGCGGCGCCGGCCACCTTCGGCGGCAGCTTGCCCGGCGCGAAGACGTTGCGGCGGCCCCGCTTGAGGCGGGCCTCCGCCAGCGAGACCATCTCGATCATGCGCTCATAGGCCTCGCGCGCGTCCGAGCCGAAGGTGAAGATGCCGTGCTTGTGCAGGATCAGCCCTTCCACGTCCGTTTTGCGCTCGTAGACCTCCGCCGCCGTCTTGGCCAGCGCGAAGCCCGGCATGATGTAGGGCACCAGACCCATGCGCCCGTCATAGACCTCGGCGATGATCTCCTCGCCGTTGGGCTGGTCCACCAGGGACAGCACGTCGGTGGAATGGGTGTGGTCCACGAATTTGTGCGGCAGGAAGGCGTGCAGCAGCGTCTCCACCGACGGGTTGGGAGCGGTGGAGTCGAACAGGTTCAGCCGCTGGAAGTTGACCATGTCCTCGTCGGACACCTTGTCCAGCCCGCGGAGCCGGCGCAGCGGCTCCAGCTTCACCGCCGGCAGGCCGGCGGGCTCGATGCTGGCCATGTCCCAGCCCGAACCCTTGACGCAGAGCACATCATGCTCCTCGCCGAGCAGGTCCCTCGTGCGCAGCTTGACCGAGGTGTTGCCGCCGCCATGCAGCACAAGCAGCGGGTCCCCTCCCAGCAGGCGGGTGGTGTAGACGCGCAGCGCCAGATCCTCGGGCACGGTGTCACCGGCCCATTTGTCCACGGCCTTGCGCGCGTCGGCGTCGTTCCACAGGCTTTTCATGGCGCGCCTTCTTTCACCTTACCCCGTCAAATGCAAGTGGCGAATCCGCCGCGCCCGCGCAAGGGTACGGGCGGCCCGATGAGCTAGTTTCCGGGCGCCCGCTCCGGGTAGAGCGCCAGCAGTCCTTCCGCGCTGGCATCGCACACGCCCCGCTCGGTGATCAGCCCGTCCACCAGCCGCGCCGGGGTCACGTCGAAGGCCGGGTTGGCCGCCGGGCTGCCCGGGGCGGCGATGTCCACGCTCACCACCTTGCCGTCCGCCATGCGGCCGGACATGCGGGTCACCTCTTCCCCGCTGCGTTCCTCGATGGGGATGGCGAAACCGTCCCGCAGCGTCCAGTCGATGGTCGAATGCGGCAGCGCCACATAGAACGGCACGTTGTTGTCGAACGCGGCCAGCGCCTTCAGGTAGGTACCGATCTTGTTGGCCACGTCGCCGGTGGCCGTCACCCGGTCGGTGCCCACGATGCACAGGTCCACCTGCCCCCGCTGCATCAGGTGGCCGCCCGCGTTGTCGGCGACGATGGTGTGCGGAACCCCGTGCTGGCCAAGCTCGAAGGCGGTCAGCGCCGCCCCCTGGTTTCGCGGGCGCGTCTCGTCCACCCATACGTGGACGGGCACGCCTGCGTCATGGGCCTGATAGATTGGCGAGGTCGCCGTGCCCCAGTCCACGCAGGCGAGCCAGCCCGCGTTGCAGTGGGTGAGCACGTTGACCGGCCTGCCCTTCTTCTTCTCCGCGATATCCTTGATGAGCTTCAGCCCGTGCACGCCGATCATGCGGCAGGTTTCCACGTCCTCGTCGCAGATTTGCGCCGCCCTGGCGTAGGCCGCCTCCACGCGCTTGTCGCGCGGCAGGTTACGCACGGCGTTTTTCATCTCCTCCAGCGCCCAGCGCAGGTTGATCGCCGTCGGCCGCGTGGCGGCGAGTGTTTCGCACAGGCTTTCAAGGGCTTCATCGGACGCATCGACCCTGAGCCCGAGGCAGACGCCATAGGCCGCCACCGCGCCGATCAGCGGCGCGCCGCGCACCTGCATGGTGGAGATCGCCCGCGCCGCGTCGTCGACGCTGCGCAGGGTCAGACAGGCGATCTCGTGCGGCAGCCTGGTCTGGTCGAAGATGCCGACCGACCAGCCATCGCTCTCGACCCATATGGTGCGGGTCGGCTTGCCGTTGAGTTTCATGATCCTGGACCCACCATGCCGTCCTTG
>JBFWSL010000042.1:0-17646 GCA_050248375.1 Hyphomicrobiales bacterium | reverse complement strand
CGATCCTGCTGGATAACGGCGCAAAACCTTACTTTACCGACATGCTGTCCTTCCTGGAGGGGGGCCCCGAGGCGCGCTATCGGGCCATGATGCTGTCTGAGTTGGCCTCCTCGCGCCGGCCTCCCGACGCGGTCGTGGACCTGGAGGAGGCCCGCCTCCTCTCCCCGGTGCCGGTGCCGCAGTCGATCCGCGACTGCATGCTGTTCGAGGATCACGTCATCAACGCGACGCGCGTGGCGGGGCTCGGCCCTTTCGCGCCCGTGGACGAGTTCATCGAGAAGCGAATCGGCCGCAGATACAGTCTGGCCGGCCTGCTGAACCGGGCCTGGTACCGCCATCCCTCCTACTACAAGTCGAACCGCTTCAGCGTCGTCGGCAACGGCGCCGCCGTGCGCATTCCCGCGGGCTGCCGCAAGTTCGACTATGAACTGGAATGGGGCGTGTTCATCGGCGAAGGGGGCCGCGACATCCCCGAGGCGAAGGCGAAGGAACACATCGCCGGCTACGTGGTCTTCAACGACTTTTCGGCCCGCGACATCCAGCTCGAGGAGATGGGCGCACGGCTCGGCCCCGCCAAGGGCAAGGACTTCGACACCGGCAACGCCATCGGCCCGTGGCTGGTGACGCCCGACGAGATCGCCGAGCCCTACAAGCTGAAGATGTGTGCCCGCGTCAATGGCGAGGAATGGTCGCGCGGATCCACCGCCGACATGCGCTGGTCCTTCGAGGAGGTCATCTCCTACATCTCCCGCTCCGAGACCCTGCATCCGGGCGAGTTCATCGGCTCGGGCACCTGCTCCGGCAGGCAGGGCAAGGGCTGCGGCCTCGAACTCGGCCGTTATCTCGAGGACGGTGACGTGGTCGAGCTGGAGGTCGAGCGCATCGGCGTGCTGCGCAACACCGTCGAGCACGGCCCGCGCAGGCCGGACCAACAACGCGCCGCCCGTCCCGCCGCCCGCATGGCGGCGCCGTGAGCTTTCAGTGCATCGCCCCGACGGGCGCGCGCCGCACCCGTTTCGGCGAACATCCCCGCTACGCCGAAGGACTCTATGATCTCGGCGGAAACGCCTATGCCTGGATGGTGCCGAACGGTTCGTGGGGAGAATCCAACGCCGGCCTCGTCGTGGGCGGCGGGCAGTCGCTGCTGATCGACACCCTTTGGGACCCGCTGCTGACGGACGCGATGCTGCAGGCGATGGAGCCCCTCACCCGCGCCGCGCCCGTCGCCATCCTGGTCAATACCCATGCCGACGGAGACCACTTCTGGGGCAACCAGCGCCTGCCCAAGGCGGACAGCATCACCTCCGAGGCGGCCCGCAGGGAAATGCGCCGGCACAGGCCCGGCGCCATGCTGAGCTTCGGCCGCCTGGGAAGGATGCTGAAGGGCCTGCCCTTCCGCCGGGCCCGGCGCGTCGGCCAGTATTTCGCCGCCATGTGCGCCCCCTACGCCTTCGCCCAGGTCGTGCATATGCCCGCGAAGCGCGGCTTCTCCGGCAGGCTGGCGCTGGATGTCGGCGGCCGCGCCGTGCATCTGATCGAGGTCGGCCCCGCCCACACCGAGGGCGACCTTGTCGTCCACGTCCCCGACGCCTCGCTGGTCTATACCGGCGACGTGCTCTTCGTCGGCTCCACCCCGGTCATGTGGGCCGGACCTCTCTCCAACTGGCTGGCCGCTCTCGACCTGATCGAAAGCCTCAAGCCGGAAACCATCGTTCCCGGGCATGGACCCATCTGCGGACTGGAGGCCGTCCGCCTGGTCCGGGAGTACTGGCAGTACACCCTCGTCGAGGTCCGCCAGCGCTTCGAGATGGGCATGCCCGCGCACAAGGCGGCCCGGGACATCGTCCATTCCGGCAGCTTCCAGTCCTCGCCATTCGCCGGCTGGGATTCCCCCGAGCGCATGATGACCAACGCCTACCTGCTCTACCGGGACTTCCGCGGCAGGCCGGGGCATCATACTGTGCCGCAGAAACTCAACCTGATGCGCCGTCAGGCCGAACTCGCCTGCGAACTCACCAGCGCCCTTCCGGCGGTCATGCACAACGAGGAACCCCTGCTGTGACGCCATTCGGCTTCCTGGGCTTTGGCGAAGTGGGCGCCTGCCTGTCCAGGGCGCTGGCCGGAACCGGCGCGCCGGTGCTCGCTTATGACACCGCGCTCGCCCATGCCGGCGGCAAGGAAGAGTTGCTCGGGCGCGCCAGCGGCGCCCGCATCCGTTTCGTCTCCCTTGAGGAACTCTGCGAGGGAGCCCGCGCCATCCTGTCCACCGTTCCGGCCGCCGCCGCGGTAAAAGCTGCCAGGGCCTGCGCCCGCCATCTGGGCGACCGGCATCTTTACATCGACCTGAACTCGACGCTGCCCGGCACCAAGCGCGAGATCGCCGCCATCGTGGAAAAGACCGGGGCGAGCTTCGCCGAAGCCACCATACTCGGCGCCGTGGAGGCGAACGGCCCGCGCGTGCACATCCTCATGGGCGGCCCCAACGCCGACCGGGCCGCGGCACTGCTCCGCCGCCACGGGCTGAACGCGACCCGTTTCTCCGGCGAGATCGGCAAGGCGACCACCTTCAAGCTGCTGCGCAACATCTTCTACAAGGGCGCCGAGGCGGCCCTGATCGAATGCCTGCTCGCCGCCCGGCGCAGCGGCATGGAGGCCGAATTGTGGAAGGATATCGTCCACACCATGGACGCCCACTCCTTCGCCGACACCGGCAGCGCCTGGATTCGCACCCACCCCAGCGCCCATCCCCGCCGCGCCCGGGAGATGGAGCAGAATGCCGGGATGGCCCGCGACCTCGGCCTGGACATGACGATGTCGCGCGCGGCCGGAAGCCTGTTCCGCGCCTCCGCGAAGGCAGGTCTCGGCAGGGACTTCGATGCCCTGCCCCGCGACATGCACGCGGTTCTGGAGGCGCTCGACCGCCGCCTCGGCCGCAAGGGCGCCATGGCGCGCAAGGCCGGGACCAAGGCGCAAAAGAAAACTCCGGGCAGCCGCGGCAAGCCGGGAAACAAGAAAAGGAAGGACTAGGATGCGACCGAATGCGATGAAGGCGAAGTTCGCCGCCGGCCAGCCGGCCTTCGGCCTGTCGGTGATGTTTCCCTCTCCCCAGCTCCTGGAGATGGCGGCGGGTCTCGGCTTCGACTGGGTGCTGATCGACTGCGAGCATGGCAGCATCGGCATCGAGAGCGTCGAACTCATGGTCATGGCCGCCGAGGCCGCGGGACTGACTCCCATCGTCCGCCCGGCGACCAACTCCTCTCTCGACATCCTGCGCGTCATGGACCGCGGCGCGGCCGGCGTGCAGGTCCCGCATGTGAACACCCGCGCCGATGCCGAGCGCGCCGTGCAGGCGGTCAAGTTCCACCCTCTCGGCAAGCGCAGCATGGCGGCGGGCACCCGCGCGCAAAGTTACGACCTCGGGCCGGGCGCCAAGGGCTTTTCGGAAAAGTCCAACAGGGAAACCCTGGTGTGCGTGCAACTCGAGGACGCCGAGGCTATCGCCAACGCCGACGACATCCTGAAGACCGAAGGCGTGGACGTGTTCTTCATCGGACCATCGGACCTCGCCCAGTCCATGGGCTTCCCCGGCAACAACTCCGCGCCCGAGGTGGTGAAGGCCATCGACGCAACGCTGGCGAAAATCGTCAAGGCCGGACGCAATCCCGGCATGCCCGCCTCTGCCGACGCCGTGGAGAAGACCGTCGCCAGGGGCGTGCGCTACATCTACACCCACGTGCCCAAGCTGCTGGGCTCCGCCGCGGCGGCCTACTTCAAGGCCGCGAAGGGAGGCTGACATGGCCGGGGCAGGCATCGACGACCCGAAGGTGGCACGCGTCCTCGCGCGCGAGCATGAGAACGCCAGGGGCGACCAGGATCGCCTTGCCGCCAGCCGCTCCGCCATCAACGACACCCTGTCGGACGGCATGGACGCCCGCGCGCTCTATCCCAGGGACGTCTATCTGGCGGTAAAGCCGGACATGGGCCGCTTCCTCCATCTCGCCGCGCTGACCATTGGCGCCCGCAACATCGTCGAGTTCGGAACCTCCTTCGGCGTCTCCACCATCTACTTCGCCGCCGCCGCGCGCGAGACCGGCGGACGCGTCACAGGCAGCGAATTCGAGCCCGCCAAGGCACAGAAGGCGCTCGCCAACCTCGCCGAGGCAGGGCTCGACACCTATGTGGACATCCGCGTCGGCGACGCTCTGGAAACCCTGAAGGACATCGAAGGGCCGGTGGACCTGCTGTTCCTGGACGGCGGCAAGAACCTGTACGTGCCTGTGCTGGAGCTGCTGCGGCCGAAGCTGCGCCCGGGCGCGCTGGTGCTTGCAGACAACATCCATTTCCCGCCGAGCCGCATCCAGCTCTACATCGACCATGTCAACGCGCCCGGCGGGCCGTTCCGCAGCATGGTGCTGCCCTTCGAAAGCGGCCTCGGATATTCGGTCTACTGCCCGTGACCCGCGCCAGCGCGCGTCGCCTCGGCCTTGTCGAATTGGAAGTGACCGGCGGCGTCTGGCCTCCCGCTACGCGCCGACCTCGAACACGACGCGTCCGCGGATCTTGCCTTCGACGATCTTCGCCGCCAGCGCCTCCATATCGCTCAGGGGATGCATGTCGGTCATGGCCTTGATCCTGGACATCTGCAGGTCGCTGGCCAGGCGTTCCCAGGCGCGCAGCCGGCGCTCGCGCGGCGTCATGACCGAATCCACCCCCTGCAGCGTCACGTTGCGCAGGATGAACGGCATGACCGAGGCGGGCAGGTCCGCTCCCTGGGCGAGGCCGCAGGCGGCGACGCAGCCGGAATACTTGGTCTGGCTGAGAACGTTGGCCAGCGTGGACGAGCCGACCGCGTCGACGGCGCCCGCCCAGCGCTCGCGGTTGAGCGGCCGCGCCTTGCCCGAGAATTCGTTGCGGTCGACGATCTCCGAAGCGCCGAGCGCCTTCAGGTAATCCGCTTCCGAGGCCTTGCCCGTGGAAGCCGCCACCTGGTAGCCGAGCTTGGCAAGCACGGCGACGGCAACCGAGCCGACGCCGCCCGTGGCGCCCGTCACCAGCACCGGCCCCTTGTCGGGCGTCACATGGTGGTCCTCCAGCGCCATGACGCAGAGCATGGCGGTAAACCCCGCCGTACCGATGGCCATGGCGTCGGCGGCGCTGAAGGCCTTGGGGATCTTCACCACCCACTCCGACTTCACCCGCGCCTTCTCCGCGTAGCCGCCGAAATGCAGCTCGCTGAGCCCGCACCCGGTCACCAGAACGCAATCCCCTTCCTTGAAATCGGGGCTCGAGGACGTCTCCACAACGCCGGCAAGATCGATGCCCGGGATCATGGGATAGCTGCGCACGATAGGCGCCTTGCCGGTCACCGCCAGGCCGTCCTTGTAGTTGAGCGTGGAATGGCTGACCCGGATGGTCACGTCGCCATCCATCAGCTCGCCATCCTCCAGCTCTTCCCAGCCTGCGGACTGGCCGCCGTCGCCCTTGCGGATCACATACGCCTTGAACTTCCCCATGATACCTTTCCTCATCTGGTCGAATCCCGTGCCTTCGGGCCCGAACTTGCAGCCGCAATCCGCTCATTGCAAGCCGGGCCAGGCGGCATGGCTTGACGCCCGCCGCCAATGGGCCTAGGCGGGATGCTCCCGCCGCCTGAGCGCTCAGCGCACCATCGGAGCCGTCCCCCGATATGGACGCCGCAAGCATAGCCCTCGCCTTCACGGCCTATTTCATCGCGGCTTTCGTCAAGGGCACCACGGGGCTGGGCTTTTCCAGCACCTGCCTGCCCATCCTGGTGCTCGGCGTCGGCCTGAAGGAGGCGCTTCCCCTGGTCCTGCTGCCGTCGGTATCCAGCAACCTGTTCGTCATGGTCACCTCGGGCCACTTCCGGGAAATGACCGTGCGCTTCTGGCCTATGTACCTGGCCGCCCTTCCCGGCGTCGTCCTTGGGCTCTACCTGCTCACAGTCATCGACGCGCGTATCGCGACCGCCGCGCTCGGCATCGTCCTGATCGCCTACAGCCTTTTCGCCCTCGCCAGTCCCAACTGGCGGCTGCCGCCACGCCTGGAAAAGCCGCTGCGCGTCCCTGTCGGTTTCTCGACCGCCATTATCAACGGGCTGACCGGCTCGCAGGTGATGCCGGTGCTGCCCTACCTGCTGGCCCTGCCGCTCACGCCGGCCCAGTTCATCCAGTCGCTGAACATCTCCTTCACCTTCGCCAGCGCCATCATGGCGCTGGGCCTGTCCAAGCTCGGACTGATGACCGTGGACCGCGCCCTCGTCTCATTCCTCGGTCTGCTGCCCGTGCTTGCCGGCGTGGCGCTGGGCACTCGCGTCCGCCGCTGGCTGTCGCAGGAAGCTTTCCGCAAAACGGTCCTCGGCGTCCTCCTCGTCCTCGCGATTCTGCTGCTCGCCCGTCTCGCATTCTGAGAGGCCTCGTCTCGTTATCCGGAGGCCAGATTTTGCTGCATCGCAATAATTTTGCTGCGATGCAAAATCTTATTCGTTTGGCCACCCCCGGAGCAGCCCATAAACTTTTGTATGAGGCAACGTAACCTCATCCACCGGAAGGAGGCTCCCGATGGAACTGACCCATAGCCTGACTGCTGTCGCCGTCCTGATCGCCTTCGCATTCGTTGCGGCGATCGTGTTTGGAATGGTTTGACGCACGAGCGCTCAGTAGAACCCTGCGGGGAGGCCAACTCCCCACGCCAGCGCCAATAAGTAAGGGCCCTGCGAGTAACAGGGCCCTTTTTTCATGCACTTATCGCATGTTAATCCAATCGGGCTCAGATCGCGTCTCGTATGGCGCGCAGGCAGGTCTCCAGCTCGGCCTCGGTGTTGTAGCAATGGGGCGATAGCCGCAGCAGGTCGGGCAGCGCCCTCGCCCGTGCGTCGAGCAGGGCCCCGTCCGGTTTCGACACCGAACAGTTGATCCCCGCCCTGGCGAGCACCGATTTGAGTGCGTCCGCCGGCCGGGCCTCGTGGCTGAAGGTCACCAGGCCGGAAAGCTCCCTGCCCTTGTCCCGGAGGGTTATGCCCGGGATTTTTTTCAATTCGTCTCGCAAGTGCGAAGAGATCGCTCCCACGCTCTTTCTGATGTTTTCGATGCCGAGGCCGAGGGCGTAACCGGCCGCCTGGCCGAGCCCGAGACGCAGCGCCGGAGCGCTCTCGAACTGCTCGTAGCGGCGCGCCGTCGGCAGCAATTCATAGCTCTCCGGGCTGGTCCATCTGGCGCCCGTGTTGTCGATCATCGCCGGTTCGGCCTTCTCCAGCATGGACCTGCGCACATACAGGAAGGCGGTGCTGCGGGGACCGCGCAGCCATTTGCGGCCGGCCCCGGTGAGGAAGTCACAGCCCAGCGCCTCCACGTCCACCGGCATCTGGCCCACGGCCTGGCAGGCATCGACCAGATAGGTGATGCCGTGCCGGCGGGCGACCTTGCCGATCTCCGCCGCCGGGTTGATCAGGCCGCCATTGGTCGGCAGCCAGGTAACCGCGATCAGCTTCACGCGGCCGTCGATCATCTTCTCCAGTGCCCGCGGGTCCGTGACCCCGTCACCGTCGTCCGGGATCACCTCGATGACGCAGCCGGTGCGCTTGCGCATATGCAGGAAGGCGACATAGTTCGCGCCATATTCCGCCCGCGAGGTGAGGATGCGGTCGCCCTCGCCGAAAGGCAGTCCGTAGAAGGCGAGCTGCCAGGCGCGCGTGTTGCTGTCCACATAGGCGATCTCGTCGGGCGAGGCGTTGATCAGCCGCGCCACCGAGACATAGACCGCCTCCAGATCGTCGTGACGGGCGGCGGCGGCGGCATGGCCGCCCACCCTCGCCTCATGGGCGAAATGGGCCTCGACGGCCTCTATCACCGGCTTCGGCATCAGCGCCGCCCCGGCGTTGTTCAGATGAATGCAATGCTGGGTTCCCGGCGTGTCGGCGCGCAGCCGGGCGATGTCGAGCACGCCGCTCACGCCGCCTCCGTAGCGGCGGCTCTGGGATCGTAGTTGAGGATCGGCGCCAGCCAGCGCTCGGCCTCCGCCAGCGTCCAGCCCTTCCGGCTGGCGTAGTCGGCCACCTGGTCCCGCTCGATCTTGCCGACACCGAAATAAAGGCTCTTGGGATGCGAGAAATACAGCCCCGAGACCGAGGCCCCTGGCCACATGGCGAAACTCTCGGTCAACTGGATACCGGCCGCCTTCTCCGCGTCCAGCAGCCGGAACAGCGTCGCCTTCTCCGTGTGATCCGGTTGAGCGGGATATCCGGGCGCCGGCCGAATGCCTTGATACGACTCCGAAATCAGTTCCTCGTTGGAGAAGTTCTCGCCGGGGGCATAGCCCCAGAGCTCGCGCCGCACCCGTTCGTGCATGTGCTCCGCGAAGGCTTCCGCCAGCCGGTCCGCCAGCGCCTTCAGAAGAATTCGCGAATAGTCGTCATGGGCCTTGGCGAAGCGCTCCAGATGCGGCTCCTCGCCAAGACCCGCCGTCACCGCGAAACCGCCGACATAATCGGCAAGCCCCGTTTCCTTCGGCGCCACGAAATCGGCGAGCGCATGATTGGCCCGGTCGCGGTCGCGCGTCATCTGCTGGCGCAGCGTATGCAGCGTTGCGAAGGTCTCGCCGCGGCTCTCGTCCCTGTAGAGGTCGATATCGTCCGCCCTGCCGTTGGCCGGCCAGAACCCTACCACCGCATTCGCCTTCAGCCACTTCTCCGCGACGATCCGGTCGAGCATCTTCTGCGCATCGTCGAAAAGCTGGCGTGCGGCCTCGCCATACTTGTCGTCCCGCAGGATGCGCGGATACTGCCCGCGCATCTCCCAGGTGGAGAAGAAGGGCGTCCAGTCGATGTAGTTGCGCAGCACCTCCAGGTCATAGTCCTTGAAGCTGCGGGTGCCGAGGAAGCCCGGCTTCGGCGGCACATAGCCGCTCCAGTCGATCTTCAGCCGGTTGGCGCGGGCGTCCGCGATTGCCGTGCGCCGCTTGTCCCTCTGGCCGCGCGCATGCCCTTCCGCGACCCGGGCGTAGTCCTGCCGCACCCGGGCGACGAAGCCTTCGCGCTCGGTCTCCGACAGCAGCGACGAAACCACACCCACCGCGCGGCTGGCGTCGGTCACATAGACCGCTTGCCCCTTGCGGTAGTTGGGGTCGATCTTCACCGCCGTATGCACCTTGGAGGTGGTCGCCCCACCGATCAGCAGCGGCAGGCTGAAGCCCTCCCGCTCCATCTCGGCGGCCACATGGCACATCTCGTCCAGGCTCGGCGTGATCAGGCCCGACAGGCCGATGATATCCACCTTCTCCTTGCGGGCCGTCTCCAGGATCTTCTGGCTCGGCACCATGACGCCCAGGTCGATGACCTCGTAGTTGTTGCACTGAAGCACCACGCCGACGATGTTCTTGCCGATGTCGTGCACGTCGCCCTTCACCGTCGCCATCAGGATCTTGCCCGCGGCGGGCGCGTCCTCCAGGCCCAGATCCTTCTTCTCCTGCTCCATGTAGGGCATCAGGTGCGCGACCGCCTTCTTCATGACGCGCGCCGATTTCACCACCTGCGGCAGGAACATCTTGCCCGCGCCGAACAGGTCGCCGACCACGTTCATGCCGGCCATCAGCGGCCCCTCGATGACGTGCAGCGGACGCTCGGCCTTCTGGCGTGCCTCCTCGGTATCCTCCACGATCCAGTTGTCGATGCCGGCCACCAGGGCATGCTTCAGCCGTTCCTCGACGCTGGCCTCGCGCCACTTGAGATCGACTTCCCGCTTGGCCCCGCCCTTGCCGCGGTAGCGCTCGGCGATCTCCAGCAGCCGGTCCGTCGCGTCCGGCCTCCGGTTGAGGATCACGTCCTCCACCCGCTCGCGCAGCTCCGGCTCGATGTCCTCGTAGATGGCGAGCTGGCCGGCATTGACGATGCCCATGTCCATGCCCGCCTGGATGGCGTGGTAGAGGAACACCGAATGCATGGCCTCGCGCACCGCATTGTTGCCGCGGAAGGCGAAGGACAGGTTGGACACGCCGCCGGAGACATGGGCGTGGGGAAGGTCGGCGCGGATGCGCTTGGTCGCCTCGATGAACTCGATGGCGTAGTTGTTGTGCTCCTCGATGCCCGTGGCCACGGCGAAGATGTTGGGGTCGAAGATGATGTCCTCGGGCGGAAAATCCAGAGTCTGCGTCAACAGCTTGTAGGCGCGGGCGCAGATCTCGAATTTGCGTGCCGCGGTATCCGCCTGGCCCGTCTCGTCGAAGGCCATGACCACGGCCGCCGCGCCGTAGCGCAGGATTTTCTTCGCCTGCTCCAGGAACGGCTTCTCGCCTTCCTTCAGGCTGATGGAGTTGACGATGGCCTTGCCCTGCACGCATTTCAGTCCGGCCTCGATCACCGACCACTTGGAGGAGTCGATCATCACCGGCACGCGGGAGATTTCCGGCTCCGAGGCGATCAGGTTCAGGAAGGTGACCATGGCCTTCTCGGAGTCGAGCAGGCCCTCGTCCATGTTCACGTCGATGACGTTGGCGCCGTTGGCAACCTGCTCGCGCGCCACCTCCAGCGCGGCCATATAGTCGCCCGCCTCGATCAGCTTGCGGAACTTGGCCGAGCCGGTGACGTTGGTGCGCTCGCCGATATTCAGGAAAGACTGTGCTGCGTTACTCATTGTTCTTCGTTCTTCTTGGTCCGGGAGTTGGGCCTACGCGTGAATCAGGGGTTCCAGCCCGGACAGGCGCAGCTTGTGGTCGACCTGCGGCACCTTGCGCGGCTTGTAGGGGGCGACCGCCCCGGCCAGCGCGCGGATATGGCCGGGCGTCGTGCCGCAGCACCCGCCGACGATGTTGACCAGGCCGTCCTTCGCCCAGGCGCCCAGCTTCGGCGCGAACTCTTCCGCCGTCTCGTCATACTCGCCGAGTTCGTTCGGCAGCCCGGCATTGGGATAGGCGCTGATCAGCGTATCGGCCACCGCCGCGATATCGGCGACAGCCGGACGCAACTGCTCCGCGCCGAAAGCGCAGTTCATGCCGACGGAGAACGGCCGCAGGTGCTTCAGCGAATACCAGAACGCCTCCGGCGTCTGGCCGGAGAGGTTGCGGCCAGACAGGTCGGTGACGGTGCCCGACAGCATCAGCGGCAATTCGAAGCCCAGCTCGTCGAAGACTTTCCTGACCGCGAAGCCGGCGGCTTTCGCGTTCAGCGTGTCGAATACGGTCTCGATCAGGATGGCGTCGGCGCCGCCCTCGATCAGCCCGCGCGTCTGCTCCGCGTAGGCTTCGACAAGCTCGTCGAAGCTGACATTGCGGTAGCCGGGATTGTTCACGTCGGGCGAGATGGAGGCCGTGCGGTTGGTCGGCCCGATGGCGCCCGCCACGAAGCGCGGCTTATCCGGCGTCTTCGCCGTGAAGGCGTCGGCGGCCTCGCGGGCCAGCCTGGCCGCCGCGACGTTGATCTCGTAGGCGATGGGCTCGAGCTTGTAGTCGGCCTGCGAGATGGTCGTGGCGTTGAAGGTATTGGTCTCGATGATGTCGGCGCCCGCGTCCAGGAACGCCTCGTGGATTTCCCGGATCACCTGCGGCTGCGTCAGCACCAGCAGGTCATTGTCGCCCTTCAGGTCGTGGCCGTGATCCTTGAAGCGCTCGCCGCGATAGCCAGCCTCGTCCAGCCTGTATTTCTGGATCATGGTGCCCATGGCCCCGTCCAGGATCAGGATGCGCTCGGTGGCGGCCTGCTTCAGGGCCGCGATGCGTTCGTCGCGTGTCATGCCGCGGACTCCTTCGCAGCCGGCACCGGCCGCAGCCCGAGAAGGTGGCAGATGGCGTAGACCAGGTCGGCACGGTTGAGCGTGTAGAAATGGAACTCCGTCACGCCCTGCGCCGCCAGCCCCATCACCTGTTCGGCGGCCACCGTCGCGGCCACCAGCTTCAGCGTCTCGGGATCGTTCTCCAGCCCCTCGAAACGGTGGGCGATGCGGCTTGGCATATGCGTGCCGCAACGCCCCGCAAAAGCGGAAATCTGCTTGAAATTGTGGATCGGGATGATGCCCGGCGTCACCGGCACGGAGATGCCGCGCGCCAGCACCCGGTCCATGTAGCGGTAATACAGGTCGTTATCGAAGAAGAACTGGGTGATCGCCCGGTTGGCGCCCGCATCCACCTTCGCCTGCAGCATGTCGAGATCGGCTTCCACCGTCGCGCTCTCGGGATGCTTTTCCGGATAGGCCGACACCGAAATCTCGAAATCCGCGATCTTGCGGATGCCGGCCACCAGTTCCGCCGCGTTGGCGTAGCCTTGCGGATGCGGCGCATAGCGCGTGCCGATGCCCCCCTGCGGATCGCCGCGCAGCGCCACCAGATGGCGCACGCCCAGATCCCAGTAGGAGCGGATGATGGCGTCCACCTCGTCCCGCGCCGCCGACACGCAGGTGAGATGCGCCGCCGGCCGCAGCGCGGTTTCCTTCAGGATGCGCGCCACCGTGTTGTGGGTGCGCTCGCGCGTGGAGCCGTCGGCGCCATAGGTGACCGAGACGAAATTCGGGCTCAGCGGCGCAAGGCGGCTGATCGAGCGCCAGAGCCCCTCCTCCATCCTGTCCGTCTTCGGCGGGAAGAACTCGAAGGACACCTTCAGCGTCTCTCCGTTCTGACCGTACCTGTCGCGGGACTGAAACATCTAGCGCGCAGCCTCCAATACGCCGCGGGACTTGCGCGCGGACAGCGTTTCCTCCGCCCGCTCGCCGATCCACAGCGACACCGTGAGTTTCCGGCCCGCACCCTTGCCGGGAGCGAGATCGCGATGACCCGAGAGTTTCAGGCCCGCGTCGGCGATCCACTGGCTGACCTGCTGCGCCGGGAAACCGAGACGCCGGTGCGCATGCTCGTCGCGCAGGAACTCCAGCTCGTGCGGGGCGAAATCCACCACCAGCAGCCGCCCGCCCGGAGCCAGAATGCGCGCGGCCTCGCGCAGCGCATTGGCGGGATCCTCGAGATAGTGCAGCACCTGATGCAGCACCACCGCGTCCGCCGCGCCGTCGGGCAGGGCGATGGAGAAGATGTCGCCCTGCCGCACATGGCAGTGGCTCAGCCCCGCCCGCTCCAGCTTGTCGCGCGCATAGGCGAGCATGTCGCGGTTGGCGTCGATGCCTATGCCGCGCTTCGCGCCCGGCCCGAGCAATTCGAGGATGCGGCCCGTGCCGGTGCCCAGATCGACCAGCAGGTTGAAAGGCCCCTCGCCCATGGCTTCCACGATGGCGGCTTCCACCTGCTCCTCCGCCAGGTGCAGGGCGCGGATGCGGTCCCATTCCGCCGCATGAGCGCGGAAATAGGCCTGCGCGGCCTCCGCCCGTTCGGATTTCACCGCACTGGCGCGCGCGCGGTCCCCGGCGATGATCGCGTCGTCCCCGTCCACCGCCCCGATGATGGACCGCGCCAGCTCCGCCGGCCCGCCACTCTCGGCAATGCGGAAATAGACCCAGCTTCCCTCGCGGGACCGTTCGATGAGCCCCGCCTCCTGGAGAAGCTTGAGATGGCGGCTGATGCGCGGCTGGCTCTGGCCGAGTACGCGCGTCAGGTCCTTCACGTTCAGCTCGCCCCCCGCCAGCAACGCCAGCAGGCGCAGGCGCGTGGATTCGCCCGCGGCCTTGAGCCCGGAGAGCAATTGCGGAGTGGAAAGACGCCTGACCATGTGTCTGCTCGTTCAGCGGCCCTGGACCGGGCCGCAATTTGACCGAAAGATATAAAGATATCTTTATACGTCAAGTCCTATTTGCATCCGATCCCCGTCCTCGGGCGTAATAGGGGCAGACACCGCGAAACAGGCGGCCAGGCTCGGAAAATGCGGCAGCGCCGCCCAGGGAGTGCACCATGACCACGAGACGAAACATCCTGCTGATGGCCGGCGCCGCGGCGGGCGCGCTGGGCCTGTCCCGGCTGTTCGGCGGACATGCCGACGCTGCCTCGGAGACCTTCGAGGTGACCCGCACCGACGCCGAGTGGAAGAAGCTGCTCACGCCGGACCAGTACGCCGTGCTGCGCCACGAGGCGACAGAACCGCCCCACACCAGCCCGCTGAACAACGAGAAGCGCGAGGGCAACTTCCATTGCGCCGGCTGCGACCTGCCGGTCTATGCCTCGAAGGACAAGTATGACAGCGGCACAGGCTGGCCGAGCTTCACCCAGTCGCTGCCGGACGCCGTGCGCACGAAGACGGACTTCCAGCTCATCTTCCCGCGCACCGAGGTACATTGCCGCCGCTGCGGCGGCCATTTCGGCCATGTCTTCGACGACGGACCGCAGCCTACCGGCAAACGCCACTGCATCAACGGCCTGGCCCTGACCTTCAGGCCGGCCGGCGGCGGCGGACAGGGATAAGGGCGGACAGCCTGACGGCATGGGCACGCGGCGCACCGCGTCCGTACTCACGCGCATGGTTGAGCGTAGCCCGGATGGAGCGAAGCGGAATCCGGGAGGAGCCGAACAGCGCACGGTCGCCCCGCATTCCGCTTCGCTTCATGCGGGCTACACGGAGACCGCTGGCGGCATCGCCGCCCCGGTGGAGCCCTAATCCTTCGCCCCGATCCCGACCGCCGTCGCTCCGCCCTTGCCGGGCATGGTGGCGGGATCGCGCGGCCGCCACACGCCACGCTCGACCGAGGTCAGGAACCGCTCCACGAATCGGTTGAACAGCGCCGGCTCCTCCAGGTGGAGCACATGCCCGCAATCGGGGAACATCACGAGCTGCGCCGAGGGCATCAGCCGCTTGAGGTAGATGTTCACGTCGATGCAGGACTCGTCCTCGTCGCCTGCCATCAGCAGCACCGGCGTCGCCATGGCGCGCAGCTCCGCCTCGCGGGCGAACACCGGCGTGCGGCCCACCTGCACCTGCCGCAGCGTCTTCGCCGCTACCTGCGGCGAACGCTTCGTCAGGTCGGCCACATTCGCCTCCCACGCGATGCGGTCCTTGCGTATCACATGCACGCGCGTCGGCCCCGAAGCCATGGCTTCCGCCGGCATCTCCGTCATCTTCTCGAGCTGCTTGGCGACGGCGCGCGTCTCCACCTCGAAACCTTCCCGCGTCGGCCTGTTGCCGCCCGACGCACCGCTCGCCGCCACCACCGAGATAGCGAAGTCCGGGCGCTTCACCGCCATGTCCAGCGCCGTGTAGGCCCCCATGCTCAGGCCCACCAAATGGGCGCGCCCGATGCCGAGAAGATCGGCAACCGCGAAGGCGTCGGCGGTGAAGATGTCCTGGCTGTAGGCGCTCTCGTCCTCGGGCGCGTCCGAGGGCGGGAAGCCCCGCGCCGCCATGGTCACGCAACGGTAGCCGCGCCCGAAATAGCGCATCTGGTCGCGCCAGTTCTCGTGGTTGCCGAGAAACTCGTGCAGGAACAGGATCGGCGTCCCCTCGCCGGTCTCCTCGTAATAAATCTTCACGCCGTCATTCGTAGCGTAGGGCATCGTTCGCTCCCCTCATTGCATATGTCGCCGCGGAGAATAGCGGAGGCATGGGGCGAATGCGCGGGCCGAGTGGGGTTGGAGAGCACTGGCTCACAGTTGCGCCCGGCCGGGCCGAGGTGCTGCCCAGCGAGGCCGACACCTCGACACGGCCGGCCAGGGAAATCAGCCTTCGCATACCGATCATTTCCTCCACCTTCGCGGACGGCCCTCTTGACATAAAATGTTATGTTGTAACATTACTGTCGATCCAAACTGCGAGGAGATCGGCAGATGAGGCAAAAAACCGGCGGCGGCCGCGCAAGGCTTCCCGTCACCGTGCTTTCGGGCTTTCTCGGCGCGGGCAAGACCACCCTTCTCAACCATGTGCTGCACAACCGCGACGGCCAGCGGGTCGCCGTGATCGTCAACGACATGAGCGAGGTGAACATCGACGCCGAGCTCATCCGCGACGGCGGCGCCAACCTGTCGCGCACCGAGGAGCGCCTGGTGGAGATGACCAACGGCTGCATCTGCTGCACCCTGCGCGAGGATCTCATGCAGGAGGTGCGCGCGCTGGCGGCGGAGGGCCGCTTCGACCATCTGTTGATCGAGTCCACCGGCATCTCCGAGCCCATGCCCGTCGCCGCCACCTTCGACTTCCGCGACGAGGAGGGCGAGAGCCTGTCCGACGTCGC
Source organism: Hyphomicrobiales bacterium (assembly GCA_050248375.1). Classification (GTDB taxonomy): domain Bacteria; phylum Pseudomonadota; class Alphaproteobacteria; order Rhizobiales; family Methyloligellaceae; genus JAYZVT01. The sequence continues at coordinate 1,546 of JBFWSL010000042.1, read as the reverse complement.
CCGGCTGGATACAATGGTGACGGTGGTGGACGCGGCCAGCCTGCTCAAGGACTACCAGTCGCAAGACTTCCTGCGTCAGCGCGGCGAGTCGCTGGGTACGGAGGACGACCGCACGCTGGTCGACCTGCTCGTGGACCAGATCGAGTTCGCCGACGTGGTCGTGATCAACAAGACCGACCTCGCCGCGCCTCGGGACATGGAAAAGGTGCGCGCTGTTGTGCGGGCCCTGAACCCGGGCGCCGATGTGGTCGAGACCAGCCACGGCCGGGTGCCCCTTGGCCGCATCCTCGGCACCGGCCGCTTCGACTTCGAGCAGGCGCGCCAGAACCCGCTCTGGGCCAGGGAGCTCTACGGTTTCGCCGACCACGTGCCGGAGACCGAGGAATACGGCATCTCGAGCTTCGTCTATCGCGAGCGCCGCCCCTTCGACCCGGTCCGTTTCCAGCAGTTCATAAATTCCTCATGGCCGGGCGTCCTCCGCGCCAAGGGCCATTTCTGGCTGGCGACGCGCCCGCACTGGGCGGGAGAGCTGAGCCAGGCCGGAGCTGTGGTGCGCACCGGGGCGGCCGGATACTGGTGGGCCGCCGTGCCCCGGGAACGCTGGCCGGAACATCCCGACTGGCTGGGCGCCATCCGCAAGCGCTGGGACCCTGTCTACGCCGACCGGCAGCAGGAGCTGGTGTTCATCGGAACGGGCATGGACGAGGCCGCCCTGCGCGCCCGGCTCGACGCCTGCCTCGTCGGCGAACCGGACGCGGACCACTTCGATCCCGCCCTGTGGAGGCACCTGGAGGACCCCTTCCCCATCTGGAGGGAAGAGGCGGCGTGAGGTCGCCTGACCGCCGGCGGCTCCAGCGGCGGCCACCATTGAGCTTGGGCTCACGCTCTATACGTGGCTCTCAACCCGCAACAGCGCCGGCGGGCTGGCCGTTCTGGGCTTCAATGCCTACGACTACGCACCCTCCGACCCCGGCGGCCTTGAACTCGGCTTCGTCGGTATGCTCGACCGGGACGAGGTGGATACCGCCTGCCCGCGCCACCCGGAAGTGCAGAGCCGGACCGACCGTGCAGTGGCGGCTGTGAACAAGGCAGGGGGCAAGACGCTCCCGCCCGCTGTCTTCGGCACGCTGGTTCATACGAATCTCAGAAATCAGATCCGAGACCTCCATGATCCGAACTTTCGCGCCGAAGTGTCTCTCTTGAAAGGTGAAGAAGAGGGGTATGGCAAGAGAGGGTCTATTCGCATCGACGTGCTTGAACGGGTCGGCAATGGGGTCGTCTGCGCGTACGACATCAAGACAGGCGATGCTAAACTCACGGAGCGCAGGGTCAGTGAAATCATGAAAAACGTTTACGGAGCCTACCCCGAAACCAATCGGATTATCATCATCCAGACAAAACCGAGCAAACGTTGACCACCAAGCGCCAGATCAAAAAGCTCTTGCAGCCGGTTTTGGACCTACATGATGATCTCGAACTCGTCGGTCAGTGGCTCCATGTCAGACCCGTCAAGCACGTGGCCCGCGCCGTTTTGATCGACCGGACC
>JBFWSL010000041.1:0-17783 GCA_050248375.1 Hyphomicrobiales bacterium | reverse complement strand
GCCAGCACCCCTGCAATTGTCCATTGCCATGCCTTCTTGGCGCACTTGTCCTTTCACCCCTGAAAATGGCTCCTGCGAGTCCGGCGCACAAGCCTGTTGTGCGCCGGGTTAAGGCATTGCTAAGGAACGGCTTTTCGGGAGGGTTTGTTCCGGGCTGTGACCAAATCGCCACAACGGGCAAGGAGGGATCGGAAAAGCCGGACCCCGGCCTGCGCCGGGGTTTGGAGTTCCCTTATGCCGGTCCTTGTTCCGAAACCCCGGGCTCGACCCGGGGTCTACGCTCCATGGACCCCGGCCTGCGCCGGGGTTTCGCAACCACTCCTGTCTCCAGCCTGCCGAAACCCCGGGCCCACGGGTCTTGCCTTCGGCAAGCCCGGGGACAGGCTTAACCCGGGGTCCAGGCGTGAATCGAGGCCGGGCCCCGGGGCACGGCACAAAAAAAGAGGCCGCCCCGAAGGGCGGCCTCCAATCCGTGTTCTCAAGTTCGATTAGAACTTGATGCGGCCACCGACCAAGACCATGTCCAGATCGTCGGAGGACACGTTGACGGCGTTACCCGCGGCGCAAGCGCCACCGGCGAAGTTCGCAACACCGTTACAAACCGTGCCGCTGAACTCGAGATGCTTATAGTCGATGAAGAGTTCCATCGCAGCATCATCGATGTTCTGCACGATGCCACCGCCCCAGATCTGAACTTCGGAAGCGAGCACCACACCATTGGTGAGCGCGCCGCCCGGAGTAGAGAGCGTGTCGATGATACCGGTGTTGGCACCTTCGGATTCCTGATACGCGATGTACAGGGCCGTCTTGCCGAGGTCATTGAAGCGGCGATAGATACCGCCTTCGATGTACCAGGTCTCGACGTCACCCGGGTTGGCCAGGCCAGCGCCGAGCGTACCGTTGGTCACGCCCGGATTGGCACCCGGGAACGTGGTCGGTGCGTCGAAGTTACGGTCCGCGTACCAGCCGGTCAGGAACAGGCCGGTCGGATCGTGCAGGATACCGGCGGACACGATGAAGTCGTTCGCGCCGTGGAGACCCTGCGTAGCAGCGGAGGTGCCGTCACCGATGACCCAGCCTTCGTTGCCCGAACGCTCGATGTAGCCGATGCCGAACAGCAACTTGACGGAGTTCAGCTCCTTCTTACACCGCAGAGCGACGTCCCACTGGTCATCCTCACCCCAAGCGGAGGAGAACACGCAGCCCCAGATGTCCGGGGAGTCGTAGCGGACGATGTCCACACGGTTGGCCACGTCGAAGTTGGCGTAGTAGGTGCCCCAGTTCGCGTTCAGCAGGCGTGCATTGCCGGCAACGCCCGGACGGGTCAGCAGGAAGCCACCGCCATTCAGCAGGTCGCCGCCGCCACCGGCCACGCTGGTGCCGACAACGTTCATGTAGATGAGGTTGTCAGTCGCCATCGAATGCTGGCCGACCCACACCGAGCCGAGCTTGTCGGACTTGATGTACCACACCGCGTGGCGCAGGTTCATGCCAACGCCGCCAGCGTTCGGGGTGGTCTGGTTGACAGCACCACCCGCGGTGCTGATGGCTTCCCACTCGAGGTAGTAGCCGGCAGACCAGCCGGGCTTGAACTTCGCATCGCCCGTCAGGCGGATACGGGTCGAGGAGGTCGTGTTGTCCACCGAGTAGACATCGCCTTCTTCGCCGTCATCCCAGAAGAGCAGGGCGCGGTTCACCTGACCGGACAGCTTCACGCTGACCTTGCGGTTGCCCTTACGAACCGTAGTAGCTTCCAGTTCAGCCACGCGCTCCTCAAGATCCGCGCAGCAGTCACCGCCCAAATCCGCGGCTTGGGCCGGCGTGAGGGCGATACCGCCCACAAACAAACCGGCCGCGGCAGCGACGGCGAAACGACTGGTCGTCTTCATGAGTCCCCCAATCATTTCCATCTCCAATTGTTGACCAAAGGTTTTTTTAGACCTTGAGCAGCACGCCTCACGAGCCTCTGCCCTTGAACGCCAAACGAGCCGACAACGTCGTGCGGGCTTGCTGACTTGGGTTATGGGTAAACAATGGCTCTGACAACGTAAACTGAAATGCGCCAAGTTTGCTGCATTCTGTAGAAGGTTGTTGCATTTCAGCAACGACCCCCGGGAACACCGCCGGATTCCTTGAAAAACCCCCCTTTTCCCAACCCTATAATCTGTGTACGGATCATCCGTTTTCCGGCCGATGGCATCAAATATAAAATCAACAATATCAATCAGTTGGATGGAACCTCCTCGGCGGGCTCGATTTGGGCCCTTCCCGGCGCAAAACGCAGGCAACTGCCCTATCCTGGCGCAAACCGGCGGGACCTGTCGATTTTTTCAAGGACCGTATTTACCGACGTCGAATCGAGCCTCACTGCCCCCTGTGGGAAAAGAATCCCTCTGAATTCCCCCGATTTTTCCGGTCATGCCTCCGCCGTCCGGCCAAGCCCCGGTACGCCTGCGGCGCTGGACAAGACCGCGCCGCATGCCCAAAAAGCCGGCTGCTCTCGCGGATCCAAGCAAAACAGCCAATTCCCGCGGAAAACAGCCAATCCCGAAGCCCGCCGGCCTGGGCGCAGGACCGGGTCCATGGCCACCGGGAACTGCGGCTGATTCCCGGCGGCCCGTACGGCACAGTACCTCCGCCTGCTTGCGGACGCGCCGTAAAAGGCCCATTTTTGCCGCCCGATCCCTCGAGACCGCCAATGAAGCCCGACACTTCAGAGATAAACGAGCCATCCGCCGGCACCCGCACCTGCGACGCGGCGGTCATCGGCGCCGGTCCGGCCGGAATGATCGCGGCCCTTGCGCTCGCGGCAAGCGGATGCCGGACGATTCTCGCCGGACCATCGTTCAATCCGGCCTCCTCCCGGCCGGACACCCGCACCACGGCCCTGCTCGGCCCATCCATCCAGCTCCTGAAGAATCTTGGCGTCTGGAACCGCTGCGCGGGATTTGCCGAACCCCTGCGCGCCATACGAATCGTCGATTCCACCGGGCGGCGTCTCAAGGCGCCAGAGGTCACCTTCCGCGCCGAGGAACTCGCCATGGAGACCTTCGGCTTCAACATCCCGAACCGCGACCTCGTCTCGGCCCTGGCCGCGGCTGCCGCAGAGACGCCTGGCCTCCATATGATTTCCACGGCAGGGGCCCGCACGGTTGTCCCGCACGCTTCACGGGTGGCGGTCCATCTTGCCGAAGGCGTTGAAATACATGCCCGTCTTGTCGCCGCCTGCGACGGCCGCAGGTCGCTGTGCCGGAATGCCGCCGGAATCGCCACGCGCGACTGGTCCTACCCCCAGACGGCGATTGCATGCAATTTCACGCATTCCGCGCCGCACGGCGGGACCAGCAACGAATTCCACACCACCGCCGGTCCTTTCACCACCGTCCCGCTGCCCGGCAGCGAGTCGAGCCTCGTCTGGGTTGTGCGGCCGCGGGACGCCGAGCGCCTCATGGAGCTTGAATCCCGGGATTTTGCCCAAGAAATCGAATCCCGCCTCCAGGGCAGCCTCGGCAGGGTCGGAGCCATAGGCCCCAGGTCGGCTTTCCCCCTGTCCGGCCTCGTCCCCGAGCGATTCGCCAGCAGGCGCATTGCCCTCGTCGGCGAAGCCGCCCATGTGGTGCCGCCCATCGGGGCCCAGGGGCTCAATCTCGGCTTCCGCGACGCGGCCACCCTGGCGGATCTCGCCGGAGCCGCCGTCCGGCGCGGAGCCGACCCGGGCTCGGAGGCCCTCCTCTCGCGCTACGATTCCGCTCGCCGGGGCGACGTGCTCACCCGCACATTCGCCATCGACGTGGTCAACCGTTCGCTGCTGTCGAATTTTCTTCCGCTGCAGGCGGCCCGCGGCGCCGGGCTTCAGCTTCTCAACGTGGTCGGCCCGCTACGCCGTTTCGTCATGCGCCAGGGCCTCGCGCCTCAATCCAGCGTGCCCTCCCTCATGCGCGCGGGCAACGCCGGCGCCTGACGCCCTTCATCCGGTCCGGCGCGGAATTGCGGCGCCAGCGGCAGCGGCAACGCGGGCATCGATTGCCCGGACCCGTTCTCCAGCCGGTAGCCGAAAACACCGCGGGCCGCGAAGTGGGGAGACGCCACGGCTTCCGTCAGGGAACTCGCCACCGAACAGCAGCAGTCCGCCTTGTCGAAAGCCCGCGCCCAGTGCGCCGCGTCCCGGGATGCGATGATCCTGGCAACTTCGGCTATCGCCTCCTCGGCTGGCGCATCGTCGGACGCGAAGCGCGCGTCCAGCCCTATGGCCAGGCAGAATGCTTCCCAGAATTTCTGCTCGATCGCGGCGATGCAGATCATGGCGCCATCGCCGGCCCGGTACACGCGGTAGCGCGGCGAGCCGCCCGTGATCCACTCCCCGCCGGGACGCGGCGCACTTTGCGTCAGGTGCACATCCGGCAGCGCCCAGAATGCGAAGGGCAGCATGCATTCCGCCATGGAGATGTCGATATGGGTCCCCTCGCCCGTGCGTTCCCGCTGCAGCAACGCAAGCAGGATGTTGATCACCGCAGGATAGCTACCGCCCGCGATGTCCGCCGCCAGAACCGGCGGAATCGAGGGCGCTCCGGGCGCCAGCATGAGGATGCCGCTGTCCCCGATATAGTTGAGATCGTGGCCCGCCCGCTGCGCCCAGGGCCCGGTCTGCCCGTATCCGGTGATCGAGCAGTAGATCAGCCCCGGATAACGCTGCTTCAGGATTTCGTAGCCCAGGCCCAGCCGCTCCATCACACCGGGACGGAACTGCTCGATCAGCACATCCGCTTCGCCGAGCAGGGGTTCCAGTTCGCTCAGGCCCGCAGCGTCCTTCAGGTTGACAACCTTGCGCCTCTTGCCTGCGTTCAGCAGCGCGTACAGGGCCGGCGTTCCGCTCCAGTTCGGGCCGAGCAGCGTCATGCCGTCGCCCGCCGGAGGCTCGATTTTCGTTACCTCCGCGCCGGCCTCGGCCAGCATCAACCCCGCCAGAGGACCCGGCAGCAGGCTCGTGAAATCGAGCACACGGATTCCTTCCAGCGGCCTTTGCTTTCCCGCCCGAGACATTGCGGCTCCCCCTTGCCGGTTTCGACGATTGTTTGCCTGTTTGCGGCGATTGCACCCTTGACGCGGACGGTCCCGGACTGGCAACTGACCTCACGCCAACAGCGCCCCGGCGCGCCCGTTTCCGGCCTGCCGCCAGACCATCCAGGACCCCGCGCCGATGACCTTCCTAACCGATTTGCGCTACCGGCTGGAATATTTCGTCCTGCGCCTGATCATCGGCTTCTTCAGGTTGCTGCCCCTCGACGCGGCCGCCGACGTTTCGGCCTGGATCTGGCGCACGGTCGCGCCGAGGACCCGCCGCCAGAAGAAGGCCCTCGACAATCTCGCCATCGCCTTTCCGGACATGCCGATGGAAGAGCGCGTGCGCATCACGCAGTCCATGTGGGACAACATGGGCCGCGTCATGGTCGAGATGATGCAGATCGACCGCATCCTTGAGCAGCCGGACCGCATTTCGCTCGACAGCGATTTCTTCATCCACCGCTACAAGGGCAAGATGGGGCCCGCCATCGCGGTGTCGATGCACATGGGCAACTGGGAACTCGCCATGTGGCCGCTTGCCCTGTGCGACGCTAAACCTGCCGCCGTCTACCGGCTGGTGAAGAATCCGTATGTCGATGAATATCTGCGCTCCATGCGCAAGCAGCTTTATCCCGGCGGCCTGTTCGCCAAGGGCCGCGTCGGCGGCCGTGCCGCGGGTTACGACACCGCCCGCCAGCTCGGCGAGTTCGCCCGCAAGGGCGGCCGTCTCGCGTTTCTCGCCGACCTCTACGATGGCAAGGGCATCGAGGTTCCCTTCTTTGGCAGACCCGCGAAATCGGCGCCCTTCCCGGCCATGCTCGCCCGGCGCGCCGGATCGCGGCTGTGGATCGGCCGCTGCCTGCGCCAGGGCCGCAGCTCCCGCTTCCGCGTCAGCGTCAAGGAACTGCGCGTGCCGCGCAGTGCCGATAACGAGGCCGATGTCGTCGAACTGACTTCCGCGATACAAAAGCAGTTCGAAGACTGGATCAGGGAAACGCCCGAGCAGTGGATGTGGTCGAACAGACGCTTCTCGTGAGCACCGCCACCGTCAACTGAGCAAGGACCGCCATGTCTGACAGCGCCCGAAACCCGTCCCGCTTCTACGCCCCGCTCGCCATCGGCGCCCCTGCGCCGTTGCGCGAGCTGCCCGTACGGCTGGAGCGCATGATCCACTTCATGCCACCGCACCTGCCCAAGCTGCGCGACAAGATTCCCTCCCTCATCGGCGAAGTGGACGTCATCCTCGGCAACCTCGAGGACGCCATCCCCGCCGACGCCAAGGATGCCGCCCGGGCGGGCTTCATCGAGATGGCCAACGCCCACGACTATGGCTCGACCGGCCTGTGGACGCGCGTCAACCCCCTCGACAGCCCCTGGGTACTCGACGACCTCACCGGGATCGTCGCCAGCGCCGGGAACAAGGTCGACGTGATCATGCTGCCCAAGGTCAACGGGCCCTGGGACATTCATTATCTCGACCAGCTTCTCGCGCAGCTCGAAGCCCGTCATTCGGTCGGCCGCCCGATCCTGATCCACGCCATACTGGAGACCGCCGAGGGCGTGAAGAATGTCGAGGCCATCGCCGCCGCCAGCCCGCGCATGCACGGAATGAGCCTTGGACCCGCCGATCTCGCCGCCTCCCGCGGCATGAAGACCACCCGGGTGGGCGGCGGACATCCCTTCTACGGAGTGCTCGCCGACGACACCGGCAAGGGCGCCCGCGCCTTCTTCCAGCAGGACCTGTGGCACTACACCGTCGCGCGCATGGTCGACGCCTGCGCCTCCAACGCCATCAAGCCGTTCTACGGGCCGTTCGGCGATTTCTCCGATCCGGCCGCCTGCGAAGCCCAGTTCCGCAATGCCTTCCTGCAGGGTTGCGTCGGAGCCTGGTCGCTGCACCCCTCGCAGATCGCCATCGCCAAGGCAGTGTTCAGCCCCGATCCCGACGAGGTCGCCTTCGCCACGAAGATTATCGAGGCCATGCCCGATGGCACCGGCGCGGTGATGATCGACGGCAAGATGCAGGACGACGCCACCTGGAAGCAGGCCCGGGTCATCGTGGACCTCGCCCGGCTTGTCGCCGACCGCGATCCTGATCTCGCCCAAAAATACGGCATGAAAAGCCGTTAGAACCGGCAGACGAGCGATTGACATCGGGCAGGTCACCGCATGATAACGGTGTGCCGGGGACTGAAGATACCATTTCAAGAAATTTGCCGATGCCTAGGACAGCCAAGGCGAAATTCAGGATTGGCGATGTCGTCAAGCACCGCTTCTATCCGTTTCGCGGCGTAATCTTCGACGTCGATCCGGTTTTCAACAACACCGAAGAGTGGTGGCAGTCGATTCCTGCGGAGATCCGCCCCCGGAAGGACCAGCCCTTCTATCACCTCTACGCGGAAAACGCCGAGACCGAATACGTGGCCTATGTGTCGGAGCAGAACCTGTTGCCGGACCTGTCGGGCGATCCTGTCAGGCACCCGCGCGTTCCCGAGGTCTTCGAAAAGATCAAGGACGGCAGCTATCGCGCCCGCGACAGCCGCGTGAACTGAACTCCGCCGCGCGACCGGCTATTTCTTCTTCTGCTGGGCAGCCGGGTCCGCACCCTTCTTGTCCGCCTCGGCCTGCTCGGACTTGCGGACTTCATCGATGTATTTCTGCCGCAGCTCGGAATATTTCTTCAGGTCGATGCCCTTCCCCTGGTAGGCCATCGAGAAGCCTTCCAGCGAGACCGGCAGGGTCAGCTTGCGGCCTTCCACGTCGAAGAAGCTGATCGAGATGGTGTTGCCCTTCTTGAAGGCTTCGATCAGTTCATCGGATGCCGGCGCCTCGCCGACGCAACTGTCGATGAAGCAGGACGAGTAGACGAGCCGGATGCCCTTGTCCTTGTCGATCACCACCTCCACGCCGCCGCGCAGCGCGATGCCCTTCGGGCCCTGCGGCACGCGCACCGAGAACAGCTCGTTCTCCTGGCCCTGGACCTTGACCACCGCGCCGAGCATCACGGGCACGGCGTTCTTGCCGAAAATCTCGAACTGGGTGCCGCAAACCTCCACCGCCTCATCCGGTTTTTTCGGATTGGGCGTCTTGCCGCAGAGCTTCGCCCAGATGCCCTGCATGCTGTTGGTATCGACCCCGCCGTCCCCCGCAACCGGCGCCGGCTGCTTCAACGGCTGCTTGGCCATCGGCGCGGACTGCGCGAACGCGGACACGGTCATCCCCGCCGCCAGTATCGCACCGGCGAACGCGCCCAAAGCCAGTCTCAGATGCATATCTCTCTCCTGCCGCCGCAAGGGGCCGGCAATTCGCCGGTGCGGGCGGCGGTGTCCGCAGCCCGCATCCGGCCAACACAACATGGTCTATTCAAGACGCTTCGGCTTCTCCGGAGCGGGCGCGGGCTTTTTGGCGGCGGGGACCGGGGCCGAAGCCGGCGCTGCTGCCGGGGCCTTTTCCTCCCCCGCACGCTTCTGAAGTTCCGCGCGCCGTTCGACAATGGCGAGCTGCCGCGCGTTCTGAACCTGGGCGAACTTCTTGTTGTCCATCGGCTGGCCGTCATAGACCTTCGAAAAGCCGATCAGGGGTATCGGGATACCGACGGCCTTTCCATCCCCGCCAACCACGGCAATGAACATGAGCTTGCCCTTCCTCATCTTGGCGAGGAATTCCGGCGTCAACACGGTCTCACCCTGACATCCCAGCGGCGAGCACTGCGAATACTCCATCGACAGCGGCTTTTCGTCGTCGTCGATCTTCACGCGGATGCCGGCCTTGATGGCGGTGCCGAGCGGAACGGTGAGCGAAAGGAACTCATTGTCCTTGCCCTCGACCTTGGCGATCGTGGCGGACGCGAGCAGATTGCCCGTGGTCGCGTCCAGCGCGCGATGGTGCACCCGGCACAGGTTGATGTCGGCGGAAACGCCTTCCTTCACGCTCTGGATGGTGTCGCAAAGCTTGAACCAGTGCACATTGGGCATCTGGTCGCCGTCGCCGATGAGTTCCTTCTTCTGCGCATCCGTCAACTGGTTCGGCAGGGGCATCGTCTGCGCCCTGGCCTCGGATCCGGCGAACTGGAATCCCAGGCCCGTCGCGAGCAGCACAAGCATGGCCTTGACCAGTCGTCCGCGGGAGTTGCCCCGATGGTTCAACATCTCAACCTCTTTTTTTGAATTCTCATGATTGCCGGCCCGCATCGTGCCCGGGGCCGTAACATCTCGTTTCCTGCAGCCTCAAATACATTGAATTGAGGCTTTCCCGTGACGCACTCGACCCGGCCGACGATGTCCCGCCTGCCGAGCCACGCCAGATTGCATTCGTGGGCGCGCTCCCCTATGGGAAACCCATGCCATTTGCGCGGACCATCTATAACGGGGCTTTCTCGGCCGCAAAAGCCCCTATCTGGCTCATTTTATCCTTCGTCCTGGTTCAGGGCGCACAGGCCGCCCCGCGGCACGCCATAGCCATGCATGGGGAACCCCTCCACCCCCCCGGATTCACCCATTTTCCGTATGCGAATCCGCAAGCGCCAAAGGGAGGCAAGGTGGTCCTGCCGGTGCTCGGCTCCTTCGACAGCCTGAACCCCCTGATCGTGAAGGGCAGCGCTGCCTCCGGTATCCGCGAACATGTCTACGAAAGCCTCATGGCCAGGGCCTTCGACGAGCCATTCTCCCTCTATGGCCTGCTGGCAGAAAGCGTCGAAACGCCCGAGGACCGCTCCTGGGTCGCCTTCACCCTCAACCCCCAGGCCCGTTTCTCCGACGGACACCCGGTCACGGCCGGGGACGTGGTCTTTTCCCATGCCTTGCTGCGGGATCATGGGCGGCCGAACCACCGCTTCTATTACGCCAAGGTCACCAAGGTCGAAACCATCGGCGAACGTACCGTCAGATTCACCTTCGACTCCGGCGGTGACCGCGAGATGCCGCTTATCATGGGCCTGATGCCCGTATTGCCCCGCCACCTCGTGACCCCGGAATCCTTCGACCGGACGGGGTTCGCCCCTCCCGTTGGCAGCGGGCCCTACACGGTGGCGGAGGTGAAGCCCGGCGCTTCCATCGCCTACAGGCGCAACCCGGACTACTGGGGCCGGAACCTGCCGGTCAATGCTGGGCATTATAATTTCGACGAGATTCGCTACGACTACTACCGCGACGGCACGTCCATGTTCGAGGCCTTCAAGAAAGGCCTGTTCGACATCCGCATCGAGGACGACCCCGCCCGCTGGAAACTCGGCTACGACTTCCCCGCGCGCCGCGAGGGCAAGGTCGTGCTGGAGGAAATGGCGCTTGGAGTGCCCGCCGGCATGTCGGCGCTCGTCTTCAACACCCGCAAGCCGCCCTTCGACGACGTCCGCGTGCGCCGGGCCTTGGCGCTGCTGTTCGATTTCGAGTGGATCAACGCCAACCTCTATCACGGGCTCTACGCGCGCACGCGCAGCTACTTCGACCGTTCCTTCCTTTCGTCCTTCGGCACGCCGGCCGATGCCCGCGAGCGCGAACTGCTCGCCCCCTACAGGGACGCGGCGAGAGCGGACGTGATGGAAGGCGGGAACGCGTTCCTGGCCATGGGGGAGACGGACTCGCGTGCGCGCCTGCGCCGCGCCCTCGCCCTGCTGAAGCAGGCCGGTTACGAACTGCGCGCCGGCAAGCTGGTTGCCGCCGGCGGCGAGCCCTTCGGCTTCGAGCTTCTCGCCGCCACCAAGGGACAGGAACGCCTGTTCCTCACCTTTGCCCGCGCCCTCGCGCGCGCCGGAATTGACGCCCGTGTCCGCCTGGTGGATTCCGCCCAGTACCAGCGCCGCCGGCAGATCTTCGACTTCGACATGATCCAGGCCTTCTGGCCCGCCTCCCTGTCGCCGGGCAACGAACAGTCCTTCCGCTGGAGCGCACAGGCCGCCGCCGCCGAGGGCAGTTTCAACTTCGCCGGCGTGAAGAATCCGGCCGTGGACGCCATGATCGCAGCGGTTCTCGCGGCGAAGGAAAAAGAAGACTTCGTCTCTGCGGTGCGGGCGCTGGACCGCGTGCTGCTGTCCGGCGACTATGTGATTCCGCTGTTTCACCTGCCCGCCCAGTGGCTGGCCCGCCGCGAGAGACTTAGACACCCGGACGCCGACTCGCTATACGGATTCCTGCTGGATGTGTGGTGGGAGGCGGATGCAGCCGGCAAGGGACAATAGCGCCACCTCCACGGAGGCGCCTCGGACAATGACGGAAGAAAGCTCGGTCCGCATCGAGATCGTCGAGCCGGAGGATCGTCCCGGGCTCGCGCTCGACGCCGCCTTGCGCGGCGCGGCCCGGCGTCATTCCGGCACCCTGGCGCTGATCGACCCGCCCAACCGCCCGGCGCTGGGCGCGGGCGAGGCGCGCTTCGTCACATATGCCGATGCCGACCGTATCGTCGGCCGCATCGCGGGACATCTGCGCAGCCGCGGCCTGGTCCCCGGAGACGTGGTCGCCCTGCAACTGCCGAACCTGAGCGAATCCGTTCTCATGCTGTACGGCTGCTGGCGCGCCGGGCTGATCGCCTGCCCGCTCTCGCTCATGTGGCGGGAGAACGAGTTGCACCACGCCCTGCCCCAGATCAATCCCAGGGCTGTCGTCACCTTCGGCGCCTTCGCCAGCCATGATCATGCCGAGACCCTCCGGCAGGCGGTGGCCCGCCATATGTCGGTCCGCCACATCTTCGGGCTGGGAACGGACGTGCACGACGGCATCACGCCGATCGCGCCGTGGTTCGACATGGACCCGCCCGCCGCTCCATCGCTCACCGCCGGAGAGGCGGGAGAAGACCGCACAGCGGTCATGACCTGGGCGGCGTCCCCGTCGGGTCCCTATCCGGTTCCACGACGCCACAAGGAGCTTGCCGCGCTCGCATCCGCCTTCGCCGGCGAGCTCGGCCTCACCGCTCGCGATACCGTGCTCAACGCCTATCCGCTGACGGCCGTCCACGCCGTTGCCCAGTTCTGCGCCGCCGTGAAGGCCGGCGCTCGCACCGCGCTTCACGCGCCCTTCGACTATGGCGTCTTCGTGCGGCAGTTGAATGAGACCGGAGCCACCTACACCGCGGTGCCGGCCGCGGTCATCGACGCCATGGACCGCCGGAACGAGTTCCGCGGGCCCGCATCCCGGCTCGCCCGTATCGGCTGCGTCTGGCCCGCGCCTCACATCGCCTCGCGCGCGGGCGAACCGCCGCTGCCGGTGTTCGACATTCATGCTCTCGGGGAGATAGGCGTTTTCGTGCGCGCCCGCCGGCCGGGAATGTGGCCCCGGCATCTGCCGCTCGGCAAGTGGAACCCGCGCGGAGCCGAGGCCGGCTCCGCGCCGTGCATCGAGACCCGCGTGCGCGGCACGGTTCGCAGCGGCACCGGCTCCCGCACCCTTGCCGGCAACCTCCTCATCCGGGGCGCTGGCGTGCCCCATGCTCCCTTCACGGTGGCCGGAGCGCTTGCCGAGGCGCTGCTCGTGCCCGACGCGCAAGGGTTCCTCGACACCGGCTTCCATGCCCGCGTGGACGAGCAGTCGCCCGGCAGCTTCGTCTGCGACCGCAGTCCGGAAATCTTCTATCATGGCGGCACCGCCGTCGCCGCCAGCGAGCTTGACCGGCTCTACTCGGACTATCCGGGCTTCCTCGATGCCGCCGCCTTCGCCCTGGAAGACCCGGTCATGGGCGAGCGCATCTTCGCCGCCGTGATCCCGCGTCCCGATCTCAGCTTGTCCCTCGAAACCTTCCGGTTGTATCTGGCCGGGAAAGGCGTCGCGCCCTTCAAGGCGCCGGACCGTATCGTGGTCGTCCGCAGCATTCCCCGCAGGCCCGATGGGACCGTTGTGCGGGAAGGACTGCTCTCCCAGGTGTGAAGTGTGAAGGATGAAGAAAGTGGCGTCCCTGCGTGGTTTCAAAGGCGAGTTGCCGCCCGAGCGGTTCAACATGGCGGCCTATTGCCTGGGGCCTTCGCCCGCACGAAAACCCGCGAGGGAAGCGCTGCTGGTCCTGCGCGATCCCGACACACCCAGGGTCACGGAGGCATGGACCTACGCACAACTCGAAGACGCCGTCCTGCGCATCGCCAGCGGCCTGCTTGCCGCCGGCCACAGGCCCGGCGAGCGTTTCGTCATCCGGCTCGACAACACCTCCGACTACGCGCTGCTCTTCTTCGGCGCCATCGCCGCCGGCCTCGTACCCATGCCCGCATCCGCCGCGCTGACCGCCCGCGAGGTCGAATTCGTCCTCAAGGACAGCGCCGCCACCGGCATCGCCGTGACCGATACTCTGCCCGTCGGCGAGATTCCCTCCGGCGTGCGCATCTTCGAGGCCTCCGACATCTCGCGGCTGCGCACGAAGCATGGCCGGGCCGAATTCGCCGACACGTCCCGCGATGACCCGGCCTTTCTCGTTTACACCTCCGGCACCACCGCCCACCCCAAGGGCGTTCTGCACGCCCAGCGCAGCGTCTGGGGCCGCCGCCCCATGTACCAGGGCTGGTACGGCATCGAGAGCAGCGACCGCGTGCTCCACGCCGGCGCCTTCAACTGGACCTACACGCTCGGCACCGGCCTCTCCGATCCCTGGGCTAACGGCTGCACCTCGCTCGTCTTCACCGACGAGCGCGATCCCGCGGTGTGGCTGCGCATTGCCGAGCGGCACAAGGCCACACTGTTCGCCGGCGTGCCCAGCGTCTACCGCCAGTTGCTCAAATACGGCGAGGTGGAGAAGTACGATCTTTCCTCCCTTCGCCACGGGCTGACCGCCGGCGAGCACCTGCCGGAGGCGGTAATCGACGAATGGGTCGGGCGTTCGGGCGGCATAAAACTCTACGAGGCGCTCGGCATGAGCGAGATATCCACCTTCATCTCCTCCTCCCCATCGGTTCCGCCCAGGCGCGGCGCCGTCGGCAAGCCGCAGGCGGGCCGCGACGTCGCCATCATACCGGTGGACGGCGGGGTCGAACCGTTGCCTGCCGGCGAGACCGGCCTGATCGCCATCCACCGCACCGATCCCGGCCTGATGCTGCACTACTGGCAGCGCCCGGAAGAGCAGGAGCGCATGTTTCGCGGCGACTGGTTCATCGGCGGCGATCTCGGGATCATGGACGAGGACGGCTACATCACCCATGGCGGCCGCAACGACGACATCATGAACGCGCTCGGCTACCGCGTGTCGCCCAACGAGATCGAGGAAGTGCTGGCAACCCATCCTGCCATCCAGGAAACCGCCGCCGCCGAGATACGGGTGCGCCGCGACCTCAGCGTCATCGGCGCCTTCATCGTGCTGCGCGAGGGCGCGGCCGCCAGCGCCGATGATATCCGCGCCTTCGCGGCCAGGTCCCTGGCAGCCTACAAGGTGCCCAGGGAGTATGTCTTCCTCACCGAACTGCCCCACACCGCCAACGGCAAGGTGAAACGCGCGGACCTGAGGCGCGCCTATGCCGCGCGCGCGGCATCCGCAGGCGGTTGAGCCCGTTAACGCTTCGTTCAGCATACCGGCCCAGACTCCCCCAGCAGTTGCAACACTGGGCAGGCCACGTTCCATGCAAGGTTTGGCGCGGGTACTGATTGTCGGCCGCGACGACCGGCAAGCCGGTAATTTCCTCCGTGCGCTTTCCGGCGACGGCATCGAGGCCATAGCCGGCAACATCTCCGAAAGCGCGGCCGAGCTGTGCGGCGACAATCGCCCCGACGTGGTCGTGCTCAACATGGGCTCCGACCAGGCCCGCGGCAATCCCAAGCCGTTTCTTGCCTTCGCCAGGACCATCAAGAGCAGCGCCTTCAGCTCGCACATGCGGATCCTGCTCGCCGGGACGGGCGAAGCCGCCTGCAAGGCGGTCGCCGATGGCCATGTGGACGACATCCTCATCGGCGCGGCGAACCCGGCGCAATTACGCAACCGCGTGCGCGCGCTCATCCGGCTCAACACCATGCACGAGGAACTGGTGCGCCGCCTCGGCACCAGCGCCAAATACGGGCTCGACGCCCCGGCCCCCGCCACGCCCCCCGGAAAGATCGAGAACGCCACGGTCCTGGTGCTGGGCGACCCGCAGGAATTCGCCCGCATCGAGAACGCCCTGGCCACGCAGGCGACCCTTGTCGGCGCGCTCTCGCAGACGACCGCGCTCGACTACCTCTCCCGCCGACCCTTCGACGCGGTCATCATCAACGCGGGCGTACCCTTCGGCGGTTCCCTCGACTTCGTGCGCGACGTCAGGCGCAACTCGCGCCTCTACAACACGCCCGTCATCCTGCTCGCCGGGGCGGAGTTGCTGGAGGAAGCCGAGACCATCTTCGCCAGCGGCGTCACCGACGCCGTCGCCAAGCCCTTCGCCGCTGAAGAGCTGCGCGTGCGGGTCCAGTCGCTCATGCGCGAATCCCGGTTCCGCGACGCGCTCAAGACCATCTATTCCCAGGCCCGCCACTTCGCCACCAGCGACTCTCTGACCGGCCTCTACACCCGCGGCTTCCTGCTGGAGCACATGTCCGCTCTGGTCGCCGATACGCGGCGCACCAGCCACGGCTTCGCGCTGGCCGGCCTCACCGTCGCCAATCTGGACGAGATCAACGCCAGCATCGGCTATGCCGCCGGAGACCGCATCCTGCGCCAGGTCGGCGAGGTGATCGCATTCCTGATCCGCGGCGAGGACCTCGCCGCCCGCTACTCCGGCCGCCGCTTCGCCATCCTGCTTCCCGACACCAGCGAGCATGGCGCCCGGCGCGCGCTGGACCGCATCCGCGGAGTCGTCACCCATACCGAGTTCGTGGTCGAGGACCACCACGCCCCCGTCCACGTCCGCCTCGGCACCGGCCTCGCGGCTTATGTGGACGGCGACACGCCGGAGACGATCGTCGCCCGCTCCTGGGCCCAGGGCTGGCGCAAGGCGGCTTGAACGCACCGGCACACCGCGCTTTCCGCGCCCTTCCGCCCGTTCCCCGCCCGCGCTAATCTTCCCCGATGACGGAACCCGTTCGCCTCGACATCGACGTCGTCTCCGACGTCATGTGCCCCTGGTGCTACATCGGCAAGCGCCGGCTCGAACACGCCCTCGCGCTCGTCCCGGAAATTCAGGCGGACGTGCGCTGGAGGCCCTTCCAGCTCGACCCGACCATTCCAGCGGAAGGCATGAACCGGCAGGACTATCTTGACCGCAAGTTCGGCCCCGGAGGCGCGGGAAAGATCTACAAGCAGATCGAACTGGCCGGCGAAGCGGAGGGCATCCCATTCCGCTTCGACCGCATCGCCAGGTCGCCCAACACGCTGGATTGCCACCGGCTGATCCGCTGGGCCGCCCATGACGGCTTTCAGGACGCGGTTGTGGACCGGCTGTTCGAGCTGTTCTTCCTCGAAGGCGCCGACATCGGCGACCGCGCCGTTCTGGTCGAGACCGCGCGCGAGACCGGCATGGACCCGAAACTGGTGCAGGAGATGCTCGCCACCGACGCCGACAAGGACGTGGTCGAGAACGAAATCCGCCTCGCCCAGGACATGGGCGTTCAGGGTGTGCCCGCCTTCGTCTTCGCCAGCCGCTATGTCATCGCCGGCGCGCAGGCCCCGGAAATCCTCGCCGACATCATGCGCAAGGTATCGGCGCTGTTGCAGGAGGGCGAACCGGTGGAGCCTTCCAGCGTCTGAAAGCCGTCCAGCCTTGTAACCTCATGCAACTCCGAATCGTCGTTTCCTGACCAGACGGGCGGCCGTCTTTGGGATGCAGCATGGACCCCGGCCCAAGGCCGGGGTTTCCGGGAGTCTGGGGAATAGGCGTCGAAACCCCGGCGCAAGCCGGGGTCCCGGAGACCGCTGCCCGGTCTCGTGGAAGCACGAAACCCCGGCGCAGGCCGGGGTCCCGCTAGCGCATCATCCGGCCAGGTGGAATCGCTTGGCCGGTAAGATGATGCGCTAGGCCGCCTTCCTGCCCTGCTCGGCCAGGTCGGCCAGTTCCCGCGCCAGCGCCAGCACGCCCTTCAGCCGCTCGTCCGGCAGGTCCCAGTCGCCCCGGATCACGAGCTTGTGGTCCGGCTGCAGCTTCACCCGGCCCGAGCGGTCCGTGATCATGGCGATCAGCGCCTCCGGGTTGGCGAAGCTGTTGTCCCGGAATCCGACCAGCGCCCCGCGCGGCCCCGCGTCGATCTCCGCGATGCCCGCCCGGCGGCAGGCGGCCTTGATGCGCACGATCTCCAGCAGGTGCTTGACCTCTTCCGGCAGCGGGCCGAAGCGGTCCACCATCTCCGCGGCGAAGCTCTCCACGTCCGCATCCTCGGCGATCGAGGACAGCCTGCGGTAAAGGCCGAGCCGCACCTGCAGGTCCGGCACATACACTTCCGGGATGAGGACCGCGGTGCCGAGCGCGATGCGCGGCGACCACTGGCCGTCCTGCTCGGCCGCCTCCTGTCCGCGCAGCGAGGCGACGGCCTCCTCCAGCATCGACTGGTAAAGTTCGAAGCCCACCTCGCGAATATGGCCAGACTGCTCCTCGCCCAGCAGGTTGCCGGCGCCCCGGATGTCCAGATCGTGACTGGCGAGCGAGAATCCCGCGCCCAGCGTGTCGAGCGACTGCAGCACCTTCAGGCGCCGCTCCGCCGCCGGCGTCAGTTTCTGCCCGGCCGGCAGCGTGAAATAGGCATAGGCGCGTGTCTTGGAACGGCCGACGCGGCCGCGCAACTGATAGAGCTGCGCCAGCCCGAAACGGTCCGCCCTGTAGACCACCAGCGTGTTGGCCGTGGGGATGTCGAGGCCGGATTCCA
>JBFWSL010000040.1:0-17877 GCA_050248375.1 Hyphomicrobiales bacterium | reverse complement strand
TGGTGAGGGCGAAAACCGACAGGACCAGAAGCAGCGCGACCACGGGTCCGCCGAGATCGATGAAATTCGACACCGCGCCTACCGCACCGTCCACGATGCCGCCGGGCTCCGCCTGCACCTCGACGGGGGGCGCGGGAGGAACCGCCTCGGGAGCCACGGGGGCAGCAGGCGGCGCTGCCGCGGCCTCAGGCGCAGCGGCCGGAGCGGCACCAGCTTCGGGGCCAACCGGCGGCGGCCCGGCCTCCGGCTGGGGTGCGGCGGGGGTCGCCTGGGCGAGCAGGAGTCTGGAGACCGGCAGTTCAGTCATGGTCTGACCTTCAGTTGGAGGCGGCAGTGGAAACGAACGGGATGTCGGTACGGCTGGTGACGGCGATCCGCTCCAGGCACGCGGCGGCGGTGAGGTCGCCGGCCTTGCACTCGGTGACGTCGTTCAGGAGAAACTTGCCGATGCCGTCGCACTGAAGGCCGCGCATGTCGAACTGCTGCACGCGAATCTTGCCCGGAGTCAGCGGTCGGGACTTGAGCACGACGAAGCGCTCGACGGAGCCCTGCTTGTCGAACAGCACGGTCTCCATGGCCAACGACTCCACGGGAACGTCGAGATGGTTGGTGAATACGAAGCTGACGCGGCACGCGCCGTCGCCGGGGGTGACGCGGTTGAGCTCGACCGATATCTGCTTGTCGCCGGCGTGGGATGGCGAAGGCGCGATCAGGCACAGGACCATGGAAAGAGCGAGCAGCGCAGACCGCCACGGCGAGATTCCGGCGAGTTCCGTCATAGCACAATTCCTTTACGCGATATGCGGGTCCGGCCCAATGGGGCGAAGGCCCGCACTCGAAGGATACCAATCCAGCTCACGAAGCACAGGCCCGGATCGGGTCGAAAAGATGACTATAATTTTCGTGTTTTATGGGAAGCATCGCCGCCATACAACCCGTTACGGTCGCGGTGCGGCAACGGGACCTATGCGCCACGACAGGTAGCGCCTGCCTGTTTCCCTTTCACCAGGATTGTCCTGCCCGGTGGCACAATATTGCTGCACGCGCGGCGGGAGCCCGCGTCCGCGCGGCCGCCCTTCAGCGCATCGGCGGCGCGTAGAGAATGCCACCCTGGTTCCACAGCGCATTGATGCCGCGCCTGATGCGGAGCGGGCTGTCATCGCCCACGTTGTTCTGGAATATTTCCGCGTAATTGCCGACGGAGCCGATGACGGCGCGCGGCCAGTTCTTGTCGAGGCCCAGCTTCGCGTTCACCGCATCCGGAATGGCGATGGGCGAGGCATCGGGCGTTCTGGCCACGTCGGTGGACGACCATCCGGTCTCCTCGGCGTTGATGAGCAGGAACACCACCCAGCGCACCAGCTCGGCCCATGCGGGATCGTCCTGGCGCACGGCCGGGCCGAGCGGCTCCTTGGAGATGACCTCGGGCAGCAGCACGTGGTCTTCGGCGTCCTTGAGGCTCGAGCGCTGCGACGCGAGCGCCGAGCGGTCGGCGGAGAGCGCGTCGCAATCGCGCTTCTCGTATGCCTTCAGCGCATCCTCCCGCTTGTCGAACTCCATCAGCTCGATCTTGATATTGTGGCCTTCGAAATAGGCCCTGGCGTTGGCGACGGAGGTGGTGCCGGCGAGGATGCAGATGCGGGCGCTGTTCAGTTGCAGGGCGCTGGAGAGACCGTTCTCCGCGCGGGTCATGAAGCCCTGGCCGTCGTAATAGGTGACGCCAACGAACTCCAGGCCGAGTTCGACATCGCGCGCCATGGTCCAGGTGGTGTTGCGCGACAACAGGTCGATCTTGCCGGAGGTGAGCGCGTCGAAACGGGCAGAGGCTGTCAGGGAGACATACTCCACCTTGTCGGGCGCGCCGAAGATGGCGGCCGAGACGGCGCGGCAGACGTCCACATCGAAGCCGCGCCAGGCCCTGGTCTCGTCCTGCGCGGAAAAGCCCGGCAAGCCCTCGCTGACGCCGCAGACAAGCTTGCCGCGCTTCTTCACGGTGTCGAGCGTGGCCGCCTGCGCGCCCATGCCGCCGGCGAGCAGCAACCCGCTGCCCAGGCAGAGCGACAACACAAGACGGTAGCCGGAGTGACGCCACTTCATGTTCTGAACCTTTCCTCCATGACAGAGCCGCTAAGGCGCGACCCTGCGTGTATCGGCACTGTTGTCGTCGAGCCGGACGGTCTGCCGTCCCTCGCCGTCCTTGTCATATACGTCAATGCGGAAATGCGCCTCCCCGCCCGCCGTCGCCCAGGCGGATATATAGGCGAAATGCACTGGCACGGGCTGCGACAGGGTCACGGTCTGCTGCCGGCCCGACTGCAGCGAGTCGGCGAGGCGGGCGGCGCTCCAGCCGCCCTCGCCCGAAAGCAGCCACAGGGTCAGGTCCTGCACCCTGTCCACGCGGACGCAGCCGGCGCTGTAGGGCCGCAGGTAGTAGCTGAACAGCTTCTTCAGCGGCGTGTCGTGCATGTAGACGATGTGCCGGTTGGGGATGTCGATGCGGATCAGGCCAAGCGCATTGAACGGCCCGGGATCCTGGCGGAAGACGAGGCGCTCGCCCTGGGGAGACCACCAGTTGACCTGCGAGGTGTCGACTTCCTCCCCGCCCCAACTGGCGAAGGCGCGAATACGCTCGCGCTCGAGGTAGTCGGGGTCCTTCTTCACGGCCGGGATCAGCGCGCGCTGGGCGATGGACTGCGGCACATGCCAGTAGGGCAGGAAATCGACCGCCTTGACCGCGGCCTTCAGTTCGGGCGTCGGCGTTGCGGGCTTTCCGACCACCACCACGCTGGAGAGGTCCAGACCGCCGCCGGAGACGGCCTGCAGTTCATAGGCCGGAATGTTGACGAGGATGTAGCGGCGTCCGGAGACGGACGATACCAGCGCCTCCAGCCGCTGCCGGTTCAGCCTGAGGCGATGCAGCAGTTGCTGCGGCGACTGGTTGAGGGCGCGCAGCGTGAGCTGGTTGACGTCGCCGGAGGGCGTCAGCCCGTGACGCTCCTGGAAGCGCTGCACCGCCGCCTCGACATCATGGTCGAAGCCGCTCTGATCGCCGCGACCGGGCTGCAGGTCGCCGGTGGCCTCCAGCCTGCGGCGCAGATGGCGCACGCGGTCGTCGCGGACGCCGAATTTCAGGCGCGGGCCGGAGGGAATGGGCTGCCAGCCGCCGCCGGAGGCGAGGCGCTGGTAGCGCTCGATGGCCTGGCTCATGGCCTGCAGGGTTTCCCGGCTGGCGAGCACGGACTGGAGGGTTGGAGGGCGTTCGGTGGCGCGGTCCTTGCGGGCGGGCTCGCGGGAACCGAAATCGGGGCCGCTCCGCCACGGCCGCCAATCGGCCTCGGCCTGCGAATGCACGGACAGGGCCACCCAGACACTGATCACCAGCCCCGCAAGACCGAGCAGAACTGCACGCATTGGAATTGCTCCCCACGACTGCGGCAATCCTAGCAGCAGCCGGGGCGACCTCAAGGAAAAGTGGCCGTGCGTCCATATACATGGGTTTAGGCCGCCCTATACAAGAGGTTAGCGCGCCTTTCCCGGGCCATATTCGATGGGATAGCCTTTGGCGCGAGGCGAATGGAGGCAAAGCATGGTTTCGAGCACACGGATGAAGCGCAGCGGCCTGATCCCGGTCCTGGCGGCGGCGTTCTGCCTTGCCCTCGCAGGGCAGGCCCGCGCGGCGGCCGACCCCAGGGTGGCGGAGCACACGGCCTGGCTGCTGCAGAACGAACCGAAGCTGGCGCTGCCCATCCGGCAGCGCATGGAGACGTTGAGCAGCTATTATCTGGGCAAGGGCGGAGCGCCGATCTGGATCGGGACCAACCGCATGCCGGCCTTCCTCGCCGTGCTCAGGTCGGCGGAGGATCACGGGCTCGATCCGAAGGACTACCAGATCGCCTACCTGCAGAAGCTGCTCGATGCCGCTGCGGTCACCGACGCCCAGAGCCAGTCCGTGATCGAGCTGATTTTCTCCGCCTATTTCCTGAAGTTCGCGGAAGACCTGAAGCAGGGACGACTGCTGCCGGGAAAGGTCGACCCCGAGCTTTACTGGCAGAGCAAGAAGGTGGACATGACCGTCGCGCTCGACGGCGTCGCCGCGTCGCCGCGGCCGCAGGCCTTCGTCGATGCCTGGCAGCCGCAAATTCCGGAATACCTGGTGCTGCGGCAGGCGCTCGCCATCTATCGCCAACTGGCGGGCAAGGGCGGCTGGCCGCAGGTGCCCAACGGCGACGCGATCAAGCCCGGCGAGGAAAGCGACCGCGTGCCCGCGCTGCGGGCGCGGCTGGCCGCCACCGACGGGGCCGCCCCGGCCGCGCCCGGCGCCAACGGCAAGCTCTACGATGCGGAGCTGGAAGAGGCGGTGAAGCGCTTCCAGGAGCGTCATGGACTGGAGCCCGACGGCGTGGTCGGCACGCGCACCGTGCTGCAGATGAACATTCCGGTGGAGGACCGCATCCGGCAGATCGTCGCCAACATGGAGCGCTGGCGCTGGATGCCGGAGGACCTGGGAGAGCACTACATCATCGTCAACATCGCCGGTTTCGAGCTGCGGCGCATACGCGGCAAGGTCGAGGAGCAGATGCGCGTGGTGGTCGGCAAGCCCTATCACCGCACGCCCGTGTTCAGCGAGAAGATGACCTATGTCGAGCTGAACCCCTACTGGAACGTGCCCTCTTCCATCGCCACAAAGGAGGAACTGCCGAAACTGAAGAGCAATCCCGGCGCGGCGGCGTCACGCGGCTTCGAGGTGGTGAGCGGCGACAGGGTGATCGACCCCCGCTCCGTCGACTGGAGCCAGTACTCGCGCGGCAACTTCCCGTTCCAGCTTCGCCAGAGGCCCGGCACCGGGAACGCGCTCGGCCGGGTGAAGTTCATGTTCCCCAACCGCTTCAACGTCTACCTGCACGACACGCCGGCCCGCACGCTGTTCGCCAAGGCGGAGCGCGCCTTCTCGCATGGCTGCATCCGGCTGGCGCGCCCGCTCGACCTGGCGGAGCAGGTGCTGGCCGGGGAAGCGGGATGGGACCGCAAGAAGATCGACGCCGTGGTCGCCTCGCAGGAGCGCACCGTGGTGACGCTGTCCCAGCCCATCCCGGTGCACATCACCTACGCGACGGCGTGGCTCGGCACCTCGGGCGCGGTGCACTTCGCCGCCGACATCTACGAGCGGGACGAAGCGCTCAGGCGCGCGCTGTTCGGCATGGCGACGGCGAGCTAGCCAAGAATCTCGAGTTCCATGTCCGTGGGCGGGATGATGATCCGCTGGAAGATGAGCGGGCTGTCCCGGTAGGAATAGCCGAAGGCCTTCAACTCCAGCCCGGAAATGCCCGCGGGGCAGCCGATCAGCCTGGCATGCTCGGGTGAAATCTCCCGGCAGCGAACGTGATGCACCATGCGGAAAGTGGGCGCGTTGTAGCGCTCATGCAGGAACACGCGCAGGTTCTTGGTGGAGAGCACGGGCAGGGACAGATCGAGCAGCGGACGGAAGCGCTCGCCGTCCACATAGACCTCGGACCACAGCGTCAGCGCGTTGTCCACGCGCACCGTGCGGCAGACCCGGATGAAGGAGATCGACTGCGACAGGAATTCCGACCACGGCCCCTGCTCGCGGATGGCGTCGATGCTCTTCACGTCCGCCTCCCAGGGCACGAGGCCCTCGCCGCCCGGGCGGCGGAAGCGGAAGTGGAGGATGGTGCCTCCGAAGGTATGCGACTGGCTGACGAAGCTGCCGGAGCCGCGCCTGCGGTCCACCAGGCCGGACGAGGTGAGGCTCCGCATGGCCGTCTGCACGGTGCCCATGCTCACGCCCAGCAGCGCGCCAAGCTCCTTCTCGGTCGGAAGCTTGTCTCCCGGCCGCCAGAATCCGCGCTCGATCAGGTCGCTGATGGCGCGGGAAATGGCCCTGGCCTTGGGCTCCTGCGAGTTGCTGAGAACCGCGCGCGCAAGCACATCCAGACGTCTCTTGTCGACCGTGGACGGGCGCCGATCAGCCGTTGTTGACATGGAGCGCGTGCCACCTGCCTGGGGCCCTAGCGAATGAGGCCGTGGAAAAGAGTTCCCTTGGGCAAATCGAGATGAAAGCCCAGTTCAAAGACAACATATATGCCGAGGAGTGCGGCCGATACTATCGCCAGAATCTTCAGCGGCTCGCGAATGTCCAGCAAAAGGAATGTGAGCGCAAGCGCAAGCCCGCCGCCGGCATAAAATCCGAAACCATGCAGTCCGAAGACGCACGCTCCCCAGATTGCGGTCATCCACCACAAGCCGGCCGGCTCGGCGCCAAGAGACGTATTCAGGAAAGGATCCTCGGAGGTATCGGCTTCGACAGCGACGCCGAGAAAGGTGAGAACCCCCATCAGGCCGGCGAGCGCGGCGATCATGACCGCCGCGATTTCCGCAACGATGACATGCTCGCCATGCCCGCCGGCGTATTCGGGGATCAGGTAGAACCACACGAAGGCCGCGAACAGGAGCAGCGCGACGCTGAGGACCGCGTCGCGCCGCTCGTTGTAGCTGTTCAGGCCGATCTGCATGGATTCCGGACCGTCACTCCGCCAGGTAGGCCTTCAGCTTCTGGGCCTCGTCCGTGAGGCTGAGGAGCGTCTCCTTGTAGGATCCGGGTGGAATCCACTCCGGAATCAGGTCGCGCTCCTTGAACTTGGCGGCCACGTCGGGATCCTTCAGGGCCTTCTCGATGGCGTCGGAGATGATGGCGACGCGATCCGCCGGCGTGCCCGCCTTCACCGCGTAGCCATAGTAAACCTTGGTCAGGTAGTCGGCGCCCACGGTACCGATGCTGCGCACGCCCTTCTGACCGACCCTCTCGAGGTCGCCGGGGCTGAGGATGCCGAGGATCTTCAACGTACCCTTGCGGGTCGCGCCCAGCCAGGCGCCGGTGCCGACGCCGGTCTCGCCGATGGAGACGTGGCCGCCAAGCAGGGCGGCCGAACCCTCCGCGCCGCTCTTGAACGGCACGAGGCGGATCTTCAGGTCGTTCTTCTTGGCGAAGGCCTCGACCACACGCGAGGCCCAGTAGAGGCCGCCGTCGGCGAAGGTGACGGGCGTCTTCTTGGTGTACTCGATCATGCCTTCCATGGTGTCGAAGGGCATCGAGTTGGTGGCGAACAGCACGCGCTGCTGGGGCATGATGCTGCCGATGGCGGTGAAGTCGTCCAGGCTGATCTTGCGATCCAGCATGACCGAGGCGACGTAGTCGTGCGTGGCAAAGCTGGTGATGGTGTAGCCGTCGGCCTCGCGGTCGAGCGTCGCGGTCCACGCCAGGGTGCCGCCGGCGCCCGGCTTGTTCTCGACGATGACGTTGACGCCCAGGATCTTCTCCAGCTTCTCGGCAAGGATGCGGCTGGACACGTCTGTCATGCCGCCGGCGCCGTAGCCGACGATGATGGTGATCGGTTTTTCCGGGAACTTGGCCGCAGCCGGAGCAGCGGCGGTGAAGAGAACGGCGGCGGCCAGCGCCATCGCGGTTCCGATGCGGCTAAGGAGTGCGGGTACCATGGTCATGCCTTTCGTCTCTGGCTACGTGGAAATTGCCGGCAAAACTCCCTGAACCGGCAATTCGAAGTTGCACTGCAAAAAACACTATAGTATTTTATTATTACGCTCTTCGAGCCAAAAAAATAGTCTATCGTGCACAAAAATTTGTCACGAACAGGCATTTGCGGAAATTCTGGATCATGATCCCGATCATGATAAATGCAATTTGTTTATTACATGAAATATTATACAGAATTTTCTGCCATGACTCTGTGCATATCACGAAATTTGACTGATTTAATGAAATTATTCTTATGCAAACTCTCGTTTTTTTACTCTCTAACTAGTCAGATGCCGTGGCTCCGATGGTAAATTGGGGAGATATCGGCTCTGCTATAGTGTTATTGGCCACCTGGCAGAACCTGGCTTTCGCCTGCATCGGAATCGTCATCGGCTTCATATTCGGCGCCCTGCCCGGCATCGGCGGCAATGTCGCCATCGGCCTGCTGATCCCGTTCACCTTCTATTTCAGCCCGGTGGTGGCCATCGTCTCGCTGCTGGCCATCGGCAAGGGCACCAGTTTCGGCGGCTCGGTTCCGGCCGTGCTGCTCAACCTGCCGGGCACGTCGCAAGCCGCCTTCACCGCCATCGACGGCTACCAGCTCGTCAGGAAGGGCAAGGGGAAGAAGGCGCTCCAGACCGCGCTCTATGCCTCGGTCATCGGCGACCTGTTCTCCGACGTGGTGCTGCTGCTCGTGGCGGCGCCGCTGGCCGTCGTGGCGCTGATGATCGGACCGCCCGAATACGCAGCGATCATGCTGTTCGCGCTGCTGGTGACGGGAGCTGTGATCGGCTCCTCCCCGATCAAGGGCATGGTTTCGATCGCGCTCGGTTTGCTTATCGGCACGGCGGGACGCGACCTGTTCACCGCCAAGGAGCGCTTCATGTTCGGCATTCCGAACCTGGAGGAAGGCTTCGCCATCGTGCCGATCATGCTCGGGCTACTCGTCGTGTCCGAGGTCATGGTGCAGATGCGGGACTATTTCTCCCGCAAGTCGGGTAAGTTCGATCCCAACCAGCTCAAGGTGAACGACACCGAGGAGGGCTTGCGGCTCAAGGAGTTCTGGCCGTTGCTGCCGACAATCCTGCGGTCGGGCGCCATCGGAACCTTCGTCGGCGCCGCGCCCGGGCTCGGCGCGACTGTCGGGGCGTTCCTCTCCTACATCACCGCGAAGCGCATCTCGGGCCGCAAATACCCCATCGGCAAAGGCAGCCTGCACGGCGTCGCGGCGGCGGAAGCCGGCAACAGCGCCGGCACTGGCGCCAACCTGATCCCGCTCGTCACCCTGGGCATCCCCGGCAACATCGAGGCGGCCCTGGTGCTGGGCGCCTTCATGATCCAGGGGCTGACGCCCGGCCCGTTCCTGATGGAACAGCAGGGCCCCCTCGTCTACGCCATCTTCCTCAGCCTCATTCTCGCCAATGCCCTCTTGCTGGGCCTTGGCTTCGCCTTCATCCGCATGGCGCGCTATGCGCTGAGCATCGATATCCGCGTGCTGTTCCCGCTCATCCTGCTGGTCGCCATCGTGGGCTGCTACGCGGACTCGCGGCAGATCTTCGACATCATCGTGATGTTCATCTTCGGCGTGCTGGGCTACGTCATGCGCCGGCTGGGCTTCTCGCCGCTGCCGATGCTGATCGCCTTCCTGCTGGGGCCCCTGCTCGAGACAGGCGTGCGCCGGGCGATGATCATGTCCGACGGCAGCCCGATGATCTTCATCCAGCGGCCGATCTCCCTCGTCTTCGTCCTGCTCGCCGCGATCACGGTGGGCGCGCTGATCGTGAACATCACCCGCCAGAACCGGGAGCAGAGCCGGTCCGGCCTGAACGACGAAGCTCCGCAGGACACCGCACGGCCGTCCTGACATACGCCAACCAGAATCAAAGAACGACAGAGGAAACGAAGATGAACGAAAGTTCCGCTTCCCGGCACCCGGAAGCCTCCGAAGACGCCCCCCTCGCGGGCCTTGGCAGCGCACCCATAGCCGCGCCCATTCCGCAGTGGATGCTGGGACATACGACGGTTTCCCCGGCGGGCAGCGTCGAAGCGGGCAGCTACCAGACCTTCACCATTGTCTACACGGCGGGCGAGTACGGCATCGACGATTCCGGCGCGCTGCGCCTGTGCTTCCGGTTCGCCTCCGACCAGACGCCGCCGCAGTTCACCGATCCCGGGGCGGCCGGCTACACCACCATCGCCGCTTCCAACGGAGCCGTGCTCGAACATCGCTTCGACGTGAAGGGCAACGTGCGGCCGTGGGACAAGTGCATCTACATCAAGGTCGTGCAGGGCTACCTGAAGAAGGGAGACACCATCACCATCGTGCTGGGAGACACGAGCCAGGGCTCGCCGGGCATGCGGGTGCAGACCTTCTGCGAATCGAGCTTCGAGTTCCAGCTCCTGGTGGATCCCATCGCCACCTGCCTGTTCCAGCCCGTGGCGAACCAGCCGGTGGTGGCCATCGTGCCGGGGAAGCCGGCGGGCTACGCGGCGGTGCTGCCGACCCGGCGTCACGCGGGCGAGACATTCTCGCTGAAGGTGAAGGGCGAGGACGTATGGGGCAACCCGAGCGACAAATGCGACATCGAGTTCGCGCTGTCGGCAAGCATGCCGGTCGAAGGGCTGCCGAAAAGCGTGAAACTCGAGCCGGGACGCTACATGACCGAGGTCTCCGGCCTGAAAGCCGCGGAGCAGGGCGATCTCGTCATCACGCTGACTTCCGCCGACGGCAAGACCAGCCTCGTCACCAACCCGCTGCGGCTGACCGCCGCCGGCAGCTTCCGGCACTTCTGGGCCGACCTGCACGGCCAATCGGAGGAGACGGTCGGCACGGGCTCGGCATGGGAATATTTCGCCTTCGCGCGCGACCGGGCTTTCGTCGACGCCTGCGCGCACCAGGGCAACGACTTCCAGATGACCAATGCGTTCTGGCGCGACCTGAACGCCCTGTGCGCGGAGTTCGACGAGCCGGGACGGTTCGTGGCCATCCCCGGCTACGAATGGTCGGGCAACACCGCGCTCGGCGGCGACCGCAACGTCTTCTTCCCGGTGGAGGGCCGGACCATCAGGCGGTCATCCCACGCCCTGCTGGAGGACCAGTCGGACATCGGCAATGACGCCTTCACCGCCAGGGACCTGTTCAAGGCCTTCGCGGAGTCGGGCGAGTGGGACGTGCGCATGTACGCTCATTGCGGCGGACGCTACGCGGACATCAAGTTCGCCCATGACGGCCGTTTCGAGAAATCGGTGGAGGTGCATTCCTCCTGGGGCAGCTTCGAGTGGCTGTTCCACGATGCTCTGGAGGCCGGGCACCGGGTCGGCATCGTCTGCAACTCCGACGGACACAAGGGCCGCCCCGGCGCGAGCTATCCCGGCGCGTCCATGTTCGGCGCCATTGGCGGGCTGACCTGTTTCCTTACCGACAAGCTCGACCGCGCCAGCATCCTGGAATGCATCGACAGGCGTCATCACTACGGCACCACCGGCGGCAACGGCGGCCGGCTGGTGATCGACATGACGATGGAGTTCGACGGCGAGGCCGTCGTCTATCACCAGGACCCCAATGTCTATCCGGACGCTCAAGGCTCCCCGGCGAAATCCGCCATGATGGGCGACATCGTCAACCTGAAGTCGGGCGGCGCCAGGCTTGAGGCGGATATCCGCGCCGCCCGACCCATCGAGCGCATCGAGATCTTCAACGGTCCCACGCTGCTGGAGACGATCCGTCCCTATGACAACGCCAGCGAGAACCGCTTCCGGATCATCTGGGAGGGCGCGAAATACCGCGGGCGGGCGCGGCAGGTCTACTGGGACGGCGGCGCGGAAGTGACCGGAAACGGCATCGAAGCCGTCTCGCCCATCAACTTCTTCAACCCCGACCGCACGCTGGACCTGACTTCGCCGTCCACGGTGGCGTGGAAATCGCTGACCACCGGCAACTTCGCCGGTCTCGACATGTGGATGACGTCCGCGTCGGGCGGACGGCTGGGCTTCAGGAGCGGGCCGGTCAGCTTCGACATCGGCCTCGATGACATCGGACTCGAGGACACCGTGTTCGACGCGAGCGAGATCCTGCCCCGCAGGGTGCGGCTGTTCCGCCTGCCGGCGAAACTGACGCAAACGGGGGCACGACTTACCCTGCCCATCGAGGTGAGCGCGAAAGGCGACAATCCGATACTGATCAAGCTGACCCAGGAAGACGGTACCATCGCCTGGACCAGCCCGGTCTATCTTTACCGCTGAGCACCGCCCGGAAGGCAGCAGCAACAACGAGGCAAAGCGTCATGAACAACGTCTTTCCAGCGGAACCCTTCGGCATGGTGCCGCTGCCCGAAGCGCGGCAGAAGAAGCCGCGCACGACCGGCCTGACCATGATGATGGACTGGGGCCTCGGCATGGACCGGGTGACCGACCACCTGCGGCTGGCGGGGCCCTATGCGGACCTGGTGAAGATCGTCGTCGGCACGGCGCGGCTGTATCCTCGCGACTACCTCATGGAGAAGCTCGACCTCTACAAGAGCCACGGGGTCGATCCCTTCATCGGCGGCCAGTTCGCGGAGTATGTCTACGCGACCCAGGGCATGCAGGCGATCGAGCCCTTCTTCAGGGAAGCCAAGTCGCTCGGCTTCGAAGCGGTTGAAGTCTCCGACAACTGCGTGCCGCTCAACGACGAGCAGCGGCGGCGGATCATCCGGACGGGCATCGACTGCGGGCTGGAAGTGCATGGCGAGGTCGGCTCCAAGGTGCAGCACCAGACGGCGGAGGACCTGATCGCCCAGGCGCAGGTGTGCTTCGAGGCCGGATGCCATGTGGTGCTGGTGGAAGGGGCGGAGCTGGTCAACGCCGACGGCGAGCCGATCCGCGAACTGATCACGGCGCTGCGCCAGGGCCTCGACCTGGACAAGGTGCTGTTCGAGCTGACGGGGCCCTGGATCAAGGGCAACGCGCTGTGCGACGTGTACCAGCTCAAGAAGACGCTGTTCGCCGAGTTCGGCCCCAACATCAACCTGGCCAACGTCATGCCGGACGACATCCTGGAGACCGAGGCATACCGCGTTGGCCTGTCGGTGGTCGGCCCGCCCGTGAACTGAGCCGCGTCCGGCCTATTTCACCCGGTAGGTCCTGATGACATCCAGGTCGGGGTCGCGGCCGAGGCCGGGCCCGGCGGGGACAGCATAGCTGGCGTTCTCCGGCACGCCCTCGGCGCCATAGATTTCCGCCTCGAAGTCGCAGAACAGGCGCTCGAAAATTGGCACGCCCCGCTGGGCGGCGTTGATGTGGATGGTCGCCACCTGCCCCGGCCCGAACAGCGCGCAATGGGGCACGAACTCCACGCCGCGCGTCTCGCACAGGGCGGAAATCTTCAGCAACTCGGTGACGCCGCCGGTCTTGGCCACGTCGGGCTGGGCGATGTCGATGGCGCCCGCGTCCATCATGGCGACGAAATCGTGCAGGCTGCCCGCGTTCTCGCCCGCGGCGATGCGGTGGTTGCCCGTGGCCCGCACGCGCGCGAGCCCGGTGTAGTTCTCCGGCGGCCAGACCGGCTCCTCCAGCCAGCCGAGGCCGAGCGGGGCAAGCTCGCGGTCGTAGCGCAGCGCTTCTTCCGTCGACCAGGGGCAGTTGGTATCCAGCGTAACCACCGCCTTGCCGCTCGCGGCCTCCACGGCGGCGACGATCTCCGGCATGGTGATCTCATGCAGCTTGATGTTGCGGTAGCCGCGCTCGATGGCCTTGTTCGTCCATTCCACCACCAGTTCCCTGGAGCCGTAACGCATCAGGCTGGCGTAGACCTCCACCTCGTCCGCGTAGGGGCCGCCAAGCAGGTTGACCAGCGGCTGGCCGCAGCGCTTGCCGGCGATGTCCCACAGGGCGATGTCCACGGCGGAAATGCCGTACATGACCTGGCCGACGCGGCCGAAATTCTGCAGCTCGAACTCCAGCTCGAACTTGATCCTGGCGACCTGACGGGAGTCGCGGCCGAGCACCAGCGGCAGGACGCGGTGGTCGAGCACCGCCTTCAGGCCCATGTCGCGGTTTCGCGAGAAGGCCTCGCCCCAGCCGACGAGACCATCCTCGGTCTCCAGCCGCACCAGCATGATGTCGAACTCCTGGCGCGGGTTGCCGCCGAAGCTCCAGGGCGGCGTGCCGCCCGACTCGAAGGGGATGGAGACGAGGATGCTTTCAGCCTTGGCGATCTTCGACATGGTCGGATTCCCGGGATGGCCCGCCGGCGCGGCGCTCAGCGCGAGCCCCTGATGAATGGCAGCAGTTTCTCGTAGACGCGTGCGCTGGCGGGCGTGGGAACCCCGGCCTCGCTGCCGACGCGAACCACGGCTCCGGTGAGATATTCCAGCTCAAGCGGCTTGGCGCGCATGAGGTCCATGAGCATGGAGGCGCGTCCCTCGGGAGGAATGCTGTCCAGCAGCCGGCTCATGGACGCCTCGGTGTCGGGACCAAGCTTCGCGCCCTGGGTGCGGCCGACGGCGACGGTCTCCGCGACGAGATCCTCGAACAGCTTGCGCGCGGCGGGATTCGAGCGGATCTCGCCTACGCTGGCGCGATGATAGCTGCCGGTCCCCGCGTGCGGCGTGACGAAGCAGAACTTCCGCCACAGCTCGGTCCGCATGTCGTCCTCGAGAAGGGCTTCGATGCCGGGCACCGACAGCGCGGCGAGGACCTCGCGGCTGCGCTGCGTCGCCTTGCCCGAGGGTTCGCCGAACTGGATGCGGGTCAGCGGCGCGCGCATGACGATCTCGCCCGGCTCGCCGATGGTCACGAAGATGTAGGTGGCGCCCGCCAGCACGTTGTCCTTGCCGAAGAAGGGAGCGATCTGGTCGGCGGCGTCTATCCCGTTCTGGAGCGAGAGCCCTATGGTCCTGTCGCCGATGAGCGGCTTGGCATCGGTGAGGATCGCTTGCGTGTCCGGCCGCTTGGTGCAAACCAGAATGAGGTCCGCCGGCGCGCCGGGATCGGCGGGATCGAACAGGGCCGGCTTTTCCAGATGCAGCTTCGGCTCCACGCCCGTCACGGTCAGGCCGCCACGCGCCATGGCGTCGCGGTGCGATCCGCGCGCCATGAAGACGACATCGTGGCCGGCGCGGGCGAGGCAGAGGCCGAAATAGCCGCCGATGGCGCCGGCTCCGGCAATGGCTATGCGCATTCGAATTCCGATCGAGAGAACATTCAGGGCCGCCAGTCTGGTGTGCCGCCAGCGTCCGCGTCAACGCCGTGTGCACGCAAGGGTAGGCCAATTTGCCGATCAATATCCATCGAATCCCGGCATGTGCTATTGCGGCGCCGACAGGGCAGAATATCCCGCAGCCGAATGGGGACTCGCATGACCACAGGCAGCAGCAGACCGGCGCGGCCCGGACCCGCGGCCAGGCTCGTGGAGGCGGCCATGCGCTTCGCGCAGGACCATCTCGCCCCCGCGGCCGGGCGCTGGGAAGCGGCGGGCGAGGCCCCGCGCGACGCCTTCCGCGAGGCGGCGCGCCACGGCCTCACCGGCGTACTGGTGCCGCGCAGGCTTGGCGGGCAGGAGCTGGGATTCGCGCAAGCCGTGCCCGTGCTCGAGGCGCTCGCCGGAGCCAACGCCGCCTTCGCCTTCGCCTTGTGGGTGCACAACAACTCCGCCAACGCGCTGGCGCGCAGTGCCAGCCCTTCCGTCGTCAGGTCCGTGCTTCCCGCGATGCTGGCCGGAGAGAGGATCGGCGCCTTCTGTCTCACCGAACCCGGCAAGGGCAGCGACGCGACCGGCATCGACACCATGGCGAGCAAGGGCAAGCCGGGCTGGACGCTGAACGGCACCAAGTCCTGGGTGACGAACGGGACCCGGGCGGACCTGCTGACCGTCTATGCACAGACGAAACGCGGCGCCGGCGCGCGCGGTATCGCCGCCTTCCTGGTCAGCGCCGACCTGGATGGCTTCTCCCGGGGCAAGGCTTACGACCTGCCCGGCGCCATGTGCTTCGGCGCCAGCGACGTGCGCTTCGACAAATGCCGGCTCGGCGGCGGCGCCATGCTGCTGCCCCCGGGCGAGGGTTTCAAGGCGGCGATGGCGGGCATCAACCAGGCCCGCACCTTCGTGGGCGCGCTGTGCTGCGGCATGCTCGCCTCCAGCCTGAACTGCGCGCTCACCTACGCCGCTGGCCGCGAGGCCTTCGGCAGGGCGGTGATCGAGAACCAGGGCGTGCAGTGGCCGCTCGCGGATACCGCCACGGCCCTGGAGGCGGCAAGGCTGCTGACGCGGCAGGCGGCGGATGCTCTCGACCGGGGCGAGAATGCCATCGAGCCATCGGCGCATGCGAAGAAATTCGCCAGCGTGGCAGCGCTGGAAGGCGTCTCCAACTGCATGCAGGCGATGGGCGCGGCGGGGCTGCGGGCGGAATATCCCCTCGCCCGCCACCTGGTCGCGGCCAAGATGGCCCAGATCGTGGACGGCACCACCGAAATGCAGAACCTGGCCATCATGCGGTCGCTCATGCGCCGCTATCTCCCCGGAAAGACATGAGTCCGGCGACGCTCGGCGAAAGGCTCGCGCAGGCATGCCGCGCATTCGGCGAGGCACCGGCGGTGACGGACGCCGGCACCACGCTCAGCTACGCGGCGCTCGCGGGCCGTGCCGCCGAACTGGCGGGAGCACTCAGGAGCTCGGGCCTGCGCCGGGACGAGCCGGCCATCGTCGCCGTGTCCAGCCACGCGGCCGACGTGGCGGGACTGATGGCGGTGTGGCGCGCGGGCGGCGTGGCCGTGCCGGTGCATCGCGGGGCGGCGGCGGCGAGCGTGCGGGGAACGCTTGAACGGACCGGAGCGCGCTTCATCGTCAACGCCGTGCCCGACGCACCCCTGGCCGGCACAGCCATGGGGCAGGTGGCAGAGGCAGCCGATGCTCTCCCCCGGGAGCGCGAAATCCTGAAGGGCGCGGCGTGGATCGTGTTCACGTCGGGCTCCACCGGGCAGCCCAAGGGCGTGGTACTGGCCCACGACCGCTATGTGGTCAAGCTCGACGCCATCGTCGGCGCCATGGCGCTGCCGCGCCCGCAAAAGGTGCTGCTGCCGCTGCAGATGACCTTCGCCTATGCCCATTGGGTGACGCTGACGACGCTGCTATGCGGCGGCGAGACCGTCATCGCGAGCCCTTTCCGGCCGGGCGAATTTCTCGCGCGCCTCGCCGACGGCTTCACCGCCACGGCGGTGGTGCCCACCATGCTGCGGCGGCTGCGCCCGCTGATCGAGCAGGGCGGCACGCCCTTCGCGGGAACGGTCATGACCGGCGGCGAACCCCTGCCTGCCCCTCTCGGCCGGTTCATCCGCACGGCCTGGCCGCGGGTGGGCATCTGGGATGTCTACGGGCTGACGGAGTCGGCGACGTCCGACTTCTACGTGCGCCCGGACGAATATGACCGCGCGGCCGGGTGCATCGGAAGGCCCGGCCCGGGCGTCTGCTTCAGGATCGTACCCGCGACCGGCGAGCTGCAGATCAGATCGCCTTACGCGATGCGCGGCTACCTGGACGAACCGGCACTTACCGCCGAGGCCTTTCAGGATGGATATCTGCGCACGGGCGACCAGGCCAGGCTGCGCGAGGATGGCTTCGTGGAGATCACGGGGCGGCTGAAGGACCTCGTCAACCGGGCCGGCAACAAGATCGCCCCGGTGGAGATCGAGGCGTCGTTCCTCGCCCATCCGCAGGTGATGGAGGCGCTGGCGGCGGGCGTGCCCGACCCCATGCGCGGCGAGGCGCTGCATCTGGTCGTGGTCGGGCGGCCGGGCGCATGCCTCGATCCGGAAGCTCTGCTGCACTGGGCCAGCGAGCGCATGGAGCGGTTCAAACTGCCGGACCGCATCCACGTCGCGGCGGAGTTGCCGGTTGGCGGCACCGGCAAGGCTGACCGCAACGCGCTGCGCGCGATGATTGCCGCGGGAAAGCTCGCCTGAGTCCGGAAGCTAGTGTGCGGCGCCCTTGCGCAACTCCGCGCGGCGCGCGGCCGTGGCCGCCATGTCGAGCGCATAGCCGCGCTCGGCATCGCCGGTAAGCACCACACCATAGACATCGCGGGCGCGCTGCGGCGTTTCCCACAGCTCCCGCACGTCATGCAGCACCTTCTGCGGGTCGCGCTCGCAGGGGTCGCCATAGCCGCCGCCGCTTGTGTCCAGCCCGTGCAGCCACTCGCCAGGACGGATGGTCACGGTGGTGATGTTGGGCAGCCTGGTGCGCTTGCCATCGGCGCCGATCCTCCAGGACTCGCCCAGCGTGCCGTCATGGCCGCCGAGAATGCCCTTGGCGGGAAAGACCTGGCCATCGCAGGGAATGACCGCAGTAAGCT
>JBFWSL010000039.1:0-18123 GCA_050248375.1 Hyphomicrobiales bacterium | reverse complement strand
GTTCGAGCGCAACAACGCGGAGGTCAACCAGCGGGTGGCCGGCCTGTATGAAGGGCTCAAGCCGCCGGCGCTCAGCCGCTATGGCGAGACGGACCGCAAGACCGACGAACTGATCTAGGGTCAGCGCAGGTCTAGGGTCAGCGCAGGCGCGAGATGTAGGTGAGCCTGTCGGTGCGGCAGCGGCTCAGCCGCCATTCCACGCGTGTGCCGTCCACGCCGAGCGCCACACGGTCGATGACCAGCAGCGGCGTGCCGGGGGCGACATTGAGTTGACGGGCCTCGGCCCCGGTGGCGCTGCCGGCGGTGAGTTGCTCGTCGGCCCCGGCGACGGTGATGCCGTAGCGGCTCTGAAACAGGTCGTAGAGCGTATTGGGTATGGGCTCGACCGTCTCGATGTCGGGGAAGCGCGCACCCGGGAGCACTATGCGTTCTGCGATCACGGGCTCGCCTTCCACGGTGCGGATACGGTCGATGCGGACCACTTCCGCGCCCGGCGCGAGGTCGAGCCTGGCCCGGTCGGCCGCGGATGCCTTGCCGCGGCTCACCTTGATGCCGATGCTGTCGGGGGTCGCGCGCTCGCCATCGGGCCCGTGCAGATGAAAATAGCGGAAGTGAACCGCGTCGGCGGTGTGCTCGGCGACGAAGGTGCCGCGTCCCTGGCGGCGGACCAGAAGATGCTCGGCGGCCAGACGGTCCAGCGCCTTGCGCACCGTGCCCTGGCTGACGCCCAGTTCGCGGGCGAGATCGAACTCGTTGGGCAGCAACTGTCCGGGCCGCCACGGGCCCGTGGAAATGCGCTGCACCAGGATGTCGTAGACCTGGGCGTAAAGCGGCGAACGGCCGGCCTGCATGGCTTTTTCCGCGGTGGTCATGGTGCTTTCGCCGTCCCCTGGTATCCGGCCTCGAGACCGCTTGTAAATGTATCTTATATAAGATACAAGATCGGCGTTACCACCCGGCAAGAACCGGCCCGAAAGGCCGGCGCGGGCAGCGTCCAGGGAGTAGGAAGCGCGTCAAGCCGCTGACAATTCAAAGCCATGCCGCCCGGGGCGGCGCGTCCGGCCGACGGAGCGCGCGCCGCCGCATGACGGGGCCTGCAGCCGACACTCCCAAGAGCAAGAGCCGAAAGGAAAGCCATGTCCATACCGCATTTTCTCGTTCACTCGCCCAAGGACAACGTGGGCGTCGTCGTCGTGGAGGATCTGAAGGCCGGCACCAAGATGCTGGGCGTCATCACCGAAAGCGACACCACCGTCAATGTCGCTGCCAAGCACGACATTCCGATCGGCCACAAGGTGGCGCTCAAGGACCTCAAGAAGGGCGACACCATAATCAAGTATGGCGAGGACATCGGCAAGATGGTGGGCGACGCCAAGACCGGCGAGCACGTCCACGTGCACAACCTCAAGACCAAGCGCTGGTAGGCGCGAAGGGGACACTCCATGCGTTGCGCCGCGATCGTCCTGGCCGGCCTGTTTGCCGCTGCGCCCCCGGCGTCAGCGAACGAGATCATCGGCAACAAGGACTACAAGGACGTTGTCACCGTCCGGGTTGCGACGGCGGAAGCATCGAAGCAGCAGCTCCCGGTCTTCCCCGGCATCTCGGGCAACACGGCCGGCTCGCGGCACCTGACCCTGTTGCGGGTGGTCATCCCTCCCGGGGCTTCGGCGCAGGCGCATGTGCACAAGGGGTACGAAAGCGCGATCTACCTACTGCAAGGCGAGGTGGAGACCCGTTACGGCGACAGGCTGGAGAAGAGCGTGGTGAACAGGGCGGGCGACTTCATCTTCATCCCGCCGGACGTGCCGCACCAGCCGGTCAACCTGTCGAAGACGGAAGCCGCAATCGCCATCGTGGCGCGCAACGACCCCAACGAGCAGGAGCATGTCGTCCTCTACAAGGACGAAGAGAAGAAATAACCGCGCGTGAGCGCGCAGACCGAATTCACAAGGAGTGAAGTGAAATGGCCAAATCAAACGGCAAGAGCAACAACACCTTCATGGGCTACCGGCGCGAGAACGGCCGCGTTGGCGTGCGCAATCACGTCGTCATCCTGCCGGTTGACGACATTTCCAACGCCGCCTGCGAGGCGGTGGCCAATAACATCAAGGGGACGATGGCGCTGCCGCATTCCTACGGCCGCCTGCAGTTCGGCGAGGATCTCGAGCTGCATTTCCGCACCATGATCGGCACCGGCGCCAACCCGAACGTCGCCGCCTGCATCGTCATCGGCATCGAGCCGCAATGGACCAAGCGCATCGTCGACGGCATCGCCAAGACGGGCAAGCCGGTGGAAGGCTTCTGGATCGAGCAGCATGGCGACATCAACACCATCGCCATGGCCTCCCGGAAGGCGAAGGAGTTCGTGCACTGGGCGACCGAGCTGCAGCGCGAGGAGTGCGACATGTCCGAGCTGTGGGTCTCGACCAAATGCGGCGAGTCCGACACGACGACGGGCCTGGGCTCCTGCCCGACCGTCGGCAACATGTATGACAAGCTGATCCCCAAGGGCATCTACGGCGTGTTCGGCGAGACCTCGGAGATCACCGGCGCGGAGCATATCTGCGAGAAGCGCGCGGCGAACCCCGAGGCGGCCAAGAAGTTCATGAAGACCTTCAAGGCCTACCAGGACGATGTCATCGAGGCGTACAAGGTGGACGATCTGTCCGATTCCCAGCCGACCAAGGGCAACATCGAGGGCGGGCTTTCAACCATCGAGGAGAAAGCGCTCGGCAACCTGGAGAAGATCGGCCGCAAGTGCACCTATATCGACGTGCTCGAGCCGGCGGAGGCTCCTGCCAAGGGGCCGGGTCTGTATTACATGGATACGTCCTCGGCGGCGGCGGAGTGCGTCACGCTGATGGCGGCCGCGGGCTATGTCGTGCATACCTTCCCGACCGGCCAGGGCAACGTGGTCGGCAACCCGATCGTTCCGGTGATCAAGATCTCCGCCAACCCGCGCACGCTGCGCACCATGTCGGAGCATATCGACGTGGACGTGACGGGCATCCTGAAGCGGGAGCAGACCCTCGACCAGGCGGGCGACGCGCTGATCGAGATGATCCGCCGCACCGCAAACGGCCGCAACACGGCCGCCGAGGCGCTGGGTCACAAGGAGTTCGTGATGACCAAGCTCTACAGGAGCGCGTGAGCGACGGCTCCTATCCGGGCCATGACTGGTGAAGCGTCACGCAGCCGCGGATGCCGGCGGGTATCTCCTCGATGCCCAGGCCGGCCTCCTGCGGCAGCGTGATGCTGCCGTCCCTCGGGGCGGCAAACTCGAAGGCTTCCCTCAGCGGATTGGAATTGGCGTCCACCTCGAGCAGGCCTGGACCGCCCGCCGCCGCCAGCAGATGCGCCGAGGCGGCGAGGCCGATGCCGCCGCCGAGGAAATGCGGGCAGTAGGTGCGGCCGCCGTCGAGGATGGCCCGCGCGGCGGGGAAGCAGCGGCTGACGCCGCCCCACTTGGCCACATCCGGCTGGATATAGGCGAAGGCGCCTCCGTGAATGGCGGCGCGGAATTCGGAATCTCCGGCCATGTTCTCGCCGGCCGCCAGCGGAATACCGCCCTCGGCGGCCAGTCTGCCCCAATCGGCGGCGCAGGCATCGGCGGGCATGGGCTCCTCGAGCCAGCCCAGGGGCAGGTCTTTGGCCGCGCGGGCGAAGTCCAGCGACTGCGCCAGCGACCAGGCCTGGTTGGCGTCGGTGAAAAGCCGCTCTCCCGGTTGCAGGCCGGCCGCCACGTCCCTTAGCCCCGCGACGTCCTTTTCCAGTCCGAAGCCGACCTTCACCTTGAAGGCGCGATAACCCGAGGCGCGGGCGCGGGCGGTCATTTCCGGCGCGGCGCCAATGTGGATGCCGCTGGCATAGACCGGCACGTCTGCCGCGGGCGCGTCGTCCAGAAGAGCGGCCAGGGGCTTGCCGGCCTTGCGGGCGGCGAGGTCCCACAGGGCGATGTCGATGCCGGCGATGGCCTGGCGGTAGGGACCGACTTCGGCGGATTGCAGCACGCGGATGCGAACCTTGTCGGTCAGGACTGCGAAGGCCTCGGCGGGCGAGGCGAACTCACTGCCCACGAGCAGCGGACCGATTTCGCCGGTGGCGAGACGGACGCGGTGCTCGGCGCCGCAGCCGGGAAAGTTGCACCAGATCTCGCCGAAGCCGAAGGCGCCGCCGGCGTCCTCGACGCGGACGAACACCGCGGGACGGTCGCGCATGATGCCGAAGGAAGTCTCCACGGGCTGACCAATTCTGGCCCGCAGCGCCCATGCGTCCACCCGGGTGATCTTGACGGGGGAGGCCACGGCGTTCTCACGCTTGCTCTCTGCCAGCATAAGCGCATCCTCATACTATTGTTTTATATAGTTTTATGTGGCTAGACATCCATAAGTCCAGATGACTATATTTTTGGTCAGTGAGAACCGCAACACCGGATCGGCAATGACGCTGCGCGCCCGCCGCCACAGCATTCCGCTTTACACGCAAGTGGCCAATGCCCTGCGCGGCGAGATCGAGGCCGGGGTGTGGGCGCGTGGCCAGCAGCTTCCGGCGATCGAGGAACTCGCCGCCCGTTTCGGCGTGGCGAGGGCGACCATGCGCCAGGCCCTGGAACTGGTCGAGGAGGAGGGGCTGGTGATCTGCCGGCAGGGGCGGGGAACCTTCGTGCAGCAGGGCGCCCGGGAGCGGCGCTGGCTGCCGCTCGCGTCGAATTGGAGCACCTTCCTGCGCATGATCGAGCCGCTGCGCCCCAGGCTGCTGCAAAAGGAAGGCACCGAACTTCAGCCGCGCCTGCTTGAAGGCGAGGGGCGCCCGGCTCCCGTCTACCAGCACCTCAAGCGGGTGCACTACCGCGACGACCGCCCGTTCTGCGCCATCGACATCTATCTGGCGGCCGACATTTATCTCAAGGCCCCGGAGGAGTTCCGCAGGCACGTCATCGTTCCGGTGCTCGCCAAGGTTTCCCCGACTTCCGTCGACAAGGTCAGGCAGACGCTGACGGTAAACGGCGCCGACCAGAAGACAGCCGTGCTGCTGGACTTGCCAATTGGCTCGCCCGTGGCCACTGTGCGCCGCACCATCACAGATAAATCAGGCACCTGCGTCTATATCGCCGACGTCATCTACCGAGGAGACGTGGTAAAGCTCGAAATAGACTTGTCGCCAAGTCCGGGAGAACTGCCGACCTGACGAAGCGATCCCCCCACCGACCAGAACCAAAAGACTTTCAGGAAGGAGACGACCAATGAAGACGACCAGACGCAGCATTCTCATGACCGGAGCGGCGCTCGCCGTCGCCGCCGGCCTCGGCTTCGCGGTGCAGACCGCGCATGCCGAATATCCCGACAAGCCGATCAGCTACATCATTCCCTTCGGTCCGGGCGGCGAGTCCGACATCACGGCCCGCCTGCAACAGCCCTTCTTCAAGGAGAAGTTCGGCCAGGATCTGGTCATCTCCTACAAGCCGGGCGGCGGCGGCGCTGTGAGCTGGGCCGAGCTGAACAGCCTGAACGGCGACGGTTACACGATCATGGGCGTGAACCTGCCGCATATCGTGCTGCAGCCTCAGCAGAAGGACGTGGGCTACAAGACCGAGGACCTGACCGCGGTCTACTGGTTCCACTATACGCCCGACGCCATCGTCGTGACCGACGACAGCGAGTTCAAGACGCTGCAGGACCTGATCAAGCACGCCAAGGAGAATCCGGGCAAGGTCATCTTCTCCGGCTCGGGCAAGGGCACCTCGCCGCATCTGGCGCAGATCACCTTCGACAAGCTCGCCGGCGTGAAGACCACCTATGTGCCGTTCAAGGGCACGGGCGCCAGCGTGACCGCTCTCATGGGCAAGGAAGTGACTGCCGCGATGGCCTTCACCACGGTCGCCGCCAACTACGAGAAGACCCGTCTTCTGGCGGTCGCCATGGACAAGCGGCATCCGAAGTTCCCGGACGTGCCGACCTTCAAGGAACTGGGCATCGACATGGTGTCCGGCGCCTATCGCGGCATCCTGGTGCCCAAGTCCACG
Source organism: Hyphomicrobiales bacterium (assembly GCA_050248375.1). Lineage (GTDB taxonomy): Bacteria > Pseudomonadota > Alphaproteobacteria > Rhizobiales > Methyloligellaceae > JAYZVT01. The sequence goes on along the minus strand of JBFWSL010000039.1, from coordinate 12,101 downwards.
CCGGAGGACGTCCGCAAGAAGCTCTCCGACATGATCGGCAAGATCAACGCCGACCCGGCCTTCCGCAAGAAGATGGAAGACGGCGGCTTCGCGGTCGTGGACGTCCCCTACGGTCCGGAGGCCGACAAGTTCCTGGACAAGATCGCCAAGGACGTGTCGGCGGCCGCCAAGGACGCTGGAATGCTGAAATAGCATTTCCTACATCTGCGCGGGCCGGCTTACGGCCGGCCCGCTTCCTTTCCGCATGGAGGTTGAGTCATGGCCGGGCTTGAGCACCTGCTCGCCGCTCTAACGCCCGTCAATCTGGCCTTTGCCCTGTTCGGGGTGGTGGCCGGTACGATGATCGGCGCCATTCCCGGACTTACGGCGACGATGGCCGTCGCCGTTCTGGTTCCCCTCACATTCGCCATGCCGACGGCCTCGGCGCTCATTCTCATGGGCGCCATCTATACCGGCGCCATCTATGGCGGCGCCTACTCGGCCATCCTGCTCAATACACCCGGCACGCCATCGGCCATCGCCACAACCTTCGACGGCTATCCCCTGGCGAAGAAAGGCGACGGCGACTACGCCATCACCGTCGCCTGCCTGGCCAGCGTGATCGGCGGCATGGTCGGCGCCGTCGCGCTGCTGACGCTGGCGCCGCCGCTGTCGCGGGTGGCGCTGGCCTTCGGCCCGGTGGAGTATTTCTGGCTCGCCATCTTCGGCCTGTCGCTGATCGCGGCGCTTTCGGAAGGCAGCCTGCTGAAGGGCGTCGCCGGCGGCGCCCTCGGGCTGATCCTCTCCTGCATCGGCGTGGCGGAAGTCTCCGCCGACGTGCGGCTCACCTTCGGCTCGCAGACCATGCTCAGCGGCATCCAGATCGTGGCCGCGCTGATCGGCCTCTACTGCATTCCCGTACTGATCGACCTGGTCGCCACCCCGGCGCGGCATCTGAAGGTGGATGGCGGCTCGCGCGGCTTCCGGCTGCATGAGGCGCTTGGCTATCTGTGGCGCGACAAGGTCAATGCCATCCGCTCGTCGGTGATCGGCACCATCGTCGGCATCCTGCCGGGGGCGGGCGGCTCCATCGCCAGCCTCGTCGCCTATTCGGAGGCCCGGCGCACGGCCAGGAAGGGCCAGGTCTACGGCAAGGGCGAGCCCGGTGGCGTCATTGCCTCGGAATCGTCCAACAACGCCACCGTTGGCGGCGGTTTCATCCCGACGCTGGTGCTCGGCATTCCGGGCACGCCACCCGACGCGGTGATCCTCGGCGCCCTGCTGGTGCAGGGGGTGCGCACCGGGCCCAGCCTGTTCACCAACCAGGGCGAGATCGTCTACACCTTCATCTGGGGCCTGATCCTGGCGACGATCCTGATGCTGCCGACGGGGCTGCTCATCGGCCGCTATGCCTACAAGACGATCATCTCGCTGCCGAAGTCGCTGCTGGTTCCGGCTATCGCCTTCATGACCATCATCGGCAGCTACGCCATCCGCAACAACATCTCCGACGTGGTCATCATGATCGTGCTCGGCGCGGTGGGCTGGGTGCTCGGGCGTTTCGGCTTCACGCCGTCGCCCATAGTGCTCGGACTGATTCTCGGCCCCATCGCGGAATCGGGCTTCGTGCAGGCCTGGACCATAGGCGGCGCGACGGACAACCGGCTCGGCATGTTCTTCGGCCGTCCGATCTCCATCGCCATCATCGCGTTCACGCTGTTCACGCTGCTAAGCCCGCTGGTGCTGACGCGGCTTCAGAAGCTCAAGGAAAAGGCCCATGCCGACTAGTTCCCGCAGGGATACGGGCGGCGCCGTCGTCGCGGCCCTGCTCGTGGTCGCCGGCTGTTTCGTCGTCTCGGACACGCTCGGCTATGTGGACCCGGACTCCGCGGTGTTCCCGCGCACCTTCGCGGGCGTGATGATCGCGGCCTCTCTCGGCTATCTGTTCATGTGGCTCTCCGGACGCGGGGAGGAACTGGCGGAACCGGAAGGCGGGTCGATGCTTCGCCGGGTTCTGCTGGTCGCGGTCATGGTGCTCGGCGCCATGGCCATGCCCTGGACGGGCTTCATCCCCGCCGCGCTGGTGATCTTCGCCGCGCTGACGCTGGTGGCGATGTACGATCCGTGGACGCCTTACCGCATGGCGGTCTATCCGCTGGTCGGCCTCGCCATCGTGTTCGGCTTCTACTACATCTTCCAGGAACTGCTGCAGGTGCCCCTGCCCACGGCCAGGCTGTTCTAGGGCCGTCAGCAATATGAAGATCACCAGGGTAAGGCACGTCCCGGCTCCGCTCGCCTCGGAGATGTCGAACGCCTTCATCAACTTCAAGACCATGACCACCAACGTGGTGGCGGTGGAGACCGACGTCGTCCGCGACGGAGAGAAGGTTGTCGGCTACGGCTTCACTTCCAACGGTCGCTACGCCCAGCCCGGGCTGCTGGCATCCCGCTTCCTGCCGCGTCTGCATGAGGCCGATCCGAAGAGCCTGCTGGACGAGACCGGCGAGAATTTCTCGCCGCAGGCGGTGTGGCGCACGGTCATGTCCAACGAGAAGCCCGGCGGACATGGCGAGCGCAGCTACTGTATCGGCGCGCTGGACGTGGCCATATGGGACGCGCACGCCAAGATCGCGGGCAAGCCGCTGTGGAAGATATTCTCGGAGCGATACAACGGCGGCAAGTTCGACGAGAAGGTGCTGGTCTATCCCGGCGGGGGCTACTACCGGCCGGGCAAGGACATCGAGCAGCTTCAGGCCGAGATGCGCGGCTACCGCGAGCAGGGCTACCGTATTGCCAAGATGAAGGTGGGAGCGGTTCCGCTCAAGGAGGACATGAAGCGCGTGGAAGCGGCCGCCGATGCGCTTGGGTCCAGCGAGAACCTTGCCGTGGACGTCAACGGGCGCTTCACCCTGGAAGAGGCCATGGCCTTCGGCAAGGCGGTCGAGCCGTTGAAGCTGGCCTTCTACGAGGAGCCCGGCGATCCGCTCGACTATCGTCTGAACGCCGAGCTGGTCCAGGTCTATCCGCATGCCATCGCCACGGGCGAAAACCTGTTCTCGCATCAGGACATGAACAACCTGCTGCGCTTCGGCGGCATGCGGCCGGATATCGACTATCCGCAGCCGGACCCGACGCTTTGCTATGGCCCTACCGAGTGCCTGGTGATGATCGCCGAGGCGGAAAAGCTCGGCTGGCCGCGCCGGCGCTTCCTGCCGCATGGCGGACATCAGATCGGCCTGAACCTGGCGGCCGGCCTGCAGCTCGGCGGCACGGAATCCTATCCGGGCGTGTTCGCGCCCTATGGCGGTTTCGCGGACAACATTCCCATCGTGGACGGCCATGTCACCCTGCCGCAGGATCAGCCGGGCGTCGGCATGGAGCTGAAACCGAAACTGATGGACGAGATGCGCCGCGTTCTGGAACTGGCCTGATATCGCAGTGCGCGGCCCGTCAACGCGCGAAGAGAAAGAGACATGACATGCCCGATGTGGTGATTACGGAATTCATGGATGCCGGTCCGGTGGAGACCCTGAAGGCGTGCTGCGACGTGCATTGGGACAAGGATCTCTGGGACAAGCCGGAGAAGATCAAGCCGCTGCTCAAGGACGCGAAGGGTCTGATCGTCCGCAACCGCACCCAGGTGACCGGCGACCTGCTGGGCGCGGGTCCCAACCTGAAGGTGGTCGGGCGTCTCGGCGTCGGCCTCGACAACATCGACCTCGAGGCCTGCAAGGCGCGCAACGTCAAGGTATGCCCGGCGACCGGCACCAACAACGTCACGGTGGCGGAATATACGATCTGCACGGCGCTGATGCTGTTGCGCGGATCGTTCTATGCGCGCGACAGCGTGCTGGCGGGCGAGTGGCCGCGCACGCAGTATGTGGGCCTGGAAGCGCGCGGGCGAACGCTCGGCCTGCTGGGCTACGGAATGATCGGGCAGTCGGCGGCGCGGATGGCCGCGGGTCTGGAGATGAAGGTCATCGCCCACGATCCGAATGTCCCGGCGGACGCGCCCGGCTGGAAACTGGCGGAGGCCGTTTCCGTGGACGAGCTTCTGAAGCGCAGCGACGTGCTCTCGCTGCATGTGCCGCTGCTGCCGTCCACGCGGAACATCATCAACGCGGATGCTATCAGGAAGATGAAGAAGGGCTCGATCCTCATCAACACCGCGCGGGGCGGCGTGGTCAACGAGGACGATCTGGTGGCGGCCCTGAAGTCCGGCCATCTTCGCGGCGCGGCTCTCGACGTGTTCGTGGAGGAGCCGCTGTCGGCGAAGGAGGCGGCCCGCTTCAAGGGGCTGCCGAACCTGATCCTGACTCCGCATATCTCCGGCGTCACGGTGGAATCCAATGACGCGATATCGAGCGTCACGGTCGAGAACGTCATGCGCGAAATGGGACTGGGCAAATGAACGATGTGGTCAGGTTCACCTGCGACGAGCTGGAAGCGCTGATCTTCGAGGCCATGTCCGCCTCCCGGACCGGCGAGAAGCAGGCGCGCTCCGTGGCCAGGGCCCTGCTGGCGGCCGAGATCGACGGGCGCAAGGGACATGGGTTCTCGCGCGTGCCGAGCTACGCGGGGCAGGCGATCAGCGGGAAGGTGGACGGCATGACCGAGGGGCGGGTGGTCAAGGACCTGCCCGGCGCGCTGACCATCGACGTGCGCAACGGCTTCTTCTTTCCGGCCTTCGACATGGTGCTGCCTCTGGCAGTCAAGAAGGCGCGGTCCAACGGCATCTCCGCCGTGGCATTCATGCAGTCGCATCATTGCGGCGTGCTGGGGCATCATGTGGAGCGCGCGGCGGAGGAAGGCATGGTCTCCATGCTGGTCGCCAATTCGCCCGAGGCCATGGCGCCCTGGGGCGGCAACAAGCGCATTTACGGAACGCAGCCGATAGCCTTCGGAGCGCCCCGCAAGTCCGGCCTGCCGCTGGTGATCGACCTGGCGCTCTCGCAGGTGGCGCGCGGGAACATCCTTACCGCCAAGCAGGCGGGCAAGCCGATACCGGAAGGCTGGGCCACCGATGGCCAGGGCCGTCCCACGACCGATGCGGACGTGGCGCTGACGGAAGGAATGCTGCTGCCCGCGGGCGGCGCAAAGGGAGCGGCGCTGGCGCTGCTGGTGGAGGTCCTGGCCGGCCCGCTGACCGGCGCGGCCCTGTCGGCCGAAGCCTCGTCCTTCTTCACCACCGAGGGCAGGCCCCCGGCCGTGGGGCAGTACTTCATCGTCATCGACCCGGAGGCCTTCGCGGGCCGCGACCATTTCCTCAACCGCATCGAGGCGGTGATGGAAAGCATCGCCGCGCAGGAAGGCGCGCGCATTCCCGGAAGCCGCCGTGAGGCGCTGCGGGAAAAAGCCGGGAAGGAAGGGCTCGGCGTACCCAAGGCCCTGGTGGACGAGGCGAAGGCACTGGCCGGCCGATAGGGCCTAGCGCATCATCGGGCCAAATGGAATCGCTTGGCCGATAAGATGATGCGCCAGATCAATAGCTTGAGCATGATCTTATCGGAAAAGTGGTATCCACTTTTCCGGATCATGCTCTGGCCGGATCAGCCGGCGGGTTTGCGGACCCACACGAAATCGTCTTCGGTCTTCACCTCGTAGACCGGCAGCGGCATCTCCGAGACACCCATCGCTTCGCCGGTGGGGATCTTCCATTGCCAGAAATGGGTGGGACAGGTGAGGACGTCGCCGTCGATGTCCGCTTCCACGAGGGGCGTGTCCAGATGGGGGCAATCGGCGCAGCAGGCGAACAGACCGCTTTGCAGGTGCGCGATCATGACCATGGTGCCGTCGCTCAGCTTGGCCTCGGTCTTCTCGCCCACCGGCAAGGTGTCGAGCGGGCAGGCCTTCATCCATTCATTGGAATCGGTCATAGCGTATTTCCGCGGGAGAGATCTTGAGTTGCATGACGAGCATCCGCATGGCGGCGTCCACCATCGCCGGAGGGCCCGCCACGAAATGCACCGGAGCCTGGCCCACGCCATGGGGAAGATCGCTTCCCGCCACCTCGTGAACCAGACCGGACGCGAATTTAAGACGAGGATGCCGCTGCGTAAACGCCGTATCGGCCGCTTCGTCGGAAAAGGCCACCGTCACCCGCAGCGCGTCCCCGGCGGATTCGGCATACCGGGAGAGCCGCTCCAGCATGTAGCTGCGGGCGGGCGAGCGCAGCCCGAAATAGACGGAGGACCGGTGGCGTGCGAAATGCGCGCCCTGCATCGCGTGGTCGAGGATGCCGAGGATGCCGGCGATCCCCGAGCCGCCGGCAATGGCGACGAAGGGCCGGTTCTCGTCCGTCTCGAAGGTGGCGCGCCCGAAGGGGCCCGTAACCCGTACCGGCCACTCGGCGTGCGAACCGTCGAACAGAACGCGGCTCAGGCCTCCGTCCGGCTTGCGCTGGATGAGAAACTCGAGCCCGGCGCCGCCGGGTTCGAAAGTCGTCATGGAGTAGGCCCGGGCCCCCTCCACGCCCGGTACCGAGACGAGGACGAACTGGCCGGCCTTGTAGTCCATGGCGCGATCGAGCCGGAGCGCGAACAGCCCGGCGTCTCCGGCGAGACTTTCGGACCGGCTCAGGGTCCCGCTGAAAGCCTGAACCGGAGGTTCGGGAGGGCCGGCGAAGGTGCCGTTCACCGTCAGCCGTACCGCGCCCGAGGCGGCGTGCTGGCACATCAGGATGTCGCCGTCACGGCACTTGCGCGCGCCGGGAGCGCCCGGCCACATGCACACGGTCTCGCCACTGCCGAGGCGCGCCTTGCAGGTGCCGCAGGTTCCGGTGGCGCATTCATGCGGAAGGCCGACACCGGCCTTGAGCCCCGCGATGAGAATGCGTTCTCCCTCCGGCACCTCGAACACACGCGAGGCGCCGGCCCGATCCACGACCGTGACTTCCGTCATGTCAGGACGACGACGTCATCTCCGTCGATCTCGACATTGTACATGCGCAGGCGAAGGGGCCCGGCGGGGGCCTTGCCGTCCAGGGACTGGACCGTGGCCTCGCCGGTGATCATCGAGTACTCGAAGCCGTGCCACGGGCAACGCAGGATTTCTCCCGTGTGGTTGGAGCAGACCTTGTTCAGTTGGTCCCCTTCCACGAAGTCGGCGACGCAGCCGAACTTGAGCTCGGCGCCCTGATGGGGGCACTTTCCGGAAAAGGCGCTGACGGCGCCGGACGGCAGGAGGGAAAGCACGATTTCCGACCGTCCGAGTTTCGCCGAATGCAGCTTGCCGACCTCCAGGTCGGAGAGCTTGCAGACCGTCTGTCGCTTCATCCGTCTACTCCGCCGCAACCCGCGCGGAGGCCGGAGGAATGTCGAGCTCGTAGAACGTGGCCGCGTTCTTCCAGAAGATCTTCTCGCGGATTTCGGCCGGCAGCGAACGCGGAATGGCCGCACTGGGGCTGTCGAAGTCGAAATGCGGATAGTCGGTGGAGAACACCAGCAGCTCGTCGGTACCCATCAGGTCGATCAGCTTGAGCCACTGGTCGGCGGTGAGGTCCTCGGTCGGCTGGGTGGAGAGGCGCAGCCGCTCGCGGATGTGCTCGCTGGGCAGCTTCTTGATCCACGGAACCTCGATGCGGCCCTGGCGATACTCGCGGTCGAGGCGCCACATCACGTGCGGCAGCCAACTGAAGCCGCCCTCCAGCACCAGGAAGCGCAGGCGCGGGAATTCGTCGAACACGCCGTTGCAGATCAGGCTGATGACCTGCGGCATGAGGGCGATGGGGATCAGCGTGTGCCGCTCCATGTAGTGGAGCCCCATGCCGTAGGGTCCCTGCGCCTGGGTGGTGTGGTGGAAGGCCACCTGCAGGTCGTTGCGGTTGGCCGCCTCGAAGATGGGGCGGTAGGCCGGGTGCCCGTAGGCGATGTCGCCGACCACGGGCAGCTTGACCTGCTTGAACTGGGGGTGGTCCGCCATGCGGTCGATCTCCCGGGCGGCGGCCTGGGGGTCGCGGGCAAAAATCTGGATGCTGCCGATGAAGCGCTTGTCCTTGCAGAGCCAGTTGTCCACCACGTAGTCGTTGTAGGCGCTGGCCAGGGCGTTGCCGAGGCCGTACTGCATGGAAAGCATGGTCGGGTAGAAGTAGCCGGTCAGCACGGCGTAATCCATGCCGTAGGCGTCGAGAAGCTGGTCGCGCATCAGGCCGTAATCGGAGACCGAGGCGGAGCCATCGCCGCTCTTCACGTCGGCCCGGTTGCCGTTGCCGGGCGAGGTGTAGCAGAAAGGTTGGGAAAAGCCGCGCCAGGCCCCCTGGGCGATCCAGTCCTTGTAGGGATCGGGAAGATAGGGAACCAGATCCTTCAGGCTCGAGAAACTTTCATGGACGTCGGTATCTATGAGCGGCATGGGGCCGTTCCTCCTGTTATTCTCGCTTTCCCGCAGGATGCCGTTTTCCGGGGGCGCGGTCTGTCAGCGCAATTACACTCCGCGGCAAAGTTATCTTTCCCTTCCATGCACGAAACCGGCCTGCGAAAATGCAATATCGGCGCTATTGCCGGGTGGCGGAAGTGTCATCCAGATGACAGAAGCGCCCGCCCGGGCATGTGTAGCTAGCGCCCGATTTCCGGAAGCGGGCCGGCCGCGTTCCGGGGCTTCGCCGGGAACTCTATCATGGCGGGCCCTTGCGGAACATGCGGGACCGGTCTGCCGGTGAACCGGTTGCGCGGGACCATGAAAGAGCGCCCGGACAACGGGCCCGAACCACAGGGAAGAACCGCCAATGCGGGAATATTCGATCGGCAGCCTTATCGACATCGGCTCCAACATCGCCCCGGAATTCGTGGAGCTGATGGTCCGCACGGGCACCCGGCGGAGCTTCGAGAAGGGCGACCGCATCTACTCGCAGGGAGAGCGCGCGACGCATTCCTATTTCCTGCTTTCGGGCCAGGCGAAGTCGGTGCTGATCAACGCCGTCGGCAACGAGTGCCTGCTGCGCATCCACCTGCCGCACAGCTTCATGGGGCTGACCGCGCTCAGTTCCGCCGCCGTGCGGGAGGCGGACGGCATCGCCATCGAGGACGGCGAGCTGGTCGGGCTGGAGGCGAGGGAATTCCAGGGGCTGCTCGCCGCCAACCCGGCCTTCAGCCAGTATATCATCCGGCTGCTGGTCAACCGGATGAGCGACTTCCATCACAGGGTGGGCGATTTCCTGGTGCAGAATGTGGAGCAGAGGCTGGCGCAGGTGCTGCTGTCGCTGTCGCGGCCGGACCCGGAGCATTCGACCGGCGAAGAGCGCCACCCGATCAAGCTCACTCACGAGGAACTGGCGACGCTGCTGAACGCGCGCCGCCCGACGATCACCGCGATCCTGCGCCGTTTCGAGGCCGACGGGCTGATCGGCAAGAAGCGGCGGCAGCTCTATGTGCTGAATGCCGAGCGGCTGGCGCATCTGCTGCCGAGGCAGCCCGCGCCGGTCCGCCAGACGTCACGCTGACCGTTCAGGAACATTCCCGCCCATCGAGCCGCGCCGTGTCAGACGCCCAGACCGACAATCATCTCCTGGAACGGCTTGCGCTGCTTCAGCCGGCCGTAGTAGGCGGCGAGCGCCTTCAGGTCCGGCCGCTCGATGTCCATGGCGTACCAGCGATGGACGTACATGCCGAGGGCTGTATCGGCAATGGTGAGGTCCGGGCCGACGACATAGGCTTCCGTTCTGGCGAGCTGCGCGTCGAGGATGCCCATGGCGGCGTTGGCCCGCTTGTGGGAATTTTCAATCGCCTGCGGAGTTGCAAGTTCCGGCATCTTCACCACGAGGCCCTGGAACAGGCCGTTCACTCCCGCGATGGCGGTGGTGAGCTGCCAGTCGAGCCATTGCTCGACCGCGGCGCGCTCCTCGAGCACTTCGGGATAGAGGTCCTTCCGTCCGGTCCTGGTGGCGAGGTAACGCAATATGGCGTTGGATTCCCACAGGATGAAATCTCCGTCCTTCATGGTGGGGACGAGCGCATTGGGATTCATGGCCAGGTATTCCGGCGTGTTGCAGGGCGCGAAGCCGCGGCCGTAATCGAGCCGTTCGTAGTCGAGGCCGAGCTCGGCAAGCAGCCACAGCACCTTGCGGACGTTGGACGAGTTGGAACGGCCGTAAATCGTGAGCATCGTTTTCTCCCTGTCGACCGGCCACCAGCCGGCGGCGCGTATTCTGCGCGGGCCGGGCAGGGGCGTAAAGCACCCGGCGTTGGCGAATAACATCTTCTTCAGGAGCGGATATGAGCGAAAAAATGCAGGCAGTGGGCGTGAACCGGTTTGGCGGACCGGAGGTGCTCGAGATGCTCGATGTGCCGAAGCCCGTGCCGGGCAAGGGTGAGGCGCTGGTCAAGCTGCAATGGGCAGGCATAAATTTCATCGACGTCTACATGCGGTCGGGCAGCTACGCCAAGTCCGACACCTACAAGACGCCGCTGCCGATGGTGATCGGCATGGAGGGGGCGGGGGAGGTCGCCGACCCGGGAGACTCCACGGAACTGAAGGCGGGCGACCGTGTGGCCTGGTGCATCTATCGCGGCGCATACGCGGAATATGCCGCGGTGCCGGCCTGGCGGCTGGTGAAAGTGCCGGACGCGGTGCCCCTGGACATCGCCTGCGCGCTGCAGCTCCAGGGCTGCACGGCGCACTACCTCACCCATTCCGCCTTCGCGCTGAAGCCGGGCGACACCTGTCTGGCGCATGCGGGCGCGGGAGGGGTGGGCCAGCTCCTGACGCAGCTCGCCAAGGCGCGCGGCGCCACGGCCATCGTCACGGTGGGCGACGAGGACAAGGCGGAGATCGCCAGGGGGCTGGGAGCGGATCACGTCGTCCTCTACCGCAAGGAGGATTTCCGCGAGCGCGTCATGGAGATCACGGGCGGCAAGGGCGTCAACGTGGTCTACGACGCGGTGGGCAAGGACACCATCTCGCGGTCGATACGCTCGCTCGCCAAGCGCGGCCTGTGCGTCAACTACGGCGGCGCGTCGGGGCTGGTGGACAGCATTTCTCCGCTGGAACTGGCGGAGGCGGGATCGGTGTTCTTCACCCGCCCGCACCTGGCGGACTACATGCGCGACGCGGACGAGATTCGCGGACGCACAGACGACCTGTTCGCGGCCTGGTCGGGCGGCAAGCTGAAAGTGACCATCGACAAGGTGCTTCCGCTGGCGGCCGCGAAGGCCGCCCATGAGACGATCCAGGGACGGGGAAGCCGGGGCAAGCTGTTGCTGAAGGTCAGCTGAAGTCGGCCCGGACGTCGGTGACGCTGTCGGCCGCCTCGACATTGAGCGAAGGCATCTCTGCCGGCAGCACGACGCAGGCTCCTTCCATGCGCAGCGGCGGGTCCATGAGCTGAACGGGCGTCTTCAGGAAGCCGTTCATCTCGCCCGCCAGGGTGACATGGCCCGGCGCGGCGGCGGTCTCCATCCAGCAGCCGATGTCGGTGGCGACACCGTTGCCCAGGACAGGCTTCATGCCGCGCGCGGTAATATGATCGAGCGCCGCCTGCAGGGCGGAGATGTCGCCGAGCTTCATCAGCTTGAGCTTGATCAGATCGGCGAGCTTGCCGTCCGCGGCACGGTCCACGTCGGCGGTGCCGTAGATGGATTCGTCCAGCATGATCGGTACGCGGGCGTGCGGCCGCACTTCCCCGGCGGCGGACCAGTCGGACTTGTCGCAGGGCTGCTCGAGCAGCTCGATGCCTTCAGGATTGACGCGCTCCAGGAAGGAAATGGCCTGAGCCGCGGTGAAGCCCTGGTTGGCGTCGACGCGCAGGCGCGCGCGGCCATCGACCACGCGCTGCATGGTCTCCAGGGCCGACAGGTCTTCCTCCACGTCGAAGCCGACCTTGAATTTCAATGTCCCGTAACCGGCTTCCACCAGACGGTCCACCTCCTCGCGGGCCTTGCCGGCGTCCTTGCCGTCGCTCGACAGAATGGCCAGGAGCTCCACCTTGCCCGGGCGGGCGAGGGCGGGATGCTCCTCGACCATGTCGAGCGCGGTGAGGAAGGCGGTGGCGGTGAAGGCGGCGTTTGGGATCAGCGCGGCGAGCTTCTCGCGCGCCTCGGGGATCGGCTGCCGGGTGATGGTAGGCGCGACGGCGAGCGCGGTGGTCCAGCTCTGCTCGACGGTCTCGTCGGTATAGCCGGGCAGCAGGG
>JBFWSL010000038.1:0-18438 GCA_050248375.1 Hyphomicrobiales bacterium | reverse complement strand
GGCCAGGCCGACCGCGACCGCGGCGCCAACGGCGGAGGCATGATCGGCCGCCCCGTCCGCGGCCAGCAGCGCATCGGTGACGGCCTTGGCGCCGGCGCGCAGCTTGTAGGGGTCCAGCCCGCGCGCCATGGCAGGCAACAGGCCCACATTGGTGAGGGCGGAGAAGCGGCCGCCGATTTCGGGCGAATGGTCGAGGCAGGGAACGCGGTAAGATTCCAGCACGGTCCGCAGACCGTTGGTGGCGCCGGGGCAGGCGGGCTCGGTCAGCCCGAGAAAGTGGCTGGAGATACGGTCCTCAAGCCCGGCGGAACGCAGGGCAGCGATGGCGGACAGGGCCTGCACGAGGGTCTCCGCGGTGCCGCCCGACTTGGAGATGACAATGAACCGGGTGGTCTCGAGGTCGAGGGAGGCGAGCGCGCGCTCCAGGGTGCGCGGATCGAGATTGTCGTAGAAGCGGGTGCGCGGACGGCGCGACTGGCCGCTGGTCATGTCGCCGGGGATGAACCAGCCGCCAAGCTGGGCGATGGCCTGGCCGCCGAGGCTGGAGCCTCCGGTTCCGAAGAAGACGAGAGTGCGGGCGCCCGCGGATAGCCTGTCGAGAGCCTCGCGGGCGGGCTCGATGTCGTCGGTCCAGTCCGGAACGCACAGCAGCGGCATGGCGCCGTTGCCGATGCCCTCCTTCATGGCGGCAAGCGCCGGCGTCAGCCGGTCGAGGAGCCGGCCGAGCGTGGAGGCCGAGAGGCCCCGCTGCCCGATCCTTTCCTCCAGGCAGCCTGAAACGTCCTGTGTGACCAAGGGGATTTCCTTCCCTCTGCATCCGCGGGCTGGAAACTAGCAAAAGCGCGTGCAGGGAAACACCGCAATATGGATCCGGTTCTGCGGCGCTGGCGCGCAGGCGGCCGGACAGCCGCCGGGAGCGGGTCAGATGGCGCCGGTGGGCTTTCCGACCACGAGGACGATGAGATCGTCGGCATGGAGGAGCCGCTTGGCGACGCGGCGGATGTCGTCCATCCCAACCGCCTCGACGAGCCCGTTGCGCCTGTCGATGTAGTCGATGCCGAGATCCTCGATCTGGATCCACAACAACTGTCCGGCGATCTTGCTGTTGGTGTCGAAATTCAGCGGATAGGACCCGGTCATGAAATCCTTGGCGCCCTTCAGTTCCTCCTCCGTCGGTCCGTTCTCCGCCAGATCGCGCAGGACACCGCGGATCACGTCCAGGGACTCGCCGATGGACTTGTTCTCGGTGGCGACGCCGCCGAGATACAGCGCCGCATGCCTGTAGGGCGACAGGTAGGAATAGACCGAATAGGCGAGCCCGCGCTTCTCGCGCACTTCCTCCATCAGGCGGGAGGAGAAGCCGCCGCCGCCGATGATGTAGTTCAGCACCGAGGCGGCGACGAAATCCTTGTCGGAGCGCTTGAGGCCCGGCAGTCCGAAGCGGGCCACCGACTGGGGAACGTCCATCTGGACGACCTTGCTCAGCGGACCGGTGGGCGGCTTGGCTTCGCCGACGGGGCGCAGGTCCGCCTTCGCGGGCAGGCCGCCGAACACCTTGTCGAGGACCCTGGCCAGTTGTGCGGCGTCGATGTCGCCGACCACGGCCACCTTGAGCGTGTCCCGCGCGAAGACACGGCGGGCATACTCCTTCAGGTCGGCCGGCTTGATCGCCTGCACGGAGGGAATGTTGCCGCGCGGCGAACGGGAATAGGGATGGGCGCCGAAGGCGAGCTTGTACCACTCGCGGCCCGCGACCCGGTCCGGATCGGTCTCGTCGATCTTGAGCCCGGCGACGATCTGCGTGCGGACGCGGTCGAGGGCGACCTGGTCGAAGCGCGCCTCGTTGAGGGCGAGGCGCAGCATCTCGAAGGCGTCTTCGCTGTTTTCAGAAAGCGTCTGGAAGCTGCCGGCGAAATTGTCGCGGCTGGCATCGAAGCTCATGCGGATGGCGAGTTCCTCCATGCGCTCGTGGAACTGCACGGCGTCCATGGACCCCGCGCCCTCGTCAAGCATGCCGGAAACGAAGTTCGCGATCCCCTCGAGGCCCTCGGGGTCCTGCAGCGAACCACCGGCGAAACCGAACTGCATGGCGATGAGAGGCACCTCATGGCTCTCCACGAGCCAGGCCTCTATGCCTCCGGGACTGATCACACGTTGGATGCGCATGGCTTCTGCGGGCATTGCGGAAAGTCCCATGACTAGCAAAATCGCGAACAGGGCAAAAGCACGGCGCGGAAGGCCCACGGACCTCAGGAAGTGAATGGTTTTCAACCCGCCCTCCCCGATGCCGGCTGCGGCGCCTTCCGGTCCTTCGCCTCCGCAGCGGGCTTGCCCGGCGTGAGGATGCCGGTGACCGATTGCTTCTTGTCGAAACTTTTGCGCAGAGCCTCGTTCACCTCGTCGAGAGTGACCTGCCTGACGCGCTCCGGCAGCTCCTCGATGTCCTTGATGGTGCGGCCGGTGGCCAGGGTCCAGCCATAGCGGCGCGCCAGGGAGGACTGGCTGTCGGACTCGTAGACGAAGCTGGCGAGATAGGACTTGCGGGCGCGGTCCAGCTCGGCCTGGGTGATGCCGCTCTCGACGATGCCGTCCAGAGCGTCGTCGAGAGCCTTCTCCACCTCGCCGACCGGCGTGTCGCCGGGGGCGATGGCGTAGATGCCGATGCGGCCGCCATCGAGGCCGGAACCCATGTACCAGCCGCCGGCACTGGCGGCCTTCTTCCGGTCCATGACCAGCGTCTTGTAGAGACGGCTGTTGGTGCCCGATCCCACCACCCGCAGCATCAGCTCGATGGCCTCGGCCTTGCCCGGCTCGGAATCGCCGTACCCCTTGGCGAGGTAGAAGCGCTGGATGGTGGACCGGCCGGCCCTGACGTCCTCGAGCTCCACGCGCAGCGGCGCGTAGTGGCGGGGCTCCTGGGGACGGGGAAGGCGCGCCGTATTCTCCACCGGCTTCAGGTTGCCGTAGGTCTCCTCGGCCAGCTTGCGGACCTCGTCGGCGGTGGTGTCGCCAGCCACCACGAGGATGGCGTTGTTGGGCGCGTAGTAGCGCTTGTAGAAGCCGAGCGCGTCGTCGCGGTCGAGCTGGGCAATCTCATGCTCCCAGCCGATGACCGGAATGCCATAGGGGTGGGACTGGTAGAGGGTCGCCATCATCTGTTCGACCAGGATGCTGGCCGGATCGTTGTCCACGCGGGAGCGGCGCTCCTCCAGGATCACCTTGCGCTCGGTCCGCACGTCGTCGGGATCGAGCTTCAGGTTGGCCATGCGATCCGATTCCATCTTCATCATCAGAGGCAGGCGGTCCTTGGCCACGCGCTGGAAGTAGGCGGTCGCATCGTTGGAAGTGAAGGCGTTGTCCTGGCCGCCGTTGCGGGCGACGATCTTGGAGAACTCGCCGGGCGGGATCGAGTCCGTGCCCTTGAACATCAGGTGTTCCAGGAAATGGGCGATGCCCGACGTGCCGCGCGGCTCGTCGGCGCCGCCGACCCGGTACCATACCATGTGGGTAACCACGGGAGAGCGGTGATCGGGAATGACGACCACCTCCATGCCGTTCTCCAGCTTGAAGTAACTGGCGCGCGGCTTGGCGGAGGCATCGACCGCCATGCCCGCGGCCGCGACCGCGAATACCGCCGCGGCGAGCATCATGGCGCTGCGTTCGAGTATGGAACTCATGTCGATCAGATCCATCGGGTTGTCTCCTGGCGCGGCGGAATGCCTGCGTGACCGGGAAGGAGCGTGCTGCTCATGTCAGCCGATTCAGAGCAGAATTCAAGCCGCGCGTGGTCAAATGAGCGTAACCGGCATTTCAGCGGCAAAGCCGGCAACCGGGCGGGAGCACCGGAAAGCGGCCGCTATCGGATATGGCGCCGGCGCGGCCTAGCGCTTCTTCCGGTTGTCGGCGTTCTGGGAAAAATCGCTTACGGTGTCGGGCGAGCCGTCGGCGCGGCTGTCCTTGTTCTTGAAGGCATTGCCGAGCCAGCCCTTGCAGCGGGTGCTCGGATTCTGGACCTTCTCGAAATCCTCGACGCTGGTCTTCTTGTTCTCGAAGGCCCAGTTGTCGCATTCGCGCTTCTCCTTCGCCTTGGCCTCGGCGAGCTGGCGGGCGCGCTCTATATCGGGGTCCGTCGGCCAGACTTCCGGCTGGGCGGCAGCCTGGCGCACTCCCGGCTCGGGCAATTCGGCCTGGCGCTTCTCCGGCGGCAGCAGCAGCGGGGACCGTTCGGGAACCGTAGGCTCCTTGTACTGGGTCTGGCCGGAAAGGCCGACGGCCTCGAAGAGCTTGCCTTCGAATTCGACCTGGGTACCGCCGCCGCAGCCCGCAAGCATCACCGGCGCCGTCAGCAGGACGGTGCAGGTCATGACTGCGCGAAACGCGGATTTTCCCACCAAACGCACGTGCCGTGCCCCCTTGGCCCTGTCCCGATACGGGACAACCAACTGGCTCCTAAGAGCTTTTTGAGACCTTTTTGTGGCTCCCGAAGAGCGAGTCATACAGCAGACCGGCCACACCGGCAACGATGGCCGCGTCGGCAATGTTAAAGACATACCAGTAGAAGCCGAAGGCGTGGAGGGAGACAAAATCGGCCACCGCGCCGTAGACCGCGCGGTCGATGGCATTGCCGGCCGCACCGCCGATAATCAGGCCGATGGAGGCGGCGACGAGCGGGGATGCGGTGCGGGCAAGCCACAGGGAAAAACCGATGACGGCGGCAACGGCGATGGCGATGAGCATCGCCTGCCCCATCCAGCCGTCCTGGGGCATGAGGCCGTAGCTGATGCCCGGATTCCAGACCAGCACGAGATCGAAAAAGGGCGTGACCTCGACCACGCCCCTGCTGGCGAGGTCGAAGCCGTGGAGCATCCACAGCTTCAGCGCCTGGTCGGCGAGCAGGGTCAGCAGGGCGATGGCGTGGCCAAGCGGGCTCGCCGCCCCCCACAGCCGCAAGCGGGACACGGCTGCGCTCACTCGGCGGCCAGGCGGCGGGCGTCGAACTGGCGCACCGCTTCCGCATCGCGCGGGGTAAGATCGGGGAAATCGGGATCGGAGCCGACCTCGGGCGACATCTTCCAGGACCGGGCGCACTTGTCGCCGATCGCCGGTTCCGGAACGACCGAGACACCGGCGACGTCGTCGAGGCGGAAGGCATCCTTCGGCCCCTCGTCGTTCAGCCAGCTTGCCTGGCTGGTGATGGCGACCTCGGCCCAGTCCACGTCGGCGACGGCGTCGAACAGCGCCTTGTCGGCGATGTAGATGCGCGGCGCGGCCTCCAGGCTGGAACCGATGCGCTTCTCGCGCCGCTCTACCTCCAGCGCGCCGGTGACGACGCGGCGCACCTGGCGCACCTTCTTCCACTTTCCGGCCAGCTTCTCGTCGCGCCATGCGGCGGGTATGTCGGGGAACTGGCGCAGATGCACCGAGCTTTCCTCTCCGGGGACACGGGCCAGCCAGGCTTCCTCCGAAGTGAAACACAGGACCGGCGCCAGCCACGCGGTCAGGCAGGAGAACAGTTCGTCCAGCACCGTCAGGCAGGAGCGGCGCAGCATGCTGTCGTACGGTTCGCAGTAGAGCGCATCCTTGCGGATGTCGAAATAGATCGCCGACAGGTCGATGGTGCAGAAGTTGAACAGCGTGGAAAACACGCGCTTGTAATCGAAGCTCTCGTAGCTCCTGCGCACGGACACATCGAGCTCGGCGAGCCGGTGCAGCATGTATCGCTCCAGCTCCGGCATGTCCGCGGGGTCCACGCGCAGGGAGGCTTCGTAATGATGCAGGTTGCCGAGCAGGAAGCGCAGGGTATTGCGCAGCTTGCGGTAGGCATCGACGCTCGACTTCAGGATCTCGGGGCCGATGCGCAGGTCTTCCGAATAGTCGGCGCTGGCCACCCACAGGCGCAGGATCTCCGCGCCGTTCTGCCTGATGACGTCCTGGGGCGCGACGATGTTGCCGAGCGACTTGGACATCTTGCGGCCGTCCTCGGCCATGACGAAGCCGTGGGTGAGCACGTCGTCATAGGGCGCCCTGCCCCGCGTGCCGCAGGATTCCAGCAGCGAGGAATGGAACCAGCCGCGGTGCTGGTCGGAGCCTTCCAGATACATGACCCGGTCCGGACCGCCGTCGATGACGCGGTTGCACTTCAGGTCCTCGCGCTGCTCGAGCACGAAGGCATGGGTGGAGCCGGAATCGAACCAGACGTCGAGGATGTGGTCCACCATCTCCCAGTCATCCGCACTGTAGTCGTTGCCGAGCAGGCGCTCCCTGGCGCCTTCGGCGAACCAGGCATCGGCGCCTTCCTTGCGGAAAGCCTCGATGATGCGCGCGTTGACCTTCTCGTCCTTCAGGACATTTCCGTCCCTGTCGGCGAAGACGGCGATGGGCACGCCCCAGGCCCGCTGGCGCGACAGCACCCAGTCGGGCTTGGACTCGATCATGCCGGTGATGCGGTTCTCGCCGGCGGCGGGGACCCAGCGGGTCTGTCTGATCGCCTTCAGGGCGCGGGCGCGCAGGGTATCGCCCTTGCCCGCCATGTCCTTGTCCATGGCGATGAACCAGTGGGGGGCGTTGCGGAAGATCAGCGGCTTCTTGGAACGCCAGGAATGGGGATAGTCGTGGCGCAGCTTGCCGCGCGCGACGAGGGCGCCAACGCCGACCAGAGCATCGATGACGGCAGTGTTCGCGTCGCCGAAATTGCCCTTGTCGTCCACGACGCGCCTTGGCGACTTGCCGCCGAAATGCGGCACCTGCTCGAAGTAGTAGCCGTCCTCGCCCACGGTCTGCGGCACTTCGGCAATGCCGTCGGCGGCGAACTCCTCGCGGTTGTCCATGTAGAGATCGAAGTCGTCACGCCCGTGACCGGGGGCGACATGGACGAAACCGGTGCCGGTGTCGTCGGTGACGAAGTCCGCCGGGTAGAGCCGGACGGGGAAATCGTAACCCTCGCGAACCAGCGGGTGCATGCAGACGATGCCCTGCGGATTGATGTCGGCATGGCGGGTCCAGGCACCGATGCGCGCGGCCTCCTTCAGGGTCTCGGCGCGGCTGTCGGCGATGATGAACTTGTCACCGGTCTTCGCCCAGTTGTCCCCGGGCGCGTCGGTGACCTCGTAGAGGCCGTAGGTGATGTCGCGCGAATAGGCGATGGCGCGGTTGCCGGGAAGGGTCCAGGGCGTGGTGGTCCAGATGACCACGCTGGCGCCGACGAGCTGTTTCCGGAAGACCTCCTCGCGATCATAGAATTCGGCCACGGGGAAGCGCACGAACACGGTCGGGCTGGTGTGCTCCTGATACTCGACCTCGGCCTCGGCCAGCGCGGTGCGCTCGACAACGGACCACATCACCGGCTTGGAGCCGCGGTAGAGCAGGCCGTTCATGGCGAACTTGATCAGCTCGGCGGCGATGGTGGCTTCGGCGTCGTAGGACATGGTGGTGTAGGGATTGTCCCAATCCCCCTCCACGCCGAGCCGCTCGAATTCCTCGCGCTGCACGCCGATCCAGTGCTCGGCGAACTCGCGGCATTCCTTGCGGAACTCGTTCACGGGCACGGCGTCCTTGTCCTTGCCCCTGGCGCGGTACTGCTCCTCGATCTTCCATTCGATCGGCAGCCCGTGGCAGTCCCAGCCGGGCACGTAGTTGGAGTCCTTGCCGGTCATCTGCTTCGACCGGGTGACCATGTCCTTGAGGATCTTGTTCAGCGCGTGGCCGATATGCAGATGGCCGTTGGCATAGGGCGGACCGTCGTGGAGGATGTACTTCTCGCGGCCCTTCGACTGCTCGCGCAGGCGGCGGTAGAGGTCCATCTTCCGCCAGCGGGCCAGCAGCTCCGGCTCGCGCCGGGGCAGCCCGGCCTTCATCGGGAATTCGGTCTGCGGCAGGAACAGCGTCTCGCGCCAGTCGCGCGTTCCGTCCTGTCTCTTGTCGTCTTTCGCCATGTCCGGCCTTGTTCTCGCGGAGGGCCTTTTGCCCGCGCCCGGTTTCTAGCAACCGATTGGTGAACAATCCAGTAGCGTATGAGCGGGTTCCGGCCCCCGCGCCCGGCAGACACGGGGGCCGCGAATTCAGGCCGCGGCCCGCCCGTGGACGCAGGCGCGGCTGATACAGGCCACGTGGCGGTGATCGGTGCCGCAGCAACCGCCGAGTACGTTGATATGGGGGAAGCGACGCAGGAGGCCGGCATACTCCTCACCCAGTTCGGCGGGATTGCCGATGTCCAGCTCAGGCGAATTGTCCAGTTCCGCATGGCTGCGCCTGGAGGAATTGGCCCGCATGCCTCCGATACGACGGGTCCAGCCGGTGCCTTCCTTCAGGACATGTTCGAAATGGGCCGGATGGGCGCAGTTGATCATGTAGTAGACGGGCGCCACCACGGCTGCCGCATCGACCGCCTCGATGGCGTCCTCGAGGCTGTCGCCGGTGGGCAGGCGACCGTCGGTCTCCACGGTGAAGGAGACCACGCAGGGCATGTGCACGGAGGCGGCCGCGTCGGCGACGCCGACGGCCTCGTTGATGTTGGTCATGGTGATGGCGGAAACGAAATCGGCGCCCGCGTCGCGGAAGATGCCCGCCTGCCAGGCATGGTAGCCGCGGGCCTCCGCCGCGCTCATCACCTTGCCGGGATCGTAGCCGTCGCCGCGCGGGCCGATGCAGCCGCTGATGGGCATCGGGCTGGCCGGAGTCTCATGCCTGTCGCGGATGGCCGCCATGAGCGCGATGGAGGCGCGGTTGACATGGGCGAGGCTGTCGCGGCCGTAGCCGACCTTCGCTGCCCAGTCCGGATTGGCCCGCCAGGTTGGGCTCTCCAGCACGAAGCCGGCGCCGGCCTCGACGGCCAGGGACACATAGCGGTCGAAATAATCGAGCAATGCCCGGCGGCCGCGCTCGCTGTCCAGCAGGGTGAAGGCCTCGCCGACGGGAAGCTCCCAGCCTTCATGGAAGATCAGCGTGGTCTCCAGCCCGCCGTCGGTCAGGAACTTGCCGCCGCCGAGCTGCGGCAGGTGCTCGCGGTATTTCGGGGAAACCGTGGTCGTCATGAAACTCTCCTCTCATGTAATGGCGCGGTTGCGCCCCGGGGCGGAAAATGCGAATCCGCGCCGGCGAATTCCAGACGACTTACGGTGCACTCCTCCCCGCGCCGGAAATGGTCGATTCCCGGCGGTTTGCGCTCTCTCTCCAGTCAAACCGGCCGGCGCCCGTCAGATTGCAAGTGTACCTGTGGTACAGTAGGCGAATGCATCAGGAGACGGGACGATGCAGGAAAACCAGTTCAAGCGCGCGGGTACCCGCGAAAGACTGCTGGATGCAGCCGAAGAGGCGGTGCTGGCCAAGGGTTTCGCCTCCACGTCCATCGAGGAGCTGATCGCCTCGGTGGGCATCACCAAAAGTGGTTTCTTCTATCATTTCAAGGACAAGGGGGTTCTGGCGCGGGCCCTGACCGAACGCTATGTCGAGCGGGAGAACAAGCTGTTCGACGATCTCTTCGCTCGCGCTGACGAACTCAACGAGGACCCCCTGCACGGCTTCCTCGTGGGCCTGAAGATGATGTCTGAGCTGATGGCTGATCTGCCCAACGGGCATCCGGGCTGCCTGATCGCCTCCTTCTGCTACCAGGACCGGCTGTTCGATAGCCGGCTGCGGGAGATGAGCGCGGAGGCCGTGCGCGGCTGGCGCAAACGCTTCCGGGACCGGCTCGAACTCATCGCGCAGCGCTATCCGCCACAAGTGGAGGTCGACCTTGACGACCTCGCCGACATGCTGTCCACGGTGGTGGACGGCGGCATCATCCTGTCGCGGGTGGTGGAGGACAAGGGCGCCCTGTCCCGGCAGGTCAATCTCTACCGCGACTTCATCCGACTGGTGTTCGCGCCGAAGACCTGAGGATCAGGCCAGAGCCCGGCCGAGGGGAAAGCGCAGCATGGGATCGCTCGCCTCTATCGCGGCGATGACGGCCTTCGCGTCCTCGCAGTCGGAGCGCATCCGTAAGGCGAGCTCTTCGGCGGAGGCGAAGGCGCGGTCGCCGCGCAGGAAGGCGAGGAACTCGATCTCGATCTCCTGACCGTAGAGATCGCCGGAAAAGTCGAACAGGAACACCTCTATCCTGGGCTCGCCGGCCCCGAAGGTGGCCCGGGTGCCGAAATAGGCCGCGCCGCCGAAGCGGCCCTGCGGAGTGACGACGCGGGCGGCGTAGATGCCGGCGGCAAGCCCGAAGCCGGCGGGCGCGGCGATATTGGCGGTGGGGAAGCCCAGGCCCGTGCCCCGCCTGTCGCCGCCCGCCACCGTGCCGGCGACGCGCCACCAGTAGCCCAGCACCTCGGCGGCTTCGCGCACCTCGCCGAGGCGTAGATGATCGCGCACCTGGCTGGAGGAATAGACCAGTCCCGGCTCTCCCACCGGCGCGACCACCTGGGTGGTGAAGCCGTGACCGGCGCCGAGCTCGGCGAGGCGATCCGGGTTGCCCCCCCTGCCCTTGCCGAAATGGAAATCCGCTCCCGTCACCACATGGGTGACGGCGAGGCCACCGGCGAGCACGGTCGCGACGAAGTCCTCCGCGGCAAGACCCGCCAGCGCCGCGCCAAAGGGCAGCTCGACGGTGAGGTCGAGGCCGAGGGCCGCGAAGAGGCGCCTCTTCATGGGCGCGGGGGTCAGGCGGAAGAAAGCCGCGTCGGGCTTGAAAAACTGGCGGGGGTGCGGCTCGAAGACCATGACGCCGGACGGCACGCCGGCTTCCCTGGCCTTCGCCATGGCAGCCGCCAGAACCGCCTGGTGCCCGCGGTGCACCCCATCGAAGTTGCCGATGGCCATGACCGCGCCTTTCGCATCGGCCGGACAATCGTCGTAGGACGTGAGGACTTTCATCTGGCCTTGCGGGGTCGCGAACCCCTGAAGGTCAAGCCGGGCGGCACGGCACCATGATGACCGCCTGGCCATCCAGTACCGTCTTGCCGCCGACGGCGCAACTGCAGGCCAGGATGGCCCGCCTGCGCTCGCCGAGCAGGTCGGTGATGCGGGCGGTGGCCACCACCTCGTCGCCGATCATGACCGGGGCGCGGAAATTGAGGCTCTGGGAAACGTAAATGCAGCCCGGTCCCGGCAGCTTGGTGCCGATGATGGTGGACAGCAGGCTCGCCGTCAGGATGCCATGGGCGATGCGCTGCCCGAACATGGTCCGGGCCGCGAAATCCTCCGACAGATGCACCGGATTGTCGTCGCCGGACAGGTCGGCGAAGAGCTGGATATCGTCCGCGGTGATCCTCTTGACATGGCGCGCCTCCATGCCGAGGGAGAGATCCTCGAAATAATACCCATGGCGGGGGTCGCCATTCGCGGCCTTAACGAGCATTTGTGCTGATTCCTTGAGCGGTGTGCAATTTCGCGGTGCACAATAGTCAACCACGCGAGTCCCTGCAACTTCCCCAATAGTCAGGTTTTCCCGGCGGATGCCCTGCCACAGCGGTTAACGCAATTTTTAGCCGCCACCGGTATTTTTCCGCACTGGATATGGCCGTGCATGGCGCTTTTCCGGGCTTTTTGTCGGAGAGGCGGGGCGGTCGGGATGTGATTTTCGCGGGCAGGATGCGCCGCATCATACGGGGTGGGAAAAAATGGCAGTTGATCCTTCGATGCCGATTCTTGTGGTCGACGACTACAAGACGATGATCCGCATCATCCGCAATCTTCTGAAGCAGCTCGGCTTCTCGGAAGTTGACGAGGCCTCGGACGGCACCGCCGCCCTCGAAATGCTGAAGAAGCGCAAATACGGCCTGGTCATCTCGGACTGGAACATGGAGCCGATGACCGGATACGAGCTGCTCAAGGAAGTGCGCGGCAACGACCAGTTCGCGCGCCTGCCGTTCATCATGGTCACCGCGGAGTCGAAGACGGAAAACGTCATCGCCGCGAAGAAGGCCGGCGTGAACAATTACATCGTGAAGCCGTTCAACGCGGCCACGCTGAAGGCCAAGATCGACGCCGTCTTCGGCGACTGATCCCTTCCGCCCTGCGCCAACGGCTTTCCTCCCCGGGAAAGCCGCTCGCCACCGCTCACGGAATATCCAGGCCAACACGATCCAGACAAGCCGCCGGCGCGAAAACACGGGTTTCGCGCAAGGCGGCTCGCGTCCATCCGCAAGGCCGTCCGCTTCCGGTCGAGGACGCGCTGGCCTATGCGGAGGCGGCGGTGCGGCAGCTTTCCGCCACGCTCGGCGAGGCCGGCCCCATTGATCCGGAGGCATCGCACGCGGCCGAGCGCCTGTCGCGCCTGCGCAAGGAGATAGGCCGGCTGCAGGCCAACGAGGTCCGCTGCCAGCGCATTCCCCAGGCCAGGGACCACCTGAGCGACGTCGTCAGCGACACGGAAGCCGCGGCGGTGCGCATCATGGAATGCGCCGAGACGCTGATGGACGCGGATTGCGGCGACCCGGATAGCTACCGCGAGACGGTGAATGCCCAGGCCATCGCCATTCTCGAAGCCTGCGCCTTCCAGGACCTGGCGGGGCAGCGGCTGGTTGGCGTCGCCGACACGCTCGACCGCATCGGGCACCGCATCGGACGTTTCGCCGACGCGGTGCATCCGGCCAATGGCAAGCGCGGCGTCAGCCGCGCCGAGGCGCGCCGCGACAAGCGCAAGCGGGAACTGATGCTGAACGGGCCGGGTTCCGGGGTCTCGCAGGCCGATATCGACAGCCTGTTCGACGACGCCGCCATCTCACCACGCCAGGCCTAGCTGAGCCGCGACCGGCAGCTTCGCGCCACCGGCGAACAGCTCCGCGAGCTCCTTCGTCACCTCGCCTTCCCCCGAACCGTTGACGTGGAGCCTGCTCGCCACGAACAGCGCGTCTAGCCCGGCATTGGCCGCGCCGGCGATATCCGTCCGCAGTCCGTCGCCGATGGCCAATACGCTCCTGCGCGGTATGTCCCGGCCCCGGGCCTGGACGGCCATGGCCAGGGCACGCTCGTAGATCGGCAGGTGCGGCTTGCCGGTGTAGGTCACCTCGCCGCCCAGCTTCTCGTATTCGAGCGCCAGGGTTCCGGCGCAGTAGACGAGCTTGTCGCCGCGCTCGACCATGAGGTCGGGGTTGGCGCAGATCATCGGCAGGCCGAGGCCGGCGCATTCGCGCAGGACATCGGCATAGACGTCGGGCGTCTCGGTGTCGTCGTCGTCGAGGCCGGTGCAGACGACCCACTGGGCCTGCTTCGGCTCCACGAAGGACGTGTCCAGGCCCTCGAAGATGGGCAGGTCGCGCGGCGGCCCCAGATGAAAGATACGCGCGCCCCTCGTCTCGCTGATCACGGATCGGGTCACGTCCCCCGAGGTGACGATGGCGTCGTAGGAGTCGTGCGGCACACCCACGCGGTCGAACATGGGCAGCACGGCCTTCGACGGCCGGGGGGCATTGGAGATGAACACCACCACGCCGCCCTTCTCCCGGTAGCGGCGGCAGGCATCCACGGCGGCCGGGTGGGCCTTGAGGCCGTCATGCATGACGCCCCAGATGTCGCACAGCCAGGCATCGTAGCCGCCAGCGAGGCGCGCGACCGAGGAAATCAGGGGAACAGTGCTCATGGGCGGGGTGGGTAGGCGGTCCGGGCGGCCCGGTCAAGCGGCTCGCCGCCGCAGGCTGACGGTTAGGCGGCGCGGACCTCGCGCCGGGAACCGAAGATCTCCGGGCGCACGGGCCGCGGCTCGGAGAACAGATAGCCTTGGCCAAGCCGGACATCGTGGTCGATGACGGCGCCGAGGCCGTTCTCGTCCTCGATCTTTTCAACGATGAGGCGCATGCCGAAGCGCTCCAGATAGGTGCGCATATCGGCGGGGTGAATCCGAGCGCCCACCTCGGCCATGCGGCCGGGGAAGATGTCCGAGGACAGCTTCACCGTGCGGAAGCCACGGTCATGCAGCGTCTTGAAGTCCACGTCGAGGTCGGTGACCTGGTCCACGGAGAAGCGGAAGCCGAGGCTCGCCAGCACGGAGAGGCTCTCCAGTTCGATAGGCCCGGCGGTCTCTATGACGGCCTGCGGGAATTCGAAGAACAGGTTCTGGGCCAACTCCCGGTTCTCGTCGAGGAAGGCGATGAACTCGGGAAAGAAATCCGCGTCGAGCAGCGACTTCATGGACAGGTTGCAGTAGAGGCCGCGGGCCTGGCTGCGCTGCTCCAGCCGGCGCAGCACCTGCACCGAGCGGTAGAGCATGACGTTGTCGATGGCCGAGATGGCGCCGGAGGCTTCGGCGACATGGAGATACTGATCGGGGCGCATGAGCTCGCCCGCCTCGTTGCGCAGCCGGGTCAACGCCTCGTAGAAGCGCACGCGGCGCTGCGGCAGCGCCATGATCGGTTGCAGGAACAATTCGACACGGTTGCCATCGATGGCCTTGCGAACCTGGTCGAGCAGCAGGGCATCCACGTTGTCATGGCCCGCCATGTCATGGGGCGCATGCGGGGCCGGGGCCTGCGCCGGACGCTGCCGGCCGGGCTTGGGAGCGGAGTGGGCGGCGGTGGATGCCGCTGGCGCCGTCTGCGGCTGGCGCATCACGTCCTCTGGCCGGGGCGGCGCAGGGCGGTTGCGCGCGGGGGCTTGCGGCCGTGCAGCGGTCTCGGACCGCGCAGGCATATCGGGCCGCGCGGGCGCCTGGGGGCGCGCCCCGGTCCGGGCCTCGCGCTGCACGGGGTCGGGCGGAGCGAGGCGGGCGGACGGCTGCGGGGGCAGCGCGCCCTGGGGGGCGGCCGCGGGGAGATGCCGCGTGCGGTATTCCTCCTGGTCGGCGAGGCCGTCGGCCAGATGCTTCACCAGCGCGCCAAGTTCCTGCAGCTCGCCGGAAAGCTGGTCGTGCCGCTCGCGGGATTCGATCTGCATCTGGGTGCGCAGGGCCTCGAGGCGGGAATCCATGCGGTCGATCTCGGCGGAGAGCCGGTCGATCTGGCGCACGCGCAACACGAGCGTCTCGATCTCGTTGGGCTTGATGTTGATCGACTCCATGTCGCGGATGCGGCTGGAGAGCGCGTCGAACTCCTCGCTGCGGGCGGCGAAGCGGTCAAGCTGCTCGATCTTGGCGGCGAAGCGGTTCACCGTCGCCTGAAGCTCGGCGAGCTGCGCGGACTGGTCGGCCGGGAGCATGGGTGCGGGCGCGGCGGCGCCGCGGGAGCCAAGCGCGAACTGGGCCATGGCCATGACGAGGAACATGCCCACCCCGATGGCCAAGGCGGCGGCGAAGCCGAGACCGCCCTGCACATGCAGACCGGCCGAAACGGCAAGCGCGACAACGGCCATTGCGACGAGAATTGCGAAATTCGCAAAACCGCGCGCAAGGCGTCCGCCAGTCTTCACTTGCCGGGACCCCGCCATCGACTCGAATCAGTTCATGCCTCGATTTGCAACTTTTTCAGAGCGGCCTTTCAAGAGCAACCGCTTTCCGGCCCTTTCCCGCGGTTTCCACCGCCATGGCGATACGCGCCGGCGGTCCGGAGGACGCATCAGCCGCCGCCAATTCACGGGTCTGGCGGCAGGCCGGCAGCCTTGACTTGATCCGGGTAAAGGCCTATTCCAGCGCCGCGCTCTGGCACTCGCCTTTGAAGAGTGCCAATGCATGGTTTTCACGGCGCGGCCCAAGACGGGCGGACGCCGCAATCCACTCAGAAAACGGAGAGTAACCCATGAAGTTCCGTCCGCTCCATGACCGCGTTGTGGTGCAGCGCCTCGAGGAGGAAACCAAGACCGCCGGCGGCATCATCATTCCGGACACCGCCGCGGAGAAACCCCAGCAGGGCCAGGTGATCGCCGCCGGCCCGGGCGTGCGCGGCGAAGACGGCAAGCTCGTCGCGCTCGACGTCAAGAAGGGCGACAAGGTGCTGTTCGGCAAGTGGTCCGGCACCGAGGTCAAGATCGACGGCAAGGAGCTGCTGATCATGAAGGAGTCCGACATCATGGGTGTGCTCGAGAAGTAGCCACCCGTGGCGGGCGGGCCGCCCGCCTGACGGACCCCGTGTTGCAATTCGAGCCGACAGGAGACTGATATGGCTGCGAAAGACGTAAAATTTTCCGCCGATGCCCGCGACCGGATGCTGCGCGGCGTCGATATCCTCGCCAATGCCGTGAAGGTGACGCTGGGGCCCAAGGGCCGCAACGTCATCCTGGAGAAGTCGTTCGGCGCTCCGCGCACCACCAAGGACGGCGTCACGGTGGCGAAGGAAATCGAACTCGAGGACAAGTTCGAGAACATGGGCGCGCAGATGGTGCGCGAGGTGGCGTCGAAGACCAACGACGAGGCCGGCGACGGCACCACCACCGCGACCCTGCTGGCGCAGTCCATCGTGCGCGAGGGCCTGAAGGCCGTCGCCGCCGGCATGAACCCGATGGACCTGAAGCGGGGCATCGACAAGGCCGTGATCGAGGTGGTCGATGAAATCCGCAAGATGTCCAAGAAGGTCGGTGCCTCGGGCGAGATCGCCCAGGTGGGCACCATCTCGGCCAACGGCGAGAAGGCCATCGGCGACATGATCGCGGAGGCCATGCAGAAGGTCGGCAACGAGGGCGTCATCACCGTCGAGGAAGCCAAGAGCCTGGAAAGCGAACTCGACGTGGTCGAGGGCATGCAGTTCGACCGCGGCTACCTCTCGCCCTACTTCATCACCAACGCCGAGAAGATGATCTGCGAGCTGGACGACCCGTACATCCTGATCCACGAGAAGAAGCTGGCCAATCTCCAAGCCATGCTGCCGGTGCTTGAGGCGGTGGTGCAGGCGGGACGTCCGCTGCTCATCATCGCGGAAGACGTGGAGGGCGAGGCGCTGGCGACCCTGGTCGTCAACAAGCTGCGCGGCGGCCTCAAGGTCGCGGCCGTCAAGGCCCCGGGCTTCGGCGACCGCCGCAAGGCCATGCTGCAGGACATCGCCATCCTGACCGGCGGCCAGGTGATCTCGGAAGACCTCGGCATCAAGCTGGAGAACGTGACCGTCCAGATGCTGGGCCGCGCCAAGCGCATCAGCATCACCAAGGACGACACCACCATCGTGGACGGCTCCGGCAAGAAGAAGGAGATCGAGGGCCGAGTGAACCAGATCCGCGCCCAGATCGAGGAGACCACTTCCGACTACGACAAGGAGAAGCTGCAGGAGCGGCTGGCGAAGCTCGCCGGCGGCGTCGCGGTGATCAAGGTCGGCGGCGCCACCGAGGTCGAGGTGAAGGAGCGCAAGGACCGCGTCGACGACGCGCTCAACGCGACCCGCGCCGCGGTCGAGGAAGGCATCGTGCCGGGCGGCGGCGTGGCCCTGCTGCGCGCTTCCAGCGGCCTGAAGGTCAAGGGCGACAACGCCGACCAGGAAGCGGGCATCGCCATTGTCAGGCGCGCCCTGCAGGCCCCCGTGCGCCAGATCGCGGAGAACGCGGGCGTGGAAGGCTCCATCGTCGTGGGCAAGCTTCTGGAGAACAAGAAGGCCAACTTCGGCTACGACGCCCAGAGCGATGAATACTGCGACATGCTGCAGAAGGGCATCATCGACCCGGCAAAGGTCGTGCGCACCGCGCTGCAGGACGCCGCATCCATCGCCGGCCTGCTGGTCACGACCGAAGCCGGCGTCGCGGAGAGCCCCAAGAAGGACGAGCCGCACATGCATGGCCCTGGCGGCGGCATGGGCGGAATGGGCGACATGATGTAAACGGCGATGGCGGGGCCTCGGCCCCTTCAGTCGCGCAATTTTGAAGGGCCGCTCTTTTTCGGGGCGGCCCTTCGTCTTTTCCCGTCCCTTCGCCCGGACATCCCGCACACAGGCTTGCAGGCCGGAACGCGACCGACCACGTCCATATGTATCAGTAGTCGGCCGACATCCCGCCGACCGGCTGCCTCGCAGTGAAATGACAGTCATGGAGGCAGACAATGAGCAGGCACGAAAGATCTTTCAGCATCCGCGGCGGCGGCGCTTCGCCGCCCATGTATCCTTCGTCCCATAGCTTGGCCGGGGAGCCCAGCGTCCCCTGCCGGATGCATCCCTATGTGGCGCGGACGGCGCTCGGCGCGGTGGCGGTGGCACTGCTGGCGATCATACTGACTTTCGGTCCCATGGCCGCGATCGGCACGATGCCGGTCGGGCTGGGTCTCGCCGCCCTGCTGGTTTTCGCCCTGCTCGCGGCCTTGTCGGCCGTCTATCTGCTGCGCGATTCAACGTGGCTGCGGCGACATCCGGACTTCAAGGACTTCCTGAGCACGGAGGTGCCGATTGACTGCGGCGAAATCCAGGGGCGGCACGTGCTGCTTCAGATCGTCCTGATTCCGGCCGCCCTCGCCCTGGCCTTCCTGGCAATCGGACTGATCATCAGTTCGGCGGCCTAGGTCGTGTGGACAGTTATCTGATCCATAGTACGATAGCTGCGATGGTGACGACGGCGAGATAGTTTCTGGCGGTTTTCTCGAAGCGGGTGGCCACCCTTCGGAACTGCTTGAGCTTTGAGAAG
>JBFWSL010000037.1:0-18466 GCA_050248375.1 Hyphomicrobiales bacterium | reverse complement strand
GCGACGCGCAGGTGCGCATCGTCACCCGCGAGGATCCCGAGGCGCTGGAGCTGATCCGCCACGACGCCGCCCATGTGATGGCGGAAGCGGTTCAGGAGCTCTATCCCGGCACCCAGGTGACCATCGGCCCGGTGATCGAGAACGGCTTCTATTATGACTTCGCGCGCGACAATCCCTTCACGCCCGACGATCTGCCGAAGATCGAGGCGAAGATGAAGGAGATCATCGCCCGCGACGCCCCCTTCACCAGGCAGGTGTGGGACCGGGACAAGGCCAGGAAGGTCTTCAAGGACAAGGGCGAGGCCTACAAGGTCGAGCTGATCGACGCGATTCCGGAAGGGCAGGACCTGCGCATCTATTTCCAGGGCGACTGGTTCGACCTGTGCCGGGGGCCGCACATGACCTCCACGGGCCAGATCGGCAAGGCGTTCAAGTTGCAGAAGATCGCCGGCGCCTACTGGCGCGGAGATTCCAACAACCCCATGCTCCAGCGCATCTACGGCACAGCCTGGGCGAGCGAGCAGGACCTCCAGGCCTACCTGAAGATGCTGGAGGAGGCCGAGAAGCGCGACCATCGCCGGCTTGGCCGCGAGATGGACCTTTTCCACTTCCAGGAGGAAGCGCCGGGCTCGGTGTTCTGGCACGACAAGGGCTGGACGCTGTTCCAGGCACTCATCGCCTATATGCGCCGCCGCCAGCAGGCGGCCGGCTATCTCGAGGTGAACTCTCCCGACTTCATGGAGAAGCACTTCTGGGAGCTGTCCGGCCACTGGGACAACTACCGCGAGATGATGTTCGTGACCGAGCTTCCGGACGAGCGCGTCTTCTGCTGCAAGCCCATGAACTGCCCCGGCCATGTGCAGATCTTCAAGCACGGTCTGAAGAGCTACCGCGACCTGCCGCTGAAGATCGCCGAGTTCGGCAAGGTGCACCGCTACGAGCCTTCGGGCGCGCTGCACGGGCTCATGCGCGTGCGCCATTTCACGCAGGACGACGCGCACATCTTCATCACCGAGGACCAGTTGATGACGGAATGCCTCGCGGTCAACGACCTGCTGCTTTCCATCTACGAGGACTTCGGTTTCACGGACATTGTGGTCAAGCTGTCCACGCGGCCCGAGAAGCGCGTCGGCTCCGACCAGCAGTGGGATCACGCCGAGCAGGTCATGGGCGAGGTGCTGAAGGAGATCGAGAAGCGCGGGCAGGGCCGCATCAGGACCTCGGTCAACCCGGGCGAGGGGGCATTCTACGGCCCCAAGTTCGAATATGTGCTGCGCGACGCCATCGGCCGCGACTGGCAGTGCGGCACCACGCAGGTGGACTTTAATCTGCCCGGACGTCTCGGCGCCTTCTATATCGACGAGCATTCCGAGAAGCAGGTGCCGGTGATGATCCACCGCGCCATCTTCGGCTCTCTGGAGCGCTTCACCGGCATCCTGGTGGAGAACTTCGCCGGCCATTTCCCGCTCTGGCTCGCGCCGGTCCAGGCCATGGTCGCGACCATCGTCTCCGACGCGGACGGCTATGCGGAAGAGGTGCTGGCGGCGCTGAAGGCGGCCGGGCTCAGGGGCGACATCGACCTGCGCAACGAGAAGATCAACTACAAGGTGCGCGAGCACTCCGTGACCAAGGTCCCCGTGATGCTCGTTGTCGGCAAGCGCGAGGCGGAGGAGAAGACCGTGTCCGTGCGCCGGCTCGGCTCCCGGGACCAGATGGTGCTGCCGCTGGCCGAGGCCGTCGCCATGCTGGCGGAGGAAGCCGTGCCGCCCGACATCAAGCGCGCGCGCGCTGCGAAGAAAGCCGCGGCCTGAACGTCACGAAAGAAAGGGGCGTCCCGCGGGACGCCCCTTGGCGGTTTTGGGGGAGATTTTTTTCAGGCCCGCGCCATTTTCGCAGGCCCGCTCTTCGCCTTGGCCGGGAGCGGCCGCAGCCCGTCCACGTCCTTTCCCGCCTCGTCGCGCCAGTCGCCCGCGCGCTCCAGGCCCACAAGCATGGCGGCGAGGAGAGCGGCCAGGATCAGCGCCGTGACCCAGAAGGGCAGGCCCGCGAGCGCGTCATAGGTGACCTTGCCCGCCCTGGCCGGGAGCAGCGCGGAGACGGCCGGCTCGGTGTAGCCGAAAGCCATGGCGCCCGCGATGCCGCCGGCCAGCGTGAACCAGGCATCCTTGTAGCCCGCGCCGATCTGCGCCAGCGTCGTGCCGGGACACGCCCCGGCGAGCGCGATGCCCGCGCCGAGGATCAGTCCGCCGAACAGGTTGGCCTGCCAGTCGAGCCCCTTGGGGTGCAGCTTCACGCCGAAACCGCCGTTGAGCACCGCCAGCACCACCAGTCCGGTGACCACGGCGACGAGGAAGATTTTCAGCATGAGGAAGTTCCTCAGCTGCATCTGGCCGACGATGACGCCCGGCTCGAACACGCGGGATTTCTCCAGCGCGATGCCGAACACGATGCCCATCGCCAGGCCGAGTGCGATCTGTGTCATGAGTCCCATTGTTCGATCTCCTTCCGTCAGACGCGCCGCATCAGCATGGCGGTCGCGATGCCGCCCGCGAACATCGCCGCGACGGCGATGCTGGAACCGGCCGAGAGTTGCGCCAGTCCCGAGATGCCGTGGCCGCTGGTGCAGCCCTGGGCGATGCGGGCGCCATAGAGCATGAGGAAGCCGCCGAGGAAGGCGACCGGTGCGCGCTGCGACAGGGTGGCGAGGCCCATGGCGCGGTTCCAGACCGGCGAAATGGTCTGGCGCTTCGCGCCCGACGCGCGCATGGATACGAAGGCGCCGGCGGCGATGCCCGCCACGAGCGCCGTCTGCCAGGCGTCCTTGGCGTTGTACATGTACTTGGCGAAGTAGGGCACTTGCGCCGCGCCGCTGTCGAATATTGACGCGATGTGGCCGGCCACCAGCACGAAGGACGACGATGCCCCGAGTGCGGTGTCCATGAGCAGGAAGGCGGGGATTTGCAGTAGGCCGATGACGACGCCCGCCACATAGGGCGACCAGGCCTTGTTGCCGAGTCCGGGCATGAGAACCTCCTTTCGGACCGATCTGGATCCAATATATTCAATTTTTTGAATATGAAAGTGATCTGGATCAATTAGCCGCATGGCTGTTTCAGCGGCTAGACTGGCGGTGGGACGGGAGCTGCGTTCGACAGGAGGCCAGGGACATGAGCTGGATGAAAGACAAGGATCCCGTGGCGGGCGACGCGAAGTCTTGCGACGCGCTGGACCTGGTGATCGTTCCGCGTACCGCCGATATCGGCGGCTTCGAGGTGCGCCGCGCGCTCCCTTCCGCGAGGCGGCGCATGGTCGGCCCGTTCATCTTCTTCGACGAGATGGGACCCGGCGAGTTCCTGACCGGACAGGGCCTCGACGTGCGCCCCCATCCTCACATCGGGCTCGCCACCGTGACCTATCTGTTCGATGGCGCCATAGACCATCGCGACAGCCTGGGCACCCACCTGACCATCAGGCCCGGCGACGTGAACTGGATGACGGCGGGGAAGGGCATCGCCCATTCCGAGCGAACCGGACCCGAGACCCGCAAGGGCCCCTCGCGGCTCGCCGGTATCCAGAGCTGGGTGGCGCTGCCGAAGTCGGCGGAGGAGAACGATCCTGCCTTTTTCCATCACGGCAAGGCCGAGCTCCCCGTCGTCGA
The DNA here is from genome assembly GCA_050248375.1 of Hyphomicrobiales bacterium. GTDB lineage: Bacteria > Pseudomonadota > Alphaproteobacteria > Rhizobiales > Methyloligellaceae > JAYZVT01. The sequence continues at coordinate 14,808 of JBFWSL010000037.1, read as the reverse complement.
CGGCGACGGCAAGACCGTGCGCCTGGTGCTCGGCGAACTCTACGGCCAGCGCTCGCCCGTGAAGGTCTTCAGCCACATGTTCTACGCCGACGCGGTCCTGGAGCAGGGCGCGAAACTGCCGCTGCCGGCGGATTACGAGGAACGCGCCATCTACGTTGCCTCTGGTGAAATCGACATCGCCGGCGACAGCTTCGCGGGCGGCCAGTTGCTCATCTTCAAGCCGGGCGATGAGATCACCATCGCGGCCAAAAGCCCGTCGCGCATCATGCTGCTGGGCGGGGAGGCGGCGGACGGGCCGCGCTATATCTGGTGGAACTTCGTCTCCAGCTCCAAGGAGCGCATCGAGCAGGCCAAGCAGGACTGGAAGCAGGGCCGCTTCACGCCGGTGCCCGGCGATGACGAATTCATACCGCTGCCCGACAAGTGATGGCGGCCTATCGCACCACCAGTTCGACCTGGGCGACCTCGCCGGCCTTCACACTGAAATCCCGGCTGAAGTTGCTGCCGTTGTATTTCGCCAGAACCGAGTAGTCGCCGGCCGCAAGGATGTGGGTGGGCAGGGCGCCGACGCTTTCCTTCACCACGTCGCCGCCCGGCGTCAGCACCTGCCACTGCGTGCCGGCCAGCGCCTCGCCACCCGGCTGATGCACCAGCTTCAGGGTCACGCGCGCCGCCGTGTGGGTGACAGTCGCCTCGCTGAGCCGCGCCGGCTCGATGGTTACGTCGGCCTCCGCGACCGCGTTGGCGTCGCCGTAGACGCTGACGATGTGATAGACGCCCGCGTTCAGGCGGATGACGATGCCCGGCTTGGCGCTGCCCAGCACCTTCTTGCGGTTGCCGAACTGGTCGGTCTCGTCGGAGAAGATGTCGTAGCGCACCGCGCCCGGCGGGATCTGCTGGCCATCGGGCAGGATCGAGTTGAGGCGCAGTCCGCCCGTGTTGAGGATCAGGTTCTCGCGCAGCGGCTGGCCCGGCGCGACGGTGATCTTCTTGGTGACATGGGAGAGCCCGTAGGCCGCGTTCACGAGATAGTCGCCCGGCTCCAGCATGACGATGGCGACCGGATCGCGCAGCGTGCCGAGCAGCTCGTACTTGCCGTCCTTGTCCGGCTTCGGATCGAAGATGCGCCACACCAGCCCGGACGCGACCGAGGCGCCGCCTTCCGAGATATAGGCGCGAAGCTCCACCTGCGACTTGCCCGCCGGTGCGGCCGGAACGGGCGCCGTGGCCTGCGGCGCCGGGGCAGCTACGGGTGCCGGAGCCGCCGCGGGCTGGGGCGCGGCCGCGACCGGCGGCAGCGGCTTTGGCGCGGCGCGCCACTTCATCGCCTTGTCCACCGCCGCGTCCAGGGCCTTTCGCAGTTCGCCCTCGTTGGAGGCGACGGCGAAGCTGCCGCCCGAGGGTTCAGCCGCGCATTGCAGCTTGGCCAGGTTGCCTTTCTCGGACTTGTCGAAGCCCACGACATGGAAAACCACGTTGGGCGACTCTTTCCCCAACAGGTCGGCGGCAGTGCAGGGATCGCCGCCGCAATTGTCCAGGCCATCGGCGAGCACCACCACATGGCCGCGCTCGACCGCGTTGGCGGCTTCCTTCATGGACTCCGCGATAGGCGTCGAACCCTTCGGCTTAATGCCGTCCAGCGCCTTTTCGAAATCCGCCTTCGAATACTCGCCGATCTCGGTGAGCATCTCGATGTCCTTGCAGCCGCTGGCCTGCCGGTGGCCGAACGCCAGCAGGCCGATATCCATCTTCGGGCCCGCCCGCGCGGCGGTGCTGGCGATGGCGTTGCGGGCGCTGACCACCTTGTTCACGCCGTCGATCTGGCCCCACATGCTGCGCGAGGCATCGAAAATGAACAGCAGCCGCGGCTTTTCCGCCGCCAGCGCCGCTGGCGCGCCCGCACCGGCGGCAATTGCCGTCAGCAGCAGTCCCAGCGCCGAATGCCGCCAGCCTCGCGTCCGCATGTCCTGTCAAACCGCTCCAGAAAGGCTGCCGCCGCCCATGCGCGGCGAATCCCCAAGGCCGCCTTTCCGCTAACTTCGAACTGCGGCCCTTTGGTGTCAACCGCGCCCGGCGGGGAGCCGGAAGAAGTTCGGAATTCTTCTGATTTCAATGACTTGTGAAAGAGGGGCGGGCAAGGGTGATTGTCCTTGCCCGCCGATTGCGCTAGGCAGGGCGACCGGTGCTTCCCTTCTGGACTGCCTATGCCCGCCAAACAGCCCATCGACCTGCTTCTGACCCGCCGCTCCGTCGTCGCCAACAAGCTCGGCGAGCCGGGGCCTGACGCGCAGACCCTGCGCCGCATCCTCACCGCGGGCGCCCGGGTGCCGGATCACAAGAAGCTCGAGCCCTGGCGGTTCATTCTGTTCGAGGGCGAGGCGAGGGCCGCCTTCGGCAAGGTGCTCGCCGACGCCTGTCTGGAAGAAGACAGGAACGCGTCGCCCGGCCGGCTGGAGATGGAGCGGGCGCGCTTCACGCGCGCGCCGGTGATTGTCGCGGTCATCTCCAGGCCTGTCGAGAATCCCGGCGCGCCCGAATGGGAGCAGATACTCTCCTGCGGCGCCGTCTGCCAGAACCTGCTGCATGCGGCCAACGCGCTGGGCTTTTCAGGCCAGTGGATTACCGAGTGGTACGCTTACAGTCCCCGTATTCACGCGGCGCTGGGCCTGAAGGACAATGAGAAGGTGGCCGGCTTCGTCTATATCGGCACGGCACAGGCCGCGCCGGAAGAGCGGGACCGGCCCGATCTCGGCCGGGTGGTGACGCACTGGGCGTCGCCGGAAACCTGAAACCGGAAAAACCTGGCAACCGGAGTTCGCTCACGTGTTCTACGAGACCGCCGTCAACGATCATGGCCTGCCGCATGATCCCTTCAAGGCCATCGTCGCGCCGCGGCCCATCGGCTGGATCTCGACGGTGAATGCGGCCGGCCGCGTGAATCTCGCGCCCTACAGCTTCTTCAACGCCCTCTCCGACAATCCCCACTACGTCATGTTCTCTTCCGGCGGCCGCAAGGACACCCAGCGCAACGCCGAGGAGACGGGCGAGTTCGTCTGCTCGCTCGCCACCTGGGACCTGCGCGAGCAGATGAACCGGACTTCGGCGGCCGTGCCGCCCGAGGTGGACGAGATGCGGCTGGCCGGTCTGACGCCCGCTCCTTCACGGCTGGTGAAGCCTCCCCGCGTGGCGGAGTCGCCCGTGGCGCTCGAATGCCGGTATTTCCAGACGGTGACGCTGCCCGGGCGCAACGGCCGCGGCGGCTACGGTGTCGTGATCGGCGAGGTGGTCGGAATCCATATCGACGATGCCGCCATCGTCGAGGGCAGGGTGGACATTACCGCGCTGAAACCCATCGCGCGGCTCGGCTACATGGACTACGCGGTGGTGGACAAGGTTTTCGCCATCAGGCGGCCGGGCTAGCGAATACGGACCGGGCCTCAGGGCCTGACGGCCTTCGCCCGCTGCAGCGTCCGCCGCGCCTTCTTCAGATGCGGCTGGTCGAACATCCTGCCTTCGATATTGAGCACTCCCGCGTCCGGCTGGGCCTCGAAAGCCGACACAATTTTGTTTGCCAGGTCAATTTCTTCGGGACTCGGGCTAAATGACCGGTTGATGATCACAACCTGGTCCGGATGAATGGCGAGCTTGCCGGCGAAGCCATCCCGCGAAGCCCTTGCGCATTCGCGCGCCAGCCCCTCGGGGTCGCGGAAATCGACGAACACGGTGTCGATGGCGGCAACCTCGGCGGCGGCGGCGGCATGCAGGCACAGGTTGCGCGCCAGCTCCATGGGAGGTGTCCAGTCCCCGCCGTCCTTGTTGGCCTTGGCGCCGAGGGCGGCCGCCATGTCCTCGCCGCCCCAGGTCAGCGCCACGACGCGGGGATCGCACTCCGCGAAGCTCGCCGCGTTGAGTACGCCCTGGGGCGTCTCGAAGGCGAGCACGACCATCTTCAGCGTTCCGGCCGCCAGTCCGCTTTCGCGCTCCAGCGGCTCCATCAGCCTGGAGACATGATGGATTGCGGCCGCCGACCCCGCCTTGGGCAGCATGATGCCGTCGGGACATGCGGACACAACCGCCGCGAGGTCGTCCTCCGCCAGCCCGGAGGCGAGATCGTTGATGCGGACGTAGAACGGCGTCTTGCGCTCATTCGCCGGATGGCCCCGGAGGAACTCCGCCACCATGCCACGCGCCGCCGCCTTGCCTGCCGGCGCGACGGAGTCCTCCAGGTCGATGAGGATGCAGTCGGCGCCGGCGCCGGTCGACTTGGCGAGTTTCCTGTCGCTGTCGCCGGGTACGAAGAGCAGGGACCGCATGGCGTCAGGCCGGGCGCCGGCGCATGAACGCCTGCCGCACGCAGGTGGCGACCAGATCGCCCTTCTGGTTGAACGTGTCGTGGCGGAACTCGACGATGCCCGCATCCTTGCGCGACTTGCTCTCGCGCTTGGAGAGCACCGTGGTCTTCACGTTGACCGTGTCGCCGTTGAACAGCGGGTGCGGGAATTTAACGTCGGTCATGCCGAGATTGGCGATGGTGGTGCCGAGCGTGGTGTCGTTCACCGAGATGCCGATCATCAGCCCGAGCGTGAACAGGCTGTTCATCAGCGGCTGGCCCCACTCGGTCTGTTCGCAGAAATGCCGGTCGATATGCAGCGGCTGCGGATTGTGGGTCAGGCAACTGAACAGGGTGTTGTCCATCTCCGTCACGGTCCGGCGGATGGCGTGGTCGAACACATGGCCGACCTCGAACTCCTCGAAATACAGCCCCTTCATGACCCAGGCTCCCGCCCCCCGCGGCTCGTGCCGCCGCCCCGTGACACACTCCTTAACTCGCTGTTTACCATAAGTTTCTACGATGCCCATGTAAATCCGGGCCCCGATTTCAGGGCTGGCATGTCGCCGGGACGGAGGAACGAAGGCCGCATGTCGATCGTCAATGCCATAGAGCCTCCCGTCCACATCTCGGACGCGATCCGCAAGGCGAGCCGGAAAACCGGTACGGATTTCAACTACCTGCTGACCACGGCTGCCCGCGAGAGCGCCTTCAAGCAGACCGCCCGCGCCAAAACCTCGAGCGCCGCCGGGCTGTTCCAGTTCATCGACAAGACCTGGTTGCAGACGCTCAAGGAGGAGGGACCGCGATTCGGCCTTGGCGAATACGCCTCCAAGATATTCCGCACCGAGAGCGGTAAGTACTACGTCCCCGACGACAAGGCCCGCGACCGGATCCTGCGCCTGCGCTACGACCCGGACGTGGCCTCGGTCATGGCCGGCGCCTTCACCAGGCAGAACGCCGACTATCTCAAGGAACAGATTGGCCGCACGCCGAGCCAGGGCGAGCTCTATATCGCGCACTTCCTTGGTGCGGAGGGCGCCAACAAGCTGATCACCCTCGCCGAGGACGCGCCCCACCAGCGCGCCGACCGGCATTTCCCGCGCGCCGCCGAGGCCAACCGGGGCATCTTCTACAGCCACGGCACGCCCAACACGGTGGCCCAGGTTTATGAGAACCTGGTCAGCGACCACAGCCGTTTCGAGGCGACGATGGTGGCCGGTCTTCCGGCCGCCGACGAGGCCGGGCAGGCCGAGGCCGCTCCGGCGCAAGCCGCGAAGGAGGATCCGGGCCTGGGCAAGCGCATCCAGCTCGCCGCCGCGAACCTGCTTGATGCCCGTCCCGACGTCTCCGGCCTGTTCCGCGGACCTATCATCGGACCGCCCCGGATCAATCTCGCCTCCCTGCTTCCCGAGGCTTCCGGTCCGCGCCCGGCGCTGCTGGGTCAGGTGCCGCAGGCCATGGAGAAGCCTGCTGCGGCGCCGTCCGGCCATGGGACCGCGCCCGCGCCTGGCATTGCCGAAGCGGTGGCGATGGAAGTTGCGGAGAACAAGGGAACGACGGGCAGCATCGGTGTGTGGACCACCATGGTCCTGCATCCCGACGAGACCGCTCCACAGGTTCCCCCGCCGTCGCGCAAGGAGAAGCCGGCCGTGGCCGCGGCCCGTAGCGATGCCGCGCCGGAGACGGTGGCCGCGAAGGCGAAGAAGCGCGAGGACACGGCCGCTCCCGTCAAGCGCATGCGCCCCTCCCAGGCCATCCAGATCTCCCACGGCAATGCCTTGAGCCGCGCCGACCGGTTCAGCCGGACGGACTTCTGGCAGTCCGTGGGGCGCGACAGCAGCTAGGCCGCTTCTGACTTGCCGGTTTGATTTTTCTGAATTGCCGGTGGGCCTGAAGGATCAGGCCGCGGGCGCGGAGGCGTGCGCCGTCGGCGTCTGCGATCCGTCGCCCATGCTGCGCAGGAAGTCCTCGGTGACGTCCCGCAGCCGCTCCGCCAGCGCGGAGGCCTTGGGATTGTCCACGCCGGTGGCCCGCGAGCGGGCGATGGCCCGTACCGCGTCCACATGATGGTTGACCAGGTCTCCGGGCAGGCGCGACACATCCGGCGTGCGGTCGATCAGACGGCACAGCGAGGAGCAGATGTCGGCGGCGAGCGGGTAGCCAAGCGTGCTCGCCTGTCCCTTGAGATCGTGGGACACCTGGAAAAGCTGCTCCACCAGCGGCCCGGCCAGGGAGCCGGCCGTGGCGCGATCCCGGGCCTTGCTCAGCCGCAGCGCCTCCTGTGTCATCCAGTCGTCGAAATGCACCGACAGCTCGGTAAGCGCGTCCTCGGCCTGCTGGATCGCGTCCGCGGCGCTCTGGCTGGCGTCACCGGGGCGCAGGCATTTCCTGCGCAGCTTGTCCTGGCCCGGAATGACCTCGAACACGTGGCTCTCGTCGTCGCTCTCTTGATGTGCGGTCATGGCGGACTCCTCGAAAGGTCTAGGCCTCGATTGGCACCTTGTGCGGGTCGACGAAGTTCTGGTCGCTGGCTCCCTGCCGGCGCTCCACGCCCGAATAGGTCGGATTGACATAGCGGCGGCGGTCGGGACCGAAATAGGTCTTGGTGCGCACGAAGTCGCGCGGGTTCTCCACGATGTTCTGGATGCGCCGGTAGAGCGCCGTGGCCGACACCGGCTTGCAGAGAAATTCCGTGGCGCCCGCGTCGCGCGCCGCCAGCACGTGTTTCTTTTCCGAATAGGCGGTGAGAATGATGATCGGCAGGAAGGGATGCTTGCACCCTTCCGGATTGCGGATCATGCGCGTCAGTTCGATGCCGTCGAAGATCGGCATCTTGATGTCCGTGATCAGGATATCCGGGGAATAGGCTTCCACCGCCTCGAGTCCCGAGGCGCCGTCCTCCGACTCGTAGATTTCCCGGGAGCCGAAAGCGCGCAGCAACGTGCGCACGATGCGCCGCATATGCGCGTTGTCGTCAACGACGACGAATCTCAGTTCATCGAAGGCGATTTTCGCCATGCGCGCAGTACTCGATACAAATAAAACTGCACGGCCCCCTCAGGATCCGCGCCATCCCACGCTCAGTGTTGTCCTACACTGTAAAAAAAGCCTGAATGGGGCGGAGACGGGGCGATTGCTTGCCCGACGGCGCCGGCTGGGTCCCTAGAAACGGAACTGCTCCGCCAGGATGCGTTCGCCGAGCGCATGGTCGGCGTCGAACAGCATGTGAAGGTCGATCCCGGCGTCCTCGGCCACGTCCACCTGGACAACCGAGCGGAACTCGGTGTGGTCCGCCACCGCGCTCGCCGGACGCTTGCCGGCCTCCAGAACGGTGATGCTTACCTTCGCGTCGTTGGGCAGCAGCGCGCCGCGCCAGCGCCTGGGCCGGAACGGGCTGATCGGTGTCAGCGCCAGCAGGGCGGCGTTGATCGGCAGGATGGGTCCATGGGCGGAGAGATTGTAGGCCGTGCTGCCCGCGGGCGTGGACACGAGGACGCCGTCGCAGATCAGCTCCCGCATGCGCTCGGTGCCGTCCACGCTGATGCGGAGCTTGGCTGCCTGGTGGGTTTGCCGGAACAGGGACACCTCGTTGATGGCCAGCGCCTCGTGGGTCTTGCCGTCGAGATCCTTCGCCGTCATGCGCAGGGGATGGATGATGGACTCCTCCGCGGCCTCCAGTCGCTCGGGCAGGTTTTCCTCGTGATAGTCGTTGAGCAGGAAACCGACCGAGCCGCGGTTCATGCCGTAGATCGGCACCGGCTTGTGCATGAAGTCGTGCAGCGTCTGCAGCATCAGGCCGTCGCCGCCGAGCGCCACGATGACATCCGCATCGCCGGCTTTCGCCTCGCCATAGCGCGCTCCCAGCCGCCGCGCGGCCTCGCGCGCCTCGGCCGTGTCGCTGGCCACGAAGGCGATGTTCTTGAACCGGTTCTTGCGCGCGGACATGACTCTTGGCCCCGGGGCGGATTGGTGCGCAATATAGCGGCAACAACAGGGGCGGCGCACGCGGCAATCGGCGGCGCCGTTAACGAAAAAAGGGGGAGACGGCGTGGCGAAATCGGGCAATCCGGTGCTCATCTACACGACTTTTCCATCCGAGGCGGAGGCGAGACGTCTGGGCAGGGAACTGGTCGAGCGGCGGCTCGCGGCCTGCGTCAATATCATCCCCGGCATGACCGCGATCTTCGAATGGGAGGGCAGGATCGACGAGGCGGCCGAGATCTCCATGCTGATCAAGACGCGCCGGTCGCTGGCCAGCGAGGTGATGGCCGAGACGAAGAAGCTGCACCCCTACACGGTGCCCGCGCTTCTCGTCGTCGATATCGCGGACGCGGACCCGGCCTTCGCCGCCTGGATCGACGCGCAGACCGGTCCCGAGGAATAGACGCATGGCCGGCCCAGGCTTCATCCTCGCCCTCGACCAGGGCACGACCAGTACCCGGGCCATGCTTTTCGACGCGGGCGGCGATCCCGTCGCCATGAGCGCCGAGCCGCTCGAGCAGCACTACGTCAAGGCGGGCTGGGTCGAGCACGATGCCGACGACATCTGGCGGGCGACGCTCAAGGTCGGCCGCGCGGTGCTGGCGGGCCGCGACCTGGCGAAGGTCGCCGCCATCGGCATCACCAACCAGCGCGAGACCACGGTGGTGTGGGACCGCGCCACCGGCAAGCCGCTCGCCCGCGCCATCGTCTGGCAGGACCGCCGCACCGAGCCGCTGTGCCGCGAGCTTGCCCGCGAAGGCCTGGGCGGGCATGTCGCCGCGACGACCGGGCTGGTCATCGACCCCTATTTTTCCGCCACCAAGATCGCGTGGCTGCTGGAGAACGTTCCTGGACTGAGAAAGAAGGCGGAAGCGGGCGATGCCTGCTTCGGCACCGTGGACAGTTGGCTGATCTGGAACCTGACGGGAGGCGCGGCCCATGTCACCGACGCCACCAATGCCAGCCGCACCATGGTCTACGACATTGGCAGGGGCGACTGGGACCCGAAGCTGGTTGGGAGATTCGGCATCCCGCGCGCAATGCTGCCCCGTGTGCTCGACTGCCAGTCTGACTTCGGAATGGCCGGGGCCGGGCATTTCGGCCGCGAGCTGCCCGTGCTCGGCTGCGCCGGCGACCAGCAGGCGGCGGCTTTCGGCCAGGCCTGCTTCGAGCCCGGCATGATCAAGGCCACCTACGGGACGGGCTGTTTCGTGCTGGTCAATACCGGGGAGGCGCAGGTCGCCTCGCGCAACCGCATGCTGACCACCATCGGCGAAAGCGGCGGGGGCAGGGTCGTCTATGCGCTGGAAGGCGCCATCTTCATGGCCGGCGCCACCATCCAGTGGCTGCGGGATTCCCTCGGCATCTTCGTGGATGCCGCCGAGAGCGAGGCCATGGCCGGGGCCGCCGATCCGGACTCCGGCGTGTACCTCGTGCCCGCCTTCCAGGGCCTGGGCGCGCCGCACTGGGACGCCAATGCCCGCGCCGCCATCCACGGCCTGTCGCGCGCGGCTGGCCGCAACGAGATTGCCCGCGCCGGGCTTGAGAGCGTCGCCTTCCAGACCGTGGATCTGCTCGACGCCATCGGCCGCGACATGGAACACGCGGGCCTGACGCCGCCCGGCACCTTGCGGGTCGATGGCGGCATGACGGCCAACGGCTGGGTGATGCAGTTTCTCGCCGACGTTACCCGCCTGCCGGTGGAGGTGGCCCGTCATCCCGAGACCACGGCGCTAGGGGCGGCCTGCCATGCGGGCCTGCGCGCCGGCTTCTACGCTTCCAGGGAACAGCTCGCCCGCAACTGGCGTCCGTCCCGGCGCTTCGAGCCGCGGATGCCGGAAGCCGAACGCGTCCGCCGGCTGGCCGGCTGGCACGAGGCGGTCTCCCGGGTGCTGTCGGCGCGGCCGGACATGTAATGCTCCCCAAAAAAGAAAGAGGCGGCGCCGGGGAAGGGCGCCGCCTCGACAAACCTTGGGTCAATTTTCATTTCCGCCCGGAGGCGTTCAGAAGCCTCCGGTTACGCGATCACCGTGCCCAGCACCAGAATGGCCCACAGGCTCGCGCCAAAGGCCAGTCCATGCAGGAAGTCACGCGGAAATGTCTTTTCCGTCAGGGGGACAGTGGAAATAGACATCATCTCGCCTCCTTCGAGGCCGAAGGGCAGGGCGCGAGCCGACTGCATCGTCGTTATTTGAACCGTTTCCCTCGCACCGCCATTTCGGCGATTGGCACTTGTTAACATAGCATGAAACCGATTGGTTCCGATGCAGTATTTTAAGGCAGAACCTGCAACTCTGCGCGAGTTTCCGGAAAGCAAATCCACAAATGGAAAGCCATCGATTCGAATCGGATTTTCTTTGAACTTGAAGTGAGGATTCAACAGATAAGAAAATATTTTGGAGATATGTGCGAATTGTTGCGGTTGGCAATATCGATTTTGTCCTTTGCCACATTTAAGACACAAATAAAACACCGATTTGCCACAGTAAATCTGGCAGGAAGTCTGGCGCTGAACGGTTCATGGCCTCTCGGGAACCGGGAGCGGAGGCCCCCTCAAAGCTAATTTAACGCCGGCATGATACGTCCCGCTGACTGCCCGCGAACCGGGCAGGGACGGCCCGGAGCCGTTCCGTGTGTCGAATCGGGTTGTATGTCCATGGCGCTGTCCAGCGAGTTCGAACGACCGGCCGCCGCCGCCGCGTGCGGCGGGCAGGAGCCCCGCATCCCGTCCGAAGGCCCTTCGGGCCTGCTGCGCCGCGTTGCGCTGGGCGTGGCCTACAGCCTCAAGCCGCCGCGTTACCGCGACGTGCCGGGAGTGCTCGCGGTCCTCGCCCGCCATTATCTGGGCGCCGGCCACGGCGAGACGCTGCCCGATCCGGAGCAGGCGCTGGCGTCGCCCGATGGCCTGCTCGCCGTTTGTGGCGATCTCGATCCCGGGACGCTGATGGAGGCTTATGCCCGGGGACTGTTCCCGTGGTGCCATGTCGGCCCCCTGAAGTGGTGGGCGCCTTCCCGGCGCATGGTGCTGCGGCTGGAAGATTTCGACATGGAGAAGAACCTGCGGCGCCGTCTGCGCAACGGGCACTTCCGCATAACGTTCGACCGCGACCCGCTGGCGGTCATGCGGGGTTGCGCCGCCGCGCGCTCCGGCCGCTGGCACCTCACCTGGATCACGCCGCGGATCATGCGGATTTATGCCGCGCTGTTCGACGCGGGACACATGCATTCGGTGGAAGTCTGGGACGAGAACGGTGAACTGGCCGGCGGACTCTATGGCGTGTCCTGTGGCGGCGTGTTCTTCACGGAGTCCCAGTTCTCCGCGAAGCGTGACGCCTCCAAGGCCGGCTTCGCTATGCTGAACGCACATCTGCAGGACTGGGGCTTCGTGCTCAATGACGGCAAGCATTACACCGCGCATCTGGCCCATACGGGCTTCGCCCTGATGCCGCGCACGCAGTTCAGCATGTTGCTCGCCGATCACGCCCGCAGGCCGGGACGTCCCGGGCGCTGGAGCGTCGATCCGGCGCTCGATGTGGGCAACTGGGACCCGAAGTCGGGAACAGTTCCTCGCAAATCCTGATCCGCCGGCTCAGCCCTTCAGCGCCTTGCGCACCGCGTTGGTGACGTCGTCCATGGACGACTGGCCGCCCAGGTCGCGCGGCAGCACCTTGCCTTCGCCGGTCACCGTTCCGATGGCCTTCATCAGCGCATCCGCCGCGTCCTTTTCGCCCAGATGCTCCAGCATCAGCGAGGCCGACCAGAACGAGCCGAGCGGATTGGCGATGCGCCGGCCCATGATGTCGAAGGCCGAGCCGTGGATCGGCTCGAACATGGATGGGGAGGCCCTCTCCGGATTGAGATTGCCCGTGGGGGCCACGCCGAGGCTGCCCGCCAGCGCCGCGGCGAGGTCGCTGAGCACGTCCGCGTGCAGGTTCGTGGCGACTACCGTGTCGATGCTTTCGGGCTGGTTGACGAAGCGTGCCGTCATGGCGTCCACCAGCACGCGCTCGGTCTGAACGTCCGGATAGTCCGCCTTCACTTCCTCGAATACCTCGTCCCACAGCACCATGGCATGGCGCTGCGCGTTCGACTTGGTGACGAAGGTCAGTTTCTTGCGCGGCCGCGAGCGGGCGAGGTCCATGGCGAAGCGCTGGATCCGTTCCGCGCCCTGGCGGGTAATGACCGAGACGTCCATGCCCACTTCCAGCGGCAGGTTCTGGTGCACGCGGCCACCGGCGCCGGAATACTCGCCTTCGGAATTCTCTCGCACGATCACCCAGTCGATGTCCGACGATCTGGCCAGCCGCAGCGGGCTGGAGAGACCCGGCAGCAGGCGGGTAGGGCGGATGTTGGCGTACTGGTCCAGTCCCTGGCAGATGGCGAGGCGGAGCTGCCACAGACTGATATGGTCGGGCACCCGGGGATCGCCGGCCGAGCCGAAATAGATGCTGTCGAAGCCGCGCAGGGTCTCCAGCGCGTCATCGGGCATCATCCTGCCGGTCTCGAGGTAGCGGTCGCTGCCCCAGTCGAAATGCTCGAATGCGAAGGAAAGGTCGTCCGACTGCCCGGCAAGGGCCTCGAGCACCTCGCAACCCGCCGAAATGACTTCCTTGCCGATGCCATCGCCTGGAATGACGGCGATCCTGTACTTGCCCAACGCGGTCCCCCTTCGTACTGGTCGGATTTGGCGCCTGTCATGCCCGCGACGGTGTCCGAAGACAAGCCGCAAACCGCGTCATCGGCGCGAAAAGTGGATGTTCTGTAATGGTTTTCATATGGGATGCGGTCAATATCCCAGGATTCGGGGAACGGAAAATATTTCCCTTGCCTCTTTCCATGCGGCATAGATCATCGGCCCTCGCCGCCTGTCAGGACTGCTACGGAATCCCACGCCCGTGAAACTTCTTTCTTCCCCCGACAAGCTCTTTGACAACGACCTGTTCCGGGGCGCGATTCCTCATCGCGACGCCATCTCCGGCTTCGTCGCGTCGCTGGTCACCGTGGGCTACTGTATTTCCTTCGCGGCCCTGATCTTCCAGGGAGACATCGCGCCGGGCCTTGGCCTTGGCCTCTCGGCCCTGCTGACGGGCACCGCCATCACCGGCGTCATTGTGGCCCTGACCACGACCCTGGTGCCCACCGATGCGGGCCCGGATACGCCAGCCGTTGCGGTCATGAGCGTGCTGGCCGGCTCGATCGCCTCGGGATTCATCGCCGCCGACCTGCCCATCGAGCAGGCCATCACCCACGTCCTGCTGGCGATCACCATCTCCACCGTCATCACCGGCGCGCTGCTGTTTGCTTTCGGCGCCATGCGGCTGGGTATCTGGCTGCGCTTCGTGCCCTATCCGGTCATCGGCGGCTTTCTCGCCGCGTCCGGCTGGCTGCTCCTGACCGGTGGGCTGGAGGTCATGACAGGCGTGCAGCTCGGGCTCTCCTTCCAGTCCATCGCCGACACCTTTTCCATCGACAAGCTGCCGCAACTGGCGGTGGGCCTCGGACTCACGGCCACGGTCTTCGCCTTGCGCAGCCGTATCGACAGCTTCCTTATCCTGCCGCTTTCCTTTCTGGCCTTTGTGATCGCGGCCGACCTGATCCTGCTGGTCTTCGACAAGGCCGAAGCTCTGGGAGGGCGGGGCGCCTGGTTCATCGAGGGCATGGGCGACCTTCACCTCTGGATACCCGCAAGCGTCATCATGACGGAGAACATCGACTGGGGTGTCTTCGCCGCCAACGCCGCGGAGATCGGCGCGGTCTGCGGCGTCACCGCCGTGTCGTTGCTGCTGGACGTGTCGAGCCTGGAAGTGGCGAGGCAGAAGTCCGCCGACCTCGATGCCGAACTGCGTTCCAACGGTATCGCCAATGTGGTGGCGGGGCTGCTCGGCGGCGTCGCCGGCAACCTGTCGCTCAACGGCAGCATCCTGATCAAGGAAGCGGGCGCCGCGTCCCGCCTGAGCGGCGTCTGCGCCGGCATCACCACGGCCGGCGTGCTGCTGTCCGGCATCGACCTGGCCGGCCTGATTCCCACCCCGATCCTCGGCGGACTTCTCGCCTATCTCGGTATCGTCATTCTCGGCGAGGCGATTGTCCGTGCGCCGGCGCGGCGCTCCTTCACGGACCTCGCGCTCGCAGCCGCCATCATGGCCGTCATCGTCTATTCGGGCTACCTGATGGGCGTGTTGCTCGGAGTGGTCGGCGCCTGTCTGCTCTTCGCCTTCAGCTATTCGCGCATCGGCGTCGTCAGCCGTCACCTGACCCGGAAGAACTGCGCCAGCAACGTGGAGCGCGGACCCGAGCAGGCCCGGCTGCTCAGCGAGCATGGTGAGCGCATCCATGTGTTCTGGCTGTCCGGGTTCATCTTCTTCGGTTCCTCCAATGGTCTGTTCGAATATGTGCGCCGCTGCATGGACAGCCGAGCCAGCCGCGACACCTGCTATCTCGTGCTCGACTTCGCCTCCGTGCCCGGCCTCGATACCTCCGCCGTGCTCAGCCTC
>JBFWSL010000036.1:0-18544 GCA_050248375.1 Hyphomicrobiales bacterium | reverse complement strand
TCACATCTGACGCCCTAGGGACGCCGTCCATCCGGAAACGGGTGGGCGGCGTCCTGCTTTTGGAAGAGACGTGCGGCAGCGGCTTAACCGCGAAAGGCCCGGGCAGGGGGGCCCGGGCCTTCGGGTTTCGAGGGGTTCGGCGTCGTCTAGCGGCCGCTGCCGAGATCGGTGCCGGAAAGGTGTCCGTGATTGCCGCCCTTCGGGCCGGCTTCCGCGGGGGTGACGGAGGCGCTGGCAAGGGCGGCGGCCAGGGCGATTGCGAGGGAGGCGGTGGCGAAAGTGCGGAACATCGTGCTCATCGGGTCTCTCCGTCGCGTTTGCGTTTCACTTGAACCGAATATGGCCCGTATCCCTCCGGCTTGCAGTGACGGGCGTCACAGAATCGCCGATTCCTCGCCAATTCATGGCGCCCCCTTTTGTGCAGTGCAATATGACTTGACTGCGACGGGGCACAGGACTAATCCCGCCGGTGGGCCACCCCTCCCCAACGAGGGGCTGCTATCTGGAAGGGTAGACCACCATGACCATGACCACGCGCCCGGCGGCGAAGCCGGGCAATCCGCATTTTTCCTCCGGCCCCTGCGCCAAGCGCCCGGGCTATTCCCTCAAGAACCTCGAAGGCGCGTTTCTGGGCCGCTCGCACCGCGCGGGAGCCGGCAAGGCGCGGCTGAAACAGGCCATCGACCGCACCAGGGCGCTGCTGGGCGTCCCCGACGGCTATCTCGTCGGCATCGTGCCCGCGTCGGACACCGGCGCGGTGGAGATGGCCATGTGGTCCATGCTCGGTGCGCGCGGCGCGGACATCCTCGCCTGGGAGAGCTTCGGCAAGGGCTGGGCCGGCGACGCCGTGAAGGAGCTCAAGCTCGAGGACGTGCGTGTCATCGACGCCGACTACGGCAAGCTGCCGGACCTGACGCAGGTCAGGGGCGACCGCGACGTGGTATTCACCTGGAACGGCACGACCTCGGGCGTGCGGGTGCCCAACGGCGACTGGATCGCCGCGGACCGCCAGGGCCTCACCATCTGCGACGCCACTTCGGCCGCCTTCGCGCAAGCCCTCGACTGGGCCAAGCTCGACGTCACCACCTTCTCCTGGCAGAAGGCGCTGGGCGGGGAGGCGGCGCACGGCATGATCGTGCTCAGCCCTCGCGCGGTGGAGCGCCTCACCAGCTACAAGCCCGCCTGGCCGCTGCCGAAGATCTTCCGCATGACCAAGGGCGGCGAGCTGATCTCCGGCATCTTCGCGGGCGAGACCATCAACACGCCCTCCATGCTGTGCGTGGAGGATTTCCTCGACGCGCTCACCTGGGCGGAGGGCATCGGCGGGCTGAAGGCGCTGATGGCCCGCGCCGACGCCAGCGCCAGGGTCATCGCCGACTGGGCGAAGGCGTCCAGTTGGGCGGCGAACCTGGCCGAGGATCCGGCCACGGCGTCCAACACGTCGGTATGCCTCAAGTTCACCGATCCCCGCGTCACCGCGCTTTCCGCGGCCGAGCAGACCGCCTTCTCCAAGGAGATCGCCGGGCTGCTGGACAAGGAGAACGTGGCCAGGGACATCGCCAGCTATCGCGATGCTCCCCCGGGCCTGCGCATCTGGTGCGGGGCGACGGTGGAAACGGCCGACGTGGAGGCGCTGATGCCCTGGCTGGACTGGGCCTTCGAGACGGCCATCACGGCGCGCGCCAGGGCCGCCTGAGTTTTTATGTTCAATCTACCCCCCTCCCTGTCCCTTCCCCACAAGGGGGGAGGGGACGGGACGAGCCAGGCGGCGGCCGACCTGTCGCCTGCCTTTCGCTCCGTGGCGCCGATCAGCGGCTTGCGCCGTAATGTCACTTCTCCCTCCCCCTTGAGGGGTTGGGGAGGGGGATACGAATAAAGGACGCAATGAGATGACCCCGAAGGTATTGATCGCAGACAAGCTGAGCGAGCTGGCGGAGAAGGTGTTCACCGACCGCGGCATCGCATTCGACGTGAAGACAGGCCTGAGCAAGGAAGAGCTGGCCGGGATCATCGGCGACTATGACGGGCTGGCGGTACGTTCCGCCACCAAGGCGACGCCGAAGGTGCTGGAGAAGGCGGCGAGGCTGAAAGTGATCGGCCGCGCCGGCATCGGCGTGGACAACATCGACGTGCCGGCGGCGACCGCGCGCGGCATCATCGTCATGAACACGCCCTTCGGCAATTCCATTACCACCGCCGAGCACGCCATCGCCATGATGCTGGCGCTGGCGCGGCAATTGCCCGAGGCCGATGCCTCGACGCAGGCTGGCAAGTGGGAGAAGTCCCGTTTCATGGGCATCGAGGTGACCGGCAAGACGCTCGGCATCATCGGCTGCGGTAATATCGGCTCCATCGTCGCCTCGCGGGCGCAGGGGCTGAGCATGAAGGTGATCGCCTACGATCCGTTCCTGTCGCCGGAGCGCGCTGTCGAGATCGGTGTCGAGAAGGTGGAGCTGGACAAGCTGCTGGAGCGGGCGGATTTCATCTCCCTGCACACGCCGCTCACCGAGAAGACCCGCGACATCCTCGACGCCGGGGCGCTGGCGAAAACCAGGAAAGGCGTGCGCATCGTCAACTGCGCGCGCGGCGGGCTGATCGTGGAGCAGGCGCTGAAGGAGGCGATCGAATCCGGCCATGTGGCGGGCGCGGCGCTGGACGTGTTCGCGGAGGAGCCGGCGAAGCGAAACGTGCTGTTCGGCGTGCCGGGCGTCATCTGCACGCCGCATCTGGGCGCGGCGACCACCGAGGCGCAGGAGAACGTCGCCGTGCAGGTGGCGGAGCAGATCTCCGACTTCCTGCTGACGGGAGCCATCTCCAACGCGGTGAACTTCCCTTCCATCACGGCGGAGGAAGCGCCGAAGATGAAGCCGCTGGTGACGCTGGCGGAGCAGCTCGGCTCCTTCGCCGGCCAGCTCACCGAAACGGGCATCAGGACGGTGCGGCTGGAATATGTGGGCGAGGTGGCGGAGCTGAACACCAGGGCGCTGACGGCGGCGGCGGTCGCGGGCGTGCTGAAGCCCATGCTGGAGGGCGCCAACATGGTCAGCGCGCCGTCGCTGGCCAAGGAGCGCGGCATCTCCATCGAGGAGGTGACGCGTGCGCAGCAGGGCGCCTATGAGAGCTACATCCGGCTGACGGTGAAGACCGAGCGGCAGGAGCGTTCGGTGGCGGGCACGGTGTTCTCCGACGGCAAGCCGCGCATCATCCAGGTGAAGGGCATCTCCATGGAGGCCGAGCTCGGCAAGCACATGCTCTACACCACCAACGCCGACAAGCCCGGTTATATCGGGGCCATCGGCACGCTGTTCGGCAAGAACGACGTGAACGTCGCCACCTTCAACCTCGGACGCGACAAGCCGGGCGGCGACGCCATCGCGCTGATCGAGACGGACGGGCCGGTCTCCGACGAGGTGCTGAAGCAGGTGCAGGCGCTGCCCCATGTGGTGCAGGCCAAGCGCCTGAGTTTCTGAAGGCATCGCGAACGCAAACGGCCGCGGACCAACAGGTCCGCGGCCTTTTTTTTGTTGGTGAATCGCCCTCGGGGCCCGCTCGGGGTCCGCCTGGCGCGCTTCAGCCCTTGTTGGGATCCGTGCATTCCCCGGACGGGGTGGCGGCGACGCGGCCGGACGTGCCGGAAGAGGTCGCGTCGTCGGCCTTCGCCTCCTGCTGCCGGCCCTTTTCCGACTTGCACTTCTCGAAGTCCTCCGAGGCCGGGTCGCAGCCGAACCAGTTCTCGTCCGGTTTGGCCGCACCGGTGGAGGCTTCCTTCTCGCCGGTCTGCGGGTCGGTCTTGGCGTTGGCGACGATCTCGTCGGTCTTCTGTTCGACGGTCCTGGCCTCGTCGCTCTGAACCGCCGCCGTGGTACCGGCGGGGCACTCCTTGGCGAAAGCAGGCAGGACGAAGAGCAGATAGCCGCTGACCGTGGCCGCGAAGAAATAATGGAAAGGCTTCATGGGTGCTCCCGTCGGAGAAATGCCGGAGTCCTCTCCGGCTGTCTGGGGAGGTAACGCCAGTGGAGACTTTCGGTTCCCGGGACGGCTAGTCCCTGCGCATCCCGGCGCTGCGCATGCCGATGCGCCGCGCGCCGCGAGTGGCAAGCGTGACCCCCAGGATGACAAGGGTGAATCCGATGACGTGGTAGAGTTGCACCTGCTCGCCCAGAAAGACGATAGCCATGCCGGAACCGAACACGGGCACCATCTGCAGGAAGATGCCGGCGGTTGCGCCACCGACACGCTCGACCCCCCGATTGAAAAAGATGTAGGCGAGGATGCTCGGAAAGATCGCCACGTACAGGATGGACGCCAGGGTCGGCGGATCGAAGCTGATCTGCCGGTAAGCCGTCTGTTCCCAGATGAACAGGGGCGTGATCACCAGGGTGCCGATGGCGAAAGTGGTGGCGATGAAGCTCAGCCAGTGGATCTTCGGCCGGTAGCGCAGGCAGGCGGTGTAGAAGCCCCAGAAGACGAGGGCGAGGAACACCAGCAGGTCGCCACGGTTGAACCGCAGTTCCGTCAGCGCCTCGGGATGGCTGTTGAGGATGACGCTGAGGACGCCGGTCAGGGAAATGGCGATGCCGAGAATCTGCCGTGGGCCTAGCGGGTCGCGGAACAGCATGAAGCAGGTCAGCGCGATCAGCACCGGCCCGCTCGATTGCAGAACCAGCGCGTTCAGGGCGGTGGTGTGGTTGAGGCCGAGATAGCTCAGGGTGTTGAAACTCGCCACGCCGATGGTGCCGAGGAACAGAAGCTCGGGCAGGCCCCTGCGTATCTCCGGCCAGTCGCGCCGGACATGCGGCAGGGCGAAAGGCATGACGATGGCGGTGGCCAGCGCCCAGCGGCACCAGGCCAGGGCGATGGGCGGCACCAGCTCGTGCACGCCGCGGCCGATGACGAAATTGCCCGCCCAGAACAGGGCCGTCAGCGTGAGCAGCAGCCACGCTTTCGAATAGAGGGCGGTCATCAGGCTGCGGAGCATGGGGCTTTCGGTCGGCAGTCGGTTCAGGCTGGAGGGAGGCCCTTGTTAGGCTCTCCGCAGGCGAGCGTAAAGCGATTACCCCCACATGGCAGCCCCGCGCTGCGCGGGCGAGTTTCACGCTCGCACCGGCGGGAGGAGCGCGCTATAAATGCCTACGGCCCCGGGTTCAGCGCGGGGCCGTAAGTTTGTCCGGGGCAGGAACAGCAAGGGAATCGGATCAATGGCCAACGTCGTGGTCGTCGGCGCCCAGTGGGGCGACGAGGGCAAGGGCAAGATCGTGGACTGGCTGTCGGAGCGCGCCGACGTGGTGGTGCGGTTCCAGGGCGGCCACAATGCCGGCCATACGCTGGTGGTGGACGGGGTCACCTACAAGCTGTCGCTGCTGCCCTCGGGCGTGGTGCGGGGCGGAAAGCTGTCTGTCATCGGCAACGGCGTCGTCGTGGACCCCTGGGCCCTGACCGGCGAGATCGAGCAGATCAGGGCCAAGGGCGTCGAAATCACCCGCGACAGCCTGCGCATCGCCGAAAACGCCACGCTGATCCTGCCGCTGCACCGCGAGCTGGACGCGCTGCGCGAGAACGCGGCCGGGGCGGGCAAGATCGGAACCACCCGCCGCGGCATCGGTCCCGCCTACGAGGACAAGGTGGGCCGCCGGGCCATTCGCCTGCGCGACCTGAAGAACCTGCAAAACCTGAAGCCCAAGATCGAACGGCTGCTGACCCATCACAATGCGTTGCGGCGGGGCCTGAACGAGCCGGAGGTTTCGGCGGACGAGTTGTGCGCGGAGCTCTCGGAGATCGCGCCCAAGGTGCTGCCCTACATGGACCAGGTCTGGGCGCTGCTGGACGGGCAGCGCCGGCAGGGCAAGCGAATCCTGTTCGAGGGCGCGCAGGGGGCGCTGCTCGACGTCGACCACGGCACGTACCCTTATGTCACCTCGTCCAACACGGTGGCGGCGCAGGCGGCGACCGGCTCGGGCATCGGCCCCGGGGCTCTCAACTACGTGCTCGGCATCACCAAGGCCTACACCACGCGGGTGGGCGAGGGGCCGTTTCCGACCGAGCTGACCGACGAGACCGGCCGGACGCTGGGCGAGCGCGGCCACGAGTTCGGCACCGTCACCGGACGGCCGCGGCGCTGCGGCTGGTTCGATGCCTGCCTGGTGCGCCAGACGCTCAAGGTGGCCGGCATCGACGGCATCGCGCTGACCAAGCTCGACGTGCTCGACGGCTTCAGGGAACTGAAGGTGTGCACCGGCTACATGCTGGGCAACGAGAAGATCGACCACCTGCCGGCGGCGCAGGGCGCGCAGATGCAGGTGAAGCCCATCTACGAAACGCTGGAGGGGTGGCCGGAATCCACCGCGGGCGCACGCTCCTGGGCGCAATTGCCTGCCCAGTGCATCAAGTATGTGCGGCGGGTGGAGGAACTGATCGAGGCGCCGGTGGCGATGCTTTCCACCAGCCCGAAGCGCGAGGACACCATCCTCGTCACGGACCCCTTCCAGAACTGACACGCACCCGCGCTTCGCGGGCGGCTTCACGCGGGCGCGAAACCCCTGTCAGGCCGCCTTACCAGGCCCGGGTCTGAATCACGGGCGGCTCGCAGCTCAGGCGATAGCTGTCGGTGCTGGGCAGGACCAGATTGACCACCGAGCCCGGCCCGACGCGATGGATCACGCGGCGGAAGTCGCGGCCGTTATAGAGCTCGAGCCAGGCGCCCTGTCCGGTACGCACGGAACGAACGCGGTTGTTCAGCCTGCGGCCGTCGGGATAGCGCAGATCGCCGATCTCGCTGACCGCCTCGGGGCCGTAGCGGGTGATCTGCTCGCCATAGCCGTCGCGCTTTCTGGCGAAAACGGCGAAGCACTCATAGGTGGCGGCCGGCTTCCAGTTGCCTCCGGCCGGCGGGTAGTGGGCGGGGACGTCCGCGGCGCCTGCCGGAAGGGCCGCGAAAAGGCCGGCGGCGGCGAAGGCGGCGGCGCCGAGAGTGACTGCCAGGGTTTTCATGGGCGTTCTCCTTGCTCCTTGGGAGAGGTGCTGCCACTGAAAAGTGGCATGGATGTGAAAGGTTCCCGGAATATGGCTGTTCCCGGCGGAAAATCCTTGATCTACAGCAGGAACAGCAGCACCCCGGCCACGATCACCGCGATGCCGATGAGCTCGGCGGCGTTGAACTTCTCCTTGAAATAGAGGCAGGAGATGGCGAGGGAGAAGATGGTCTCCACCTGGCCAACCGCCTTCACATAGGAGGCGTTCTGAATGGTCATGGCGGTGAACCAGCCGATGGAACCGAGCGCGCTGGTGATGCCGATGAAGGTGCACATGCGCCAGTCGGGGAACATGGAGCGCAGGCCCTTCGGCTCGCGCACCACCAGCCAGATGCCGAGCAGCACCACCTGCAGGACGGTGACCGCGACGGCGGTCCAGCCGGCGCGCACGAGGAAATGGGCCTCGCCGAGGGAGATGCTCGCCTGGCGCAGGAACAGGTAGGAGAGGGCGAAGGCGGCGCCGGTGGCGAGGCCGATCCGGGTGGGCTTCGACACCAGGGCGGCGAAAATGCCGCTGCGGCCGGCGGTGAGCGCATCGACGCCGGTGCGGGCCACCGAGATCAGGATCACGCCCACGACGGTGAACAGGATCGCCACCCATCCCAATCCATCAATGCTTTCAGCGAAGAACGCCGATCCGATGAGAGCGGTGATCATCACGTCGGTCTTGGTCAGCGTGGTGCCGATGGCGAAATTCCGCAGCGTGAACAGGCGGATCAGCAGATAGGTGGCCAATACCTGTGAAATCGACGCGCCAGCCGAGTGCAACAAAAAGGCTGTGCTGAAATGCGGTTGCTCGCCGCTGGTGAGCACGCTGACAGCCCAGAGGAACAGGATCATCGGCGGCAGGCCGAACAGCGAGCGCACGTAGGTGGTCACCATGGTCGAGTGCCGCTGATTGAAATTCTTCTGCGCCGCGGTCCGGACGGACTGCATCAGGGCAGCGCCGATGCTGATGGGGATCCAGAGAAGTTCCATTTGGCGGGACGTTCGGTTCCAGAAACCGGGAAGGCCTGATGTGCATAGCACGGCGGCGGCGGCATGCAAGGGGCGTGGGCGCGTGAATGGCGGTTGGACTTCGGCCTTCGCCGGGGTTTCGTGTTCTCTCACAGTCTGGCGAAACCCCGGGCTTGGCCCGGGGTCCATGCCGCTCCGAACTCTTACGGCGCATTCCGCTGGACCCCGGCCTTCGCCGGGGTTTCGAGAGCGTAAAAGAATCGAAACCCCCGCGAAAGCAGGGGTCCGGATTGCTCACAATCTCCTAGTGGGCGTGCACGTCCCTGCCGATATTGACCGGCTTCTTCATGAGCAGCATGAAGGCGAGCACTCCCAGGGTGGCCCAGCCGAGGAACCAGAACATATCCACGAAGGCGAGCATCTGCGCCTGCCGGGAGATTTCGCGCGCCAGCAGGGACGCGGCCCCAGGGTCGTTGATCGTCATGCCAACCTTGTCGAGGTAGCGGTAGACGGCCGGGTTCGACGGAGAGGCATGGGAGGTCAGCTCCTGCCAGTGCACATGGCTCTGGCGCACAAGCAGCCAGCCGACGATGGCGATGCCGGTGGAGGCGCCGATGGAGCGCAGCACCGAGAACAGGCCGGCGGCCTCGTCGCTCTTGCCTTGGGGGATGGTGTCGAAGGCGATGGTGGTAAGCGGCACGAAGAACAGCCCCATGCCGACGCCGATGACGATGCCGGGCCAGATCAGCGCCCAGGCATCCACGTCCAGGCTGTAGTTGGCCATGAAGAAGGTGCCGATGCCCGCCATGAACAGGCCGGTGGCGACCAGGTAACGGGCGTCGATGAGCTTCACCAGCACGCCGCCCGTGATGGCGAGGGTGATGGCGCTGGCGATGGCGCGGGGCATGAACAGCAGGCCCGCGGTATCGGCCGGATAGCCCATCAGCTTCTGGGTGAGAAGCGGCAGCAGGGCGATGGTGCCGAACATGCCGATGCCGAAGGCGAAGATGACGAGGGTGGCGGCGGCGAAATTGCGGTCCCGGAACAGGCCGAGGTCGACGATGTTGCCGGCGTAGCCCCAGCCGCGGATGAGAAACACGGCGCCGGCGACGGTCGAGGTGATGGCGAAGACCTGTATCCAGTGGGACGAGAACCAGTCGAGCGACTGGCCCTGATCGAGCACGAACTGCAGCGAGCCTATGGCGAGGGCCATGAGCAGCAGTCCGGTCCAGTCGGTGCGCAGCGGCCGGATCTCGCGGCGCGGCAACTGGCCGAGGGCGAGCAGCAGGGCGATGAGGCCGAGCGGAACGTTGATGTAGAAGACGGAACGCCAGCCCAGTGTCTCGGTGAGCCAGCCGCCGAAGGGCGGGCCCATGACCGGCGCCACCATGACGCCGAGGCCGAAGACGGCCATGGCCTGGCCGCGCTGGTTGGAGGGGAAGGCATCGAACAGGATGGCCTGGGCCAGCGGGATGAGCACCGCGCCGCAGGCGCCCTGCATCAGGCGGAAGATGACCATCGATTCCAGGTTCTGGGCCGTGCCGCACAGGGCCGAGGAGACGATGAACCCGGAGATGGCGTACATGAGCAGCCGGCGGCGTCCCAGCAGGCTGGACAGATAGCCGGTCAGCGGCATGACGATGGCGGTGGCGATCAGGTAGGAGGTCAGCACCCAGGTGATCTGGTCCGGGGTCGCGCCGAACGCGCCCAGCATGTGGGGCATGGCCACGTTCACGATGGTGATGTCCAGGATGTCGAGGATGGCGGTCATCACCACCGCCACCACGAGGGCGACGGGGATGGGGGCCGTCTCGTCCTTCGCGGGCGCGGAGAGAACGCTCACTTCGCGGTTTCCGTCGTGTCCACGGTGACCAGGGCGCTGGCGCCGACACGCAGCGGACGGTCACGGTCCACCGGCGGCTTGGGGATGGAGACGCGGACGGTGAAGCGCTGGGTCACCTTCACCCAGTTGCCGGTGGCGTTCTCCGGCGGCAGCAGTGAGAACACCGCGCCCGACCCGGCGCTGATGCTGTCCACGACGCCCTCGAGCATCAGTCCCGGATACATGTCGATCCTGATGGTCGCCTTCTGGCCGGGGCGGATGCGGGTGAGGTCGGTCTCCTTGAAGTTGGCGTCCACCCACCAGGCGCCGTTCTCGACGATGGTGACGAGCGGGCGGCCCGGCTGGGCCATTGCGCCCTGGCGCAGGTCGAGGCCGGAGACCCAGCCGCCCACGGGGGCGGCGATGCTGGTGTTGGTGCGGTCGAGCTCGGCCTTCTGCAACGCGGCGGCGGTGAGGCGGAGCTGGCCGCGCTGGGGACCCTTGCCGATGTCCTCCTGCGCCTTGGACAGCTCGCCCTGGGCGTCGCTGAATTCCTGCTCGGCCTTGTAGAGGGCGGCGGCGGCCTCGTCGAATTTCTGCTGGGGGGAGGTGCCGGCCTGCACTTCGCTCTTGGCCTGGTCGAAGTTCTTGCGTGCCGTATCGAGCGCGGCGCGCTTGTCGGCAACCCTGGCGGCGGCGGCGGAGACCTTGTCGGCGAGCTTGCCGGCGGCGTCCACGGCCTGGTCGAACTGGGCCGAGGCGCTCTTCAGCGCGATGTCGTAGGGGGCGGGGTCGATGTCGACCAGAGGGTCGCCGGCGCGCACCAGCTCGTTGTTCCTGACATAGGTCTTGACCACCGGACCGGCCACCTGCGGCGTCACGTGCACGACATGGGCGCTGACATAGGCGTCGTTGGTGGACGGGTAGTCCTGGGTGTGCTGCCAGTACAGGTAGCCGCCGAAGACGAGGGCTCCGATGGTGAGCAGCAGCAAGGGGATGCGGATCCGCACCAAGAAGGACCGCTTGCGCGGCGGGTCGGGGTTAATAGTGGTGGCATCGCGTGTCTTGGCGTTCATCGCGTCACGTCAATCCTTTGGAATTCTGCAAAATCGGCATCGGGGGGACTTCCTCCCCGGCTGGGCGCTCCTTGCGCTCCGGCGCGTGGCTGCCGGGGCCCACGGGGCTCCCGGAGCTGCCTGAAATTGCGGCAAACCCACGCGAGGCCGCTTCCATATCACGGGCCGGGGCCAAGTCAATCGGCGGATGCCGCACAATTGACGCAGGCTTTCGAAAGCGATTCCGGGACCGGATTCAGGGGCTTGCGGGGGCGTTCCTTTGGCTTACTCTGCCTGCCGAAAGGGAGGGAAATCCATGACAGTCCCGGTGGGCTTCGCCGGTATCGGACGCATGGGCGCGCCCATGGTGAACAGCCTGGCGAAAGCCGGGTATCGGGTGGCCGCCTTCGACCGCGACCCGAAGGCGCTGGCGCGGGTGACGGGCATCGAGGGCGTATCGGCCGCGACGGACCTGAAGGCGCTCGGCGCGTCCTGCGCTGTCGCCATCACCATGCTGCCCACCGGCAGGATCGTGCGCGAGGCGGTGCTGGGCGAGGGCGGCATCGCGCAAGGCATGGGGAAGGGCGGTACGCTGATCGACATGAGCTCGTCGGAGCCCATGGGCACGCGCGAGCTGGGCGCGGAGCTGGAGGCGCGGGGCATCGCGCTGATCGACGCGCCGGTCTCGGGCGGCGTCGGCAAGGCCAGGGACGGCACCCTTGCCATCATGGCGGGCGGCGACGCGGCGCGCATCGGCGAGGTCGAGGGTCTGCTCTCCTCGATGGGCAAGGTGTTCCGCGCCGGGCCGCTCGGAGCCGGGCACGCCATCAAGGCGCTCAACAACTATGTGTCGTCGGCGGGGCTGGCGGCAACCTGCGAGGCGGTGCTGGTCGCGCGCGCCTTCGGGCTCGACCCGGACGCGATGACGGACATCATCAACGCCTCCACGGGCTGGAACAACACCACCCAGAACAAGCTCAAGCGTTTCATCCTTTCGGAATCATTCGACGCGGGCTTCGCGCTGAACCTTATGGACAAGGACGTGGGCATGGCGCGCGACCTGGCGCGGTCGCTCAAGGTGAAGGCTCCGACCCTGGAGCAGGTCAGCGCACTGCTGCACGATGCCTCCGAAGAGCTGGGTCCGCCCGCGGACCACACGGAGCTGTTCCGCTATCTGGAGAAACTGAGCGACGGAAGGGGAAAGGGCTAATGTCCCAGCCGGAGGAGCCTTATGACGTTTACGCGGTGGTGTACGCGCGCTTCCAGCGGCCCAGCCGCGAATACTACATCTTCTCGCCGGACCCGCATGAGGGCACCCGCGCCATCACCTATTTCCTGTGGGTGCTGCGCAACAGCGCGCGGACCATCGTGGTGGATTGCGGCTATGGCGAGGACGCGGCGAAACGGCGTGGCCGCGACCTGATCCGCCATCCCGAAGCCGCGCTCAAGGCCATCGGCGTGGACGCCGGGACGGTGCCCATGGTGATCCTCACCCATATGCATTTCGACCATGCGGGCTCGGTGCCGTCCTTCCCCAAGGCCGAGTTCGTGGTGCAGGAGCGTGAGGTGGCCTACGCCACCGGCAGGCCCATGCGCTATCCCGCCTGCCGGCGCGTGTTCGACGTGGAGCATGTGGTGGACGTGGTGGAGGCCAACTTCAGGTCGCGGGTGCGCTTCGTGGACGGCGACGCGGAAGTGGCGCCCGGCGTGTCGGTGCATCTGGTCGGCGGCCATTCGGGCGGGCTGCAGGTGGTGCGCGTCGAATCGAAGGCGGGGCCGATGGTCATCGCTTCCGACGCGGCCCACTTCTACGACACGGTGATGGAACAGAACCCGCATCCCGTCGTGGCCAGCCTGCCGGAACTGTGCGCGGGCTACGAGCGCATCTTCGAGCTTGGCGCGCCGCCCGAGCGCGTCATCCCGGGGCACGATCCGCTGGTGGAGACGCTGTATCCGGCGCATGCCGGGGACAAGCTGACATTCGATCTCTGCGCCGAACCGCTGAAACCGACACCCTGGCAGGAGTGGAAGTCGAAGTCCGGCGGCTGAACGGCATGAAGCAATGGGCAATGTGGTCATCATTCTTCTGCTCGCCCTCCTGCTTGGCGGGCAATGGCTCGCCTGGCAGGCCTATGGCGCCGTGGGCCTGCTGCCGGCCGCCGCCGTTGTTGTGTGGATCGCCTGGAACCTGAGGGATTTCATAGGGGAGTCCAGGAGGGAGGCGGAGGAGAGCAGACGGCGCGCGGCGGAACTCGATGCCTTCCTTGATCGGACCGGGGGCGTTTCCGCGCCGATCAGGGACAATCTGGAGAAGGCGAAGGCCGGCGAGCTCGATGCCCAGGTGACAGTCATCGCGGACATGGCCGCGAGAATCGAGAGTCCGGCCGACCGCGATTTCGTTGCGGAGAGGATGGCGGACTATTTCCGCATCGCCACCGAACCGGCAAAGACCGGCGAGCCCCAGCACAGATACGTGGACTTCGCCTTTCTGCGCGCCGCCTGGCCGCCGGTGCTCGTGCGTCCGTTCATCCGGAAGGTGCTGGAGAGATACGCGGCGTGGTGCGAACCGGGCTCCGTTCCCAGACACCTTGATTTTTCGAGGGTCGAGTCCCTGCTGGAGGTGGAGGACGAGATCATCTGGCGCTGGCTGCACTGCCTCATCGGCGAGATCAGCGGGGGCCGGCAGGACAGTTGGCATGTCGAATACGTCAAGGGAGACAAGGGGCAGAAGGCCGCCTCGCTTCTCGACTACGGCAATCCCTACGGGAAGTAGGCCGCCGGTTCATGCCGGTGGCCGCGTCCCCGTCTCGATGGGCAGGTCCGGGTCGGCGCTCCATTCCGACCATGAGCCGTCATACAGGCGCACGTCGTCGTGCCCGAGGATTTTCAGGGCGAGGAAGCCGCAGGATGCCGCGTAGCCGCGCCCGCAATAGGTGATGACCCGCTGGCCGGGCTTCAGGCCCGCGTCGGCGTAAAGCCGGCGCAGCATCCCGGCGTCGCCGAAGGGGAGCGGGCGGCCGCCGGCGAGCAATTCGCCGCGTTCCTCGACCGTCAGGCGGGCCAGGTCCCTGTCCACGTTGGCCATGTAGGGAACGTTCACCGCGCCGGGAATATGCCCGGGGCGCTGTCCCCACATGTGGCGGTCGCCGCGTCCTTCGTAGAGCTCCGGGGTCAGGCAGTCGATGACGAGCGTGCCGGGATCGCCGAGCGCGGCGGTGACGTCGGCCTTGGTGGCGATCCAGTGGGGACGTGGACGGGGCACGAAAGCGGCGGGCTGCACATCGGGCACGTCCGACGACAGCGGGCGACCCTCCAGCCGCCACTGGCGCAGGCCGCCGTCGAGGACGCGCACGCGCTCATGCCCGTGAACGTTGAGCGCCCACCACAGCCGCGCGGCCCCGAGCGGGAAGCCCATGTCGTCGCAGGCAACGACGAGGGTGTCCCTGCCGATGCCGAGCCGGCTCATGGCGCGGGCGAAGTCCTCCGGTCCGGCCAGCATGTCCGAAACGGGATGGGCGGGATCGGACAGCTCGCTCGCCATGCCGGCGAAGACGGCGCCGGGAATATGTCCGGCGAGATATGCCTCGCGGTCGTCCATGCTGATGCCGCGCCCGTTCTCGAAGCGGGATTTCCACCGCACATCGACGACGCGGATATCGGGGCGGTGCAGGTTGCGCGCCAGCCAGCCGGTGGAGACGAGCGGCGAGGAGCCTTCGGGTTCCGCCGGAACGATCGTGGTCATTTGATGCCCACCTCCGCGTAGGGTTCGTTCCGCAGCACCCGGCCGAACTCCATGCGTGTCAGGTCGAGCGTGCGGTATTCGCCATGCAGCGCCAGCTCGGCCAGCGCGCGGCCCACTGCCGGGGCGTGCATGATGCCATGGCCGGAGAAGCCGCAGGCGACGAGAATGTTGCCGTGGCCGGGGGAATAGCGGCCGATGATCATGTTGCCGTCGAGCAGGTTCTGGCCGTAGTGGCCGGCCCATGTGCGCTTCAGGCGGATGTCCTGGAACTTCGGCACCATGTTGGCCAGCAACTGCCACACGGTTTCCTCGAAATAGTTGGCGAAGAACCCGCGGTCCACGTCCCAGATGAATCCGGGTTCGATGTCGAAGCTGGGGCGTCCGCCCGCGAAGCCCTTGCCTTCGGGGCGGAAGAAGGCGCCGCTGTCGTCCTTCACGAGGGGCAGCGGCTCGATGTCGTGGGCGCATTCCCAGTAGTGCTGCACACGGCACAGAGGCACGACCGGAAGCCTGGCGCCGGTCATGGCGGCGACTTCGCCCGCCCAGGGGCCGGCGGTATTGATGAACAGCTTGGCCGCGACGGAGCCGCCGCCCTCCAGCCGGGCGCGGGTGACGGCGCTTGCCGATGTCTCCAGCGCCGCGGCGCGGTCCTTCACATAGGTGACGCCGAGCTGCTGCGCCTTCCTGCGGAAGCCCATGAGAGCGGCATGGGGGTCGATCCAGCCGTCGCGGGGGGAATGGCAGGCGAGCGCCACGCCGTCCAGGCCGATAGAGGGAAAGCGGTCGTGCAACTGTGCCGGTTCCAGCAGATCGGCCTCGACGCCTTCCTCCGTCTGGGTGCGGTGATTGAGTGTGAGCGCATCGACGCCCTGCGCGCCGGTGAGAAACAGATAGCCCTGGCGGCGGAAGGAAATATCCGCCGGTCCGTCTTGCGTCGCCATAGTCCCGGCGAAGCCCGCGTAGAAGTCGAGGCTGAACTGCGACATGCGGATGTTCTCGGGCCGCGACATCAGCCGCCGCACGCCGCCCGCGCCCGCCGGCGTGGCCGCGCGGGCATAGGCGGGGTCGGGCTCGATGACCACGACATCGCCGGCCGAACCCGATGCGGCAAGGAAATACGCCGCCGCGCTGCCCATGATGCCGCCGCCGATGACGGCGACGTCGGCTTTGAGGTCCTGGGTCATCGGCCCGCATTTCTCCGGCGCACGGCCGTTTCCCCGGCGTATCATCTGGCCATGCAGACTTGCCTGGACGGCAAGATGAAACCATCCCCCGGTCCAGCCCAAGGGCATCTCTTCCCGATCATGCCCTAGCATTTCCCTGTATGGCGGGGAACCGCCGGCTAGTTCCAGCGGTCGACGGTCAGGATCAGGACAAGCATGAGGACGCCGTAGAGCGCCGCCGGAACGGCCAGGATGGCGAGCACCAGGCTGGCGAGGCCCGTGCGGCCTTTGCTGCGCAGCACGCCGCCGCCGCCGATGACGGCGGCCACGGCGGCGAGCAGACCGATCCACAGCCCCATGTTGAATGAAGACACCGACCCGTCGGCAAGTCCGGTTATGAACAAATAGACGACGACGGTGGCCCCGGCGGCGGCCAGACCCATCAGGACGCGGTAGAGCAACATGGTGCGCGGGCCCCGGCTGCGGCAAGGTCCGCAGCATAACCCGGCACGCGGCCACCGTCCGCAGGATTTGATCGGCTATCCCCGGAACAAAGCAGGAGAGGGCTTGTTCATGGGGCAAGCCGTAACGGCCGATCCCGGAAAATCTCAGTCAGGAGTGACTCATGACGAAGATCAGCGAAGCGCAAATTCTCATCGTCTCGACGAAGGGCTTCGAGCAGTCGGAACTGGAGGTGCCACGCGACGACCTCCGCAAGGCCGGCGCCACGGTGCATGTGGCGACGCCGAACGGCCAGCCGGTTACCGGATGGAAGGACGGCGACTGGGGCCGTGAGGTGGAGGCGGACCTCAAGATCACCGACGCCCGGGTGGATGACTACGACGCGCTGGTGCTGCCGGGCGGGCAGATGAACCCCGACCTGCTGCGCGTGGACCCCGACGCCATGTCCCTGATCAAGAGCTTCCTGGCGAGCGGCAAGCCGGTCGCGGCCATCTGCCATGCGCCCTGGCTGCTGATCGAGGCGGGCGTGATGGATGGGCGCGAGGCGACCTCCTACAAGTCCATCAGGACCGACATGGAGAATGCGGGCGCCAACTGGAAGGACGAGGCGGTGGTGGTCTCCGACGGCATCATCACCTCGCGCAATCCGGGCGACCTGAAGGCCTTCGTGGCCAAGATCGTCGAGGAAGTGGGCGAGGGGCGCCATCACCGCCGGGCGGCGTGACGCCGTTTCCCGCGAGGGGCGGGCGCCGGCGGGAATGTCCCCAGCCCGGCGCCCCCCGATAGAATTGTCCCGTCAGCCCGCCCGGGAAACGACGCGGGCGTGGGGCGCGGCAAGCGTGGTCACGTTGTCCGTGTCCTGCGCCGCTCGCATCCGGGCCTGCTCGCGGATGGACGCGGCGCGGATCTCGCGCTGGTGGCGGTCGGCGTAGAAATCCAGGAACAGCGTCTCCACGAGCTGGATGAGCATTTCCGCTTCCTGAGGCGTCGCCTCCACCATCATGCGGACATCTTCATGCAGTTGCTCGCCGATGGTGCCGAAGCCGCGCACGGCGTCGATGGCGGCCAGGGTCTCGCGGGGCAGCCGGCCCGCGGCGGCCTCGAGCGTCCTGGCGAGGCTTTCCTCCTGGACCTCGGGCAGGTCCCAGAAGTCGCGCAGCATTTCCTGCAGGCAGTAGCGCGCCATGACAGCGGACGCGCGGGGATTGAGCTCGATGATGACGCAGGCCTGCTTGTAGGCGGTGCGCAGCTTTTCAGGAATGAAGTCCGGTTGGGTCTTCGCCCTGGACTTCGAGCCGATCGACCATCGCCCAAAATCCTTGTAGTCGCGAGTGGATAACATTACGCCCTCCGCAGTACGCCACAGTTACTGTTCTCTGCCCCGCTTGGCGCATAATATAGAATTAAATCAGCAGCTAACGCTACCGTGTGTTGTTACAGGGTTACCCGTGCCGGAAACGGCCGCGCCAGCCGCGCCGCGAGCCCGCATCGCCCTTGCTTTCCCGGGCCGCAGGGCTCACATTGCTTCGACAAGTTCCAAGGGGGGCCGGCGGCAGCCGGCTGAGATTGCGCTGAAGTCCGCGCAACCACCCTTGAACCTGATCCGGGTCATGCCGGCGTAGGGACTGGAACACGGCGATTTCTCCCCACGACATGACCCGATTTGCAGGCTGACCGCTTGCGCGTGCGAAGGAGTGGCGAGGATGGAAGCATCGGTCTTTATCGCGAAGGTGCTTGGCCCCCTGTTCGTCGTCATGGGCGCCGGGCTGCTGACGAATCCCGCCGGTTTCCGGGCCATTGGCAAGGAATTCCTCAAGAGCGACGCGCTGATCTACATCGCGGGCTTCATGGCGCTCGTGATGGGCCTGCTGATCGTGGCCTCGCACAACATATGGGTGGCCGACTGGCCCGTCATCATCACCGTTTTCGGCTGGATCAGCCTCGCGGCGGGCATCGCGCGCATGCTTTTCGCCGACAACATCCGCAAAACCGGCAACAAGCTCATGAAGAACACCAACTTCATGCTGGCGGCCGGCATTTTCTACGCCGCCGCCGGAGCGGCGCTCACCTGGTTCGGCTGGCTTGCCCAGCCACGGTAATACGCAAGGGAAGGACATACCGAGATGAACAAGCCGACGCGCAACAGCGACCTGATGCGGCCCGAAGTCACCACCGGTCCGCTGACAGCGAGCCGCAAGGTCTATTCCTCGCCGCAGGGCCACGCCGACGTGCGCGTGCCGCTGCGCGAGATCGCGCTGACCGACGGCAGCAGCTTCCCGGTCTACGACACGTAGGGCCCCTACACCGACGCCGAG
>JBFWSL010000035.1:0-19229 GCA_050248375.1 Hyphomicrobiales bacterium | reverse complement strand
CCCTGTCGCTGATGATGTCCTCGACATGGCCGGGTCCCAGGTCGCCGCGGGTGGCGAGCTAGCGGATGATCTCGACCAGCGGCACCCCGACCCGGCCGAGTTCGGGCGGCAGGTCGAGGATTTCGCGGAACTGGCGGTTCCAGCAGATCAGCCGCATGTCGCGGTCGAACACCGAGATGCCCTGGCGCACCTGATCGAGCGCCGATTGCAGCAGGTCGCGGTTGTACTGGATGGCTTCGGAGGCATCGTCGAGCAGCTTGAGCGCGGACTTCACGCCCACCGAACGCCGCCTCAGTAGCAGGGACAGCACCAGCCGCGAGGACGCGGCGCCGATGGCGCTGGCCAGAAGATGCTCGGCGAAGCGCAGATGCTGCACATCCGCCTCGCCTTCGGGATCGCAATGGTTGCCCGTGCTCACCGAGAACTCCGCGAAGGAGCGCGCGGCGCGTTCTTCTCCCAGATAGCGCGCCACCGTGCGCTGCAGCTCCGCCACGGTGATGCTGGTGCGCCACAGCCTGAAGGCCGGAGCGGGCGGACGCGAGAGCTCGTCCTGGATGAAGGCGTTCGCCTGCAGCCGCTCGATGGGCTCCGGCTCGCGCAGGAGGGATACGGTCACATAGGCCAGCAGGTTGAACAGCAGGCTCCAGACCACGCCATGGGTGAACGGATCGAATTCCATGTTGAACAGCATCTGCGGTCTGAGCAGGGTCAGTCCGAACGGGCCGTTCAGCAGGATGGCTTCCGGCAGCCAGCCCGACTTGACGAAGAAGGGCAGCAGCAGCGTGTAGCCCCAGATGCCGAAGCCGGTGAGAATGCCGGCGATGGCGCCCCGCGCGGTGGCCCGGCGCCAGATCAGGCCGCCGAAGAAGGCGGGTGCGAATTGCGCGATGGCGGCGAAGGACAGCAGCCCGATGGAGGCCAGCGCCACCGTGTCGCCCACCATGCGGTAGAACACATAGGCCAGAACCAGCACGAGGAAGATGGCCGAGCGGCGGATGTTCAGCAGCAGCCCGCTCATGTCCTCCCGGTCGGTGGCCGCGACCGGTCCGCGCCGCAGCAGCAGCGGCACCACCAGGTCGTTGGAGATCATGATGGCGAGCGCCACCGAGGCGACGATCACCATGGCGGTCGCAGCCGACAGCCCGCCGATGAAGGCCGCCAGCGACAGCGCGTCCGAACCTGCCGACATCGGCAGCGCGAGAACGAACATGTCGGCGTCGACCGATCCCTTGGGGAAGATCAGCAGCCCGCCGATGGCGATCGGCACCACGAACAGGTTGATGGCGACGAGGTAGAGCGGGAACAGCCAGGCGGCGCGCTTGATCTCGCTCTCGGAGTTGTTCTCCACCACCGCCACGTGGAACTGCCGCGGCAGCAGGATCGCGCAGAAGAAGGACAGCAGCGTGATGGTCAGCCACGTGCCGCCGCTGAAGCCTCGCTCGAACAGGTGCGAAACGTCGGGATGCGCCATGGCCTGGCTGAGCAGGTCGTTGAACCCGTCGAATATGTAGAAGGTGACGAAGGCGCCGACGGCGAGGAAGGCGACCACCTTCACCACCGATTCCGTCGCGATGGCGAGCATCAGGCCTTCCTGGTGCTCGGTGGCGTCGATGTGGCGCGTTCCGAACAGCACCGCGAAGGCCGCCATGGTCACCGCGATGATGAAGGCGAGGTCGGCCGGCGCGCCATTGTCGAGCAGCGCCGGCGTCGACACGTTGACCGGCCCCAGCAGGGTGGTGACCGACAGCGACACGGCCTTCAGTTGCAGGGCGATGTAGGGAATCGTTCCCGCCACCGCGATGACGGTCACGATGGCGGCCAGCGTCAGGCTCTTGCCGTAACGTGCCGCGATGAAGTCGGCGATCGAGGTGATGTTCTGCGTCTTGGAGAGATGCACGATACGCCGGATCAGCGGCCAGCACGCGCCGATCATGATGATCGGACCGAGATAGACCGGAAGGAAGTCGAGGCCGGTGGTCGCCGAGAGGCCGACGCTGCCGAAGAAGGTCCACGACGTACAGTAGACCGCCAGCGAGAGAGCGTAGATCGCCGGCCGGCCGCCCACATGCGGTTTCAGCCGCGCCTGGCGGTCGCCGAAATAGGCCACCGCGAACAGGAAGCCCAGATAGGTGAAGGCGGCGGTGATAACTGTCCAGCCGTCGATCATGCCGGCTAAATCCTCCCGCGCGGCCGGATGCGAGCCGCCGGATGCCCCAGTTTTGCTTCTGCGCCCAGTCTTTTTGCTGTTGCGCCAAGTCTATAGCGGCCCCCCGGGACGGACCAGTGCGATTCCTTCGCAGGGACGGCGTGTTTGACAGCAACCGGCGGTAGCGTTAAGGCGGATTGCCGGTTCCGGCCCATCGGCCGCGGCCACCGTATCATCCTGGCAGGGAGGCTACTTTGCTGAAGGAATTCAAGGAATTCGCCATGCGCGGCAATGTCGTGGACATGGCCGTGGGTATTGTCATCGGCGCGGCCTTCACCAGTATCGTCAAATCGCTGGTGGACGACATCATGATGCCGGTCATCGGCCTGGCCTCGCGCGGCGTGGATTTCTCCAACGTGTTCGTCACCCTGAAGGGCGACAGCTATCCCAGCCTGCAGGCCGCCAAGGACGCCGGCGCGGTGACCCTGAACATCGGCCTGTTCATCAATGCCATCATCAGCTTCGTCATCGTCGCCTTCGCCCTGTTCCTGGTGGTCAAGGCCATGAACACGATGAAGCGCAAGCAGGAAGAAAATACCGAGGATGCGCCCCCGCCGCCGCGCGAGGTGCAGCTTCTCGAGGAAATCCGCGACGCCCTCGTGAAGGGAAAGTAGCGCCTCCGCTCAGCGGGCGGGCAGGGTGCCGAGCACCTCAAGTCCGCCCGCGCCGTCGCGCCTCGCCACCACCACCGCGCCCGAGGCGGTGCCCGCGCCCACGAAGCGGGCGATGGTCGCATGGTGGCTGACCAGTACGAGGGAAGGCCCCTCCCGCGGCTGTCCGGCCAGGAACTGCGAGAATGCCTTTAGCTGCGGCCCGGCGTTCTGCGCGTGTCCGTGCAGGGAATTGAGCGCGGGCAGTTCCTCCACCGGCCCGAGGCCCAGTTGCTCCGCGGTGTCCATGCAGCGGCACCATTGGCTGGAATAGACGCGCACGTTGCCCGCCCCGTTCGCGCGGAAGGCTTCTCCCATCCGCTTCGCCTGAGCGCGGCCCTCCTCGGAAAGGTTGCGCTGGGTGGTGCAGTCGCCGATCGTGAAGCTTGCCGGATCGCCATAACCGGGTGCCGTTGCGTGCCGCATCAACGCGACGTGGCCTCCGGAGGCGAGTGCCCTCCACAACGCGGCCTCGTCATTTGCCGTTGCGCGAAAGCAGGATACCTCCAGCAATAGAAGCGCTATCGCAAGCTGCCCTGTTGCCGCCACAAAATGTTCCGCTTTCGATCTCATTTTTCCCTGTCTTTTTATGGAGTTGCGGACTTCACGCGCCCTTGGCGAAAGGCTATGCGAGCACCATGTTGTAGGACAGTCACAGGCCCGTGAAATGGTCGGTGGCGATCCCGGTTTCGCCTTGCACTGTGTCCGGGCAATTCGGGAACATCGGCTCACCGGCAAGGGACTGCCGGAATCCGGGGGAATGTGGAAGGGCTATGGCCGGCGCGCTGTCGGCTGCGTCCCGCCGCAAGGATCATGGAACGCCTCCGGGCGCATGGCGTGGGGACGACGGGCGAGTGACTGGGACTGGCGTATCGGTATCGGGCGGACGGCTGTCGATCTGGGCGTTCTGTCTTCTCGTTATTGGCGGCGCGCTTCTTGGCACGGCGGGTCCCGTGCGGGCGGATGAGATGGCCGTCGTGTTCGACCGGCTGATGCTGAACCCTTCCGATCCTTCCCTGAACATGCGCTACGCGGAACTGGCGGTCGGGCGCGGAGAGCCGCGCAAGGCGCTGGCCGCATACGAGCGCGTGCTGGCATCCCACCCCGGTCATCCCGAGGTGCTGCGCGCCTACAAGCGCCTGAAGCACGGCCTGCAGCCCGCGGTCACCGAGGTGACGGTGGAGACCGGCGTCTCCTACGCGACCAACCCGCGTCAGGCGCCCGACGGTTCGCCCTACAAGGAGGACGACGTCACCTTCGACGCCACCCTCGCGCTCTTCGATGAGCGCGCTATTGGCAGCCGGCGTTGGCGCACCCATGCCTTCGGCCGCGCGCAGATTCAGGGGGACCTCGAGGAAATCTCGGATGTCGTCGGCACGGTGGTCACCGGTCCGGTCTTCGACCTCGGCAAGGATACCCGCCTCCATGTCGCCCCCGGCGTCGGCGGCGGCTGGGTCGACGACGACTGGCTCTATCGCGACCTGCTCGTGCGCTTCACCCTGGAGAAACTGTTCAACGGCATCACCCAGTCGCTCGCTGTCACGGTCTCCGACCGCGACGTCAATTCCGACTTCAACGGCAGCGACGGCCTGCTGGCCGAGATCAGCGGCCGCTGGCTGTTCTCCGATACGCTGCGCAAGGGCGACGCCCTGTTCTTCCTGCCGCGCGTGGTCATCAGCAGGTCTGACGGAGACGGGCCCGGCCGGGTGTTCCGCAACGACATCTATGTGGGCAATTTCGTCGAGACCGGCGCCCGCGCGGTCTATTACACCAGGGTCGCCGACGGCCGCGCCTGGCTCGGCGGCGGCCTGGGCGTCTACTGGCGCGACTACGACCAGAACGTCGCCAACGCGATCAATGACCGCGAGGACGTTCTCATCGAGCCGACGGCTCATCTCCTGATCCCCGGCATCTTCGACTCGAAGTTCGATTTCCGCATCGACTACCGCTTCGAGCACAACGACTCCAATGATCCCACCGAGGATTTCGACAACCATGTCTTCGGCATCCGGACCGTGAGGAAATTCTGATGCGCACAGCCGTTGCTGCCCTGATCGCCGCCTGTCTGTCTCTGCCGGCTGTCCCGGCCTGGTCGCAGGCCGCCCAGATCGGCGTCGCTTCCGCCGCCAAGAATGACGTGAGCGGAACGGTCGGCGGCAAGCGGCGGGTGATTTCCGTCGGCGCGGGCGTCTTCCAGGACGAAGTCATCGCCACCGGAGCGGAGTCCTCCGCGCAATTGCTGTTCCGCGACGAGACCAGCCTCACCGTGGGGCCGTCCTCGCGCATTTCCCTCGACCGCTTCGTTTACAATCCGCAGACGCGCACCGGCGATGTCGTCATCCGTGCCGGCGTCGGCGCTTTCCGCTTCGTGACAGGCTCCGCCAGGCCGCAGAGCTACCGCATTGTCACTCCCGCCGCGACCATCGGCATTCGCGGCACCATCCTCGAGGGCTATGTCGACGCGGCCGGGAACCTGCTTGTCGTGGTCGTCGAGGGCTCGATTTCGCTCACCCTGGCCAACGGGCAGGTGGTTGTCGTCAATGCGGGGCAGTTCGTCTCCGTCGGCACCGGCGGCAAGGTCACCGGACCCCAGGGCTGGACCGGGCCCACCCTCAATCTCGATGCCGGCATCCGCTTCATCCTCGACAATCAGGGCCGCCTGCTGGAGCGCGGCAGCGACGTACTGCCCCGCTGGAACCAGTTCAACGACGCTCTCGACAGCAAGAACATCGACCTGAATTTCCCGCCGTCCCCGCCGCCGCAGAATCAGGGCGGAACCGGCTATAAGCTTGGCCAGTAGGGCGCGCAGGCGGCAAGCGCGGGAAGGAATCCGCCATGGCCGCGTGCCGGCGGCCGCAGGCCGGCCCGCGGGACTGCTGAAATGTAAGGAAGAGAATGGTGCCGCCGGGGTGAATTGAACACCCGACCCCACCCTTACCAAGGGTGTGCTCTACCCCTGAGCTACGGCGGCTGATTTGCTCGCGGAAACGGTCCCGAAAAGCGGGGCCATACTTGCCACAGGGACACCGGGACCGCAAGCGCGGCTTTGCGCCGCCCGCGAAGGGCCGGAATCAGCCCACCAGGGCCGAGCCGTCGCAGCGGATCCCGTGCATGCGGATGTCCACCTCGCCGACGGTCACCCCCAGGGCCTGCAACAGGCTCCCGATCAGGCGGTCCAGCGCGGGGGTGGCGGCGGCGAGCGCGGTCCGGACCACGCCGGCGATGACCCCAGGCAGGGAAAGTCCCAGCCCGCCCACCTGCACGTCCACGTCGAGGTCGCCTACCAGCGACCCGAGCAGGGTGGTCAGGATGTCGTGGGTGCTGGCGCTCCGCACCGTGCCGTCCTCCACGTCGCCCCAGTCGAATTCGAGCTCCGTCTCATGGACGTTGGTGATGGCGGCATGGGCCGACCCGGTCACCTTCAGCAGCGGAATCTGCACCAGGTTCGCCTTGCTGACCTGGGGGCTGCCGGAGAAGTCCGCGAAGCTTCCCGATGACACCTCTCCCAGCCACAATTCCGCGACCCCCGGCCGCGCCGCGATGGTGGCCCGCGCATCGCGTTCCGGATCGGCGCCGCAGGAGACGTCGTCGAGGCGCGCCTCGCCATAGGCGACCTCCGCGTAGAGCGGTACCCGCACCGAGACGCCCGGCAGCAGCGCGCCCGGCGCGATCTCGGTCAGGATGCGCAGGCGCGTCTGCGCCGTGCGCACCACCGCGCCGCGCTCGCCCACCGTGTACCAGGCCGAATGCTGCGGCGGCTCGCCGACGGCCATGTCCACCCGCACGTTGGCGAGGCCCGGGATGGCGGCGCCGAGATTGAGCGAGACCTGGTTGTCACCGTTGGCGATCGCGGCCGCGGCGGACACCAGTTGCATGGCATTGACGCTCGGGCTGAAACCGGGGCCGCCCGAATGCAGGCTGAGCCCGCCATAGGGGCCTGCGTCCACAAGGCTTCCGAGCGGCACCGACACGGACGGGCCGGCCTGTGCTCCCAGCGCACGCAGCGCCGCCGCCGCTTCGGCGTCACCTCCGTTGGAGGCGACTTCCGCCATGGCGTCCAGCACCTGCGCGACGCTGGCATTGGCGCCCAGCACGTCGTTGTAGGTGCCCGCGGTGATGTTCAGTTCGCTTG
Source organism: Hyphomicrobiales bacterium (assembly GCA_050248375.1). Lineage (GTDB taxonomy): Bacteria > Pseudomonadota > Alphaproteobacteria > Rhizobiales > Methyloligellaceae > JAYZVT01. Next base: position 12,241 of record JBFWSL010000035.1, on the reverse strand, counting down.
CCAGCGCGTCCATGAACTCGAACAGCTTGATATTGGCGTCCGCCAGCGCCTCGTAATCCATCACCGTCAACGAGAGATTGCCGCCGAGCATCGCGCCGAGCGTGGAGTTGAGCAGCCCGCCTTCGATCCGCGCCAGGCGCGAGCCGATCGAGAACGCGCCCTGCGCGGTGGTGGTGGCGACTGCCTCCGTGCCGATTTCCCAGGAGCGCACGCCCATGACAGCTCCGGCCAGATGCAGCGGGGCGCGGTTGCGCATGCGCACATGGACCGCGTTGAAGGGCTGGGCGCCCGCGGTGAACCGGGCCGAGGGGTCGATGCCCGGATCGGCGCTGTAGTGGCCGGGCGTGACCGTGAGCAGGCTTATGGAGCTGACATGGTTGGCGTCCAGCGTTTCCCGGGCGAGCCTTTCGGCGTTGGCGATGTCGCGGGCCGCCGCCATGGCGGCGAGATCGACCGCGCCCTGCGCGGTGCGCCGTTCCAGGTAGAGCGAGCCGATGTCCACCGCGCAGGCCACGCACCACAGGATGACGCTAACCGCCAGCGCGGAGACGATGGCCACGGCGCCTTCCCGGCACCGTGCGAGGCGGCGCATGGAAAGGTCCATCCGGGCGGGTTGATTGCGCAGGGGCATGAGGCGGACTCCTCCCGAAGGCTCAGTAGCCGCCCCGCCTGATGACGGCGGATCTGCGGATCGTCGGCTGGGGCACCGGCACCAGCTTGTCGAGGCCGTAGATGGGCAGGTCCGAGGCGTCGTAGGTGACGGTGACGACGAAAAGGTTCGAGTCGGCGCCGTCGGGCGTGGCATCGACCTGCATCTTCGCCGAATTGAGCAGCAGGTAGTTGGCGGTGCTCAACTGGACATGGTCGGTGGCCAGCTTGACGCGCTCGGCGTCGTTGAGGCCGGCTATGGAAGCCCGCGCCGCGTCGGCCGCGATCTGCTGCACGGAATGAACGGTGCCGAAATACAGGCCATAGACCAGGATGCCGATCAGCGACATGAAGAACAGAGGGGCCACGATGGCGAACTCCACCGCCGATGCCCCGCTGGCGGACCTGCTCAGGGCCGCCGCCGGCCGCTTCTGGCTGGCGGCCTCCGTGCGGGGGTCTGCACCGGGCGCCACTCCCTGATATGGTGGTGTGGTCAATGTCCACCTCCTTGGCTGACGGCGGCCCTCGGGCCGTTCAGGTCACGCCCGGCCAGTTGAACAGCAAGTCGTGAATACACGTTTAACGTGCATCTATTTGGATAAATGCACTTTATGGGTGCATAAGACTGTCGGCGGAGAGAACTGCCCATGACGCATGGAGAAAATGCCGCGAAAGGCGGCGGAAAGCGGCCCGCAGGCCGGGAAGAGCGTCGAAAACGCCTCGCGGCGCAGCTCCGGGAGAACCTGCGCAAGCGCAAGACCAGGGCACGGGCTGAAGCCGAAAAGGCCCAAAAGCCGCCGCAGACGCGCGCTAAGGATTAAGGCGGGCGGGGGGCGTGCCTTGCGATAGGGGTGGCGCTCGTCTAAACCGGTTGAAACCGGGCCGCGGGGATCGCCGGCGACGGCCATCGAGGGAAAGCAGGGGTCAATGGACAGAATCCGTATCAGCGGCGGCCGCAGGCTCGAGGGCACGATCCCGATCAGCGGAGCCAAGAACGCGGCGCTGCCGCTGATGATCGCCAGCCTTCTCACGCCCGAGACGCTGACCCTTTCCAACATGCCCCAGCTTGCGGACGTGAGCCTGCTGGGGCGCATTCTTGGCAATCATGGCGTCGACCTCGGCATCGCCGGCAAGCGGGCGGGGCAGGGCAGGGACGAAGGCCGCACCTTCCGTCTCACCGCCGCCGAGATCGTGGACACCACCGCGCCCTACGAGCTTGTCTCGCGCATGCGCGCCAGCTTCTGGGTCCTGGGGCCGCTGCTTGCCCGCGAGGGCAACGCCCGCGTCTCGCTGCCGGGCGGCTGTGCCATCGGCACGCGCCCCGTTGACCTGCATCTGGATGGCCTCAAGGCGCTGGGCGCGGAGATCGAGCTTGAAGGCGGCTATGTGGTCGCCCGTGCCCCGTCGGGTCTCAAGGGCGGGCGCGTGACCTTCCCGAAGGTTTCCGTGGGCGCCACCCACAATGTGCTCATGGCCGCCGTGATGGCCAGGGGCGAGACGGTCATCGAGAACGCCGCCCGCGAGCCCGAGGTCGCCGACCTGGCCACCTGCCTGATGGCCATGGGCGCCCGCATCGAGGGCATCGGCACCGCGACCCTGACCGTGCAGGGCGTTGACGCCCTGCACGGGGCCGAGCACAGCGTGCTGCCCGACCGCATCGAGACCGGCACCTACGCCCTCGCCGTGGCCGCCACCGGCGGCGACGTTTTGCTGGAGGGCGCGCGCTCCGAACTGCTCGACTCCGCCCTCGACGTCATCCGCGGGGCCGGCGTCGAAGTCACGCAGACCAACCGGGGCATCCGCGTCGCCCGCAACGGCGCCCGGCTCGAGCCCGTCGAGGTCGAGACCCAGCCCTTCCCGGGCTTCCCCACCGACCTGCAGGCCCAGCTCATGGCCGCCATGGCGCTGGCCGGCGGCACCTCCACCATCCGCGAGACCATCTTCGAGAACCGTTTCATGCATGTGCAGGAACTGGTGCGCCTCGGCGCCAGCATCTCGCTGCATGGCGATACCGCCAGGGTGAGCGGGGTGCAGCGCATGCGCGGCGCCCAGGTCATGGCGACCGACCTGCGTGCCTCGGTATCGCTGGTCATCGGCGGCCTGGCGGCGGAAGGAGAGACGGTCATCAACCGGGTCTACCATCTCGACCGGGGCTTCGAGCGGCTCGAGGCCAAGCTCGGGGGCTGCGGAGCCTCCATCGAACGCCTGAGCGCCTGAAAGCCGGGCATTTCGCGAAGTTGCAAGCCCGCCCCGCGCCCGCTATCAAAACGGGCGGATGCAAATTACTGATTTTGCTGCTGCTCCGAAGCAAGGTACCGAAATGGATTCCGGGACGGATTCGCTGAAACTGGCCGCGCTGGACGCCGAGGACCTGCAGGTCCTGTCGGCGCACCTGCAGGACGCCGTCCTGCGGGTGGGCGATATCGCCTACCTGCCGAAGCAGAATCGCCTGGCCGCGGTGGTCAACCGCTTCGACTGGGAGGGCGCAAGCCTCGAGGCCGGCAAATACCGCCGCCGCCGCGCCGCGCTGCGTTTCGACCGGGTACAGAAGGCACAGCTCCAGGGCATCCGGCTGGACGCCAGGGACGCGGTGCTGAACCTGCTGGCGATTGCCTTCGAGGCGGGCGAGGAACCCTCCGGCGCCATCCTGCTCTATTTCGCCGGCGGCGGCGCCATCCGCCTCGAGGTGGAGTGCATCGAGGTGGAACTCGGTGACCTCGGGCCGGTGTGGGAGACAGCCAGCAAGCCGGAACACAGCGAGGACGGCGAGCAGGCGCAGTCTTCCTGAGGCGCGCCGCGGGAGAAGCGATCATGGTCACCCGGCTGGACAGCGCCAAGGCGGATTTCCCCGCGCGCTTCGAGGCCCTGCTCGGCATGAAGCGGGAAGTCTCCGAGGACGTGGACGCGGCCGTGCGGGCCATCGTCGCGGACGTCCGCCAGCGCGGCGACGCGGCCCTCGTCGAACTTACCCTGCGTTTCGACAGGCTCGACCTTGGCAAGGCGGGTATCCGCATTCCCGGGAACGAGATCGACGCGGCCGCGGCTTCGGTGGACGCCGGGACCCGCAAGGCGCTCGAACTGGCCCGCGACCGCATCGCCAGCCACCACGAGCGCCAGTTGCCCAGCGACGACCGCTACACCGACAAGGCGGGCGTCGAACTCGGCCACCGCTGGACGGCCATCGAGGCGGCCGGGCTGTATGTGCCCGGCGGCACCGCCAGCTATCCCAGTTCCGTTTTGATGAACGCGGTCCCCGCGCGGGTCGCGGGCGTGCCGCGTGTCGCCATGACCGTTCCCTCGCCCGGGGGCGAGATCAATCCTCTGGTGCTGCTGGCCGCGAAACTGGCGGGCGTGGACGAGATCTACCGGGTCGGCGGCGCGCAGGCCATCGCCGCCTTCGCCTACGGGACGCAGACCATCGCCCCTGTCGCGAAGATCGCCGGGCCGGGCAACGCCTGGGTCGCCGCCGCCAAAAGGCAGGTGTTCGGCACCGTCGGCATCGACATGATAGCGGGCCCTTCCGAAGTCCTGGTGGTCGCCGACCGGGAGAACGACCCGGCCTGGATCGCCGCCGACCTGCTGGCCCAGGCCGAGCACGACGAGTCGGCCCAGTCGGTCCTCATCACCGACGACGCCGCTTTCGCCGATGAGGTCGCCAGGGCCGTCGAGTCCCAGTTGAAGACGCTGCCGCGCGGCGCCATTGCCGGTGCGAGCTGGCGCGATTTCGGCGCCATCATACTTGTGCGCTCGCTGGACGAGGCGCCCGCGCTGGTGGACCGCATCGCGCCCGAGCACCTGGAAATCGCCACCGCCGATCCCGAAAGCCTGCTGAAGGAGATTCGCAACGCCGGCGCCGCCTTCCTCGGCCGCCACACGCCCGAGGCCGTGGGCGACTACGTGGCCGGACCGAACCATGTGCTGCCGACCGCCCGTAGCGCCCGCTTCTCCTCCGGGCTCGGCGTGCTCGACTTCATGAAGCGCACGTCCGTGCTCAAGCTCGGGCCGGATGGGCTGGCGGCCATCGGACCCGCCGCCATGACCCTGGCCACGGCGGAGGGGCTGGAGGCGCATGGCCGCTCGATCGGCATCCGGATCAACCGCAGGTAATCGCGTCATGCGGCGTCAGCGAGGCCAGCTCCCATGACTGACACCCGCGACCAGGACAATGCGGACCGCCTGACCGAAGTCGTCCTCGACGAGGATTCCATCAGGCGTTCTACCGCCGACATCGACCATGAGCGCAAGGTCGCCATCTTCGACCTGCTGGAGGACAACCACTTCAGGCTGATGGCGGGCGGCGGCCCCTATTGCCTGCGGCTGTCCATAGAGGAAAGCCGGCTCGTTTTCGCCGTCAGTGACCGGCAATGGCAGCTCATCAACGCCGTCATGCTGTCGTTGTCGCCCTTCCGCAAGATCATCAAGGACTACTTCATGATCTGCGAGAGCTATTACCAGGCGATCAAGACAGCGCCGCCGAGCCGCATCGAGGCGCTCGACATGGGGCGCCGCGGCCTGCATGACGAGGGCAGCCGGCTGCTGATGGAGCGCCTGTCCGGCAAGATCGAGGTGGATTTCCCCACCGCGCGCCGCCTGTTCACGCTCATCTGCGTATTGCATTGGAAGGGATAAGGCCCGGTGCCCGCGCGTGCAAAGGGATTGCCGGGCGCGGTGCTTTTCGCGTGCCAGATGAACGCCATCCGCTCGCCCATGGCCTCCGCCATCATGCGGCACCTCACCAACAACACCGTCTATGTGAGATCGGCAGGCGTCCGGCCCGGCGAGACCGATCCTTTCGCCATATCGGTCATGGACGAGATCGGCATCGACATCTCGGGCCATGAGCCGGTGGCCATCTCCGACCTGCACGACACCTCCTTCGATCTTGTCGTTACCCTGGCCCCCGAAGCGCATCACCAGGCGCTGGAGCTCACCCGCACCATGTCCTTCGACGTGGAATACTGGCCAACCATCGACCCTTCCACCGTCACCGGCAGCCGCGAACAGATCCTCGACGCCTACCGTTCCTGCCGCGACCAGCTTTTCACCCGGATCAAGCAGCGTTTCGGCCTGATGGGAGGCCCTACCGTCTGACCCAACCGCCGCACTTGATTTTGCCCGGTCGGGCGACCATGCTCCGCCCATCCATCGAACTCGTGAAGGCGCACATGATTTCCCTGAAAGACGCGGTTCCATTTGCGCGCGGCAAGGGCGGCAAGTCCTCCGGGGACGCCGCCGCGGAACCGTCGGCATCGGACGGGAAAAAGGCGGCCTCCGGCCGGCCCAGGCTTGTGCTCGCCTCGGGATCGCCGCGGCGCCTCGCCCTGCTTCAGAAGGTAGGGCTGGAGCCCGACGCCCTGCGTCCCTCCAGCGTGGACGAGACCCCGCGCCGGGGAGAGGTGCCCCGCACGCTGGTGCGCCGCCTGGCCAAAGCCAAGGCCGAGGCCGCGCAGAAGCTGGTCGCCGCCGAGCCGGAGCTTGCGGGAAGCTTCATCCTCGCCGCCGATACCACGGTCGCCGTGGGCCGCAGGATCGTCTCCAAGGCGGAACTGGTGGATGAGGCCGCCGCCGCCCTGCGCCTGCTGTCGGGGCGCGCGCACCGCGTGCACACCGCCATCTGCCTCGTGCTGCCCAACGGCGCTTCGCGCATGAAGGTCGTGGAGACCCGGGTGCGCTTCAAGCGCCTCAGCCGCGACGAGATCGACAGCTATCTCGGCTCCGGCGAATGGCGCGGCAAGGCGGGCGGCTATGCCATCCAGGGCATCGCCGGATGTTTCGTGCGCAAGCTCGTCGGCTCCTACACCAATGTGGTCGGCCTGCCGCTCACCGAAACGGTGAGCATGCTCCAGAGCGCCGGCTTCCCGGTCTATTTCAACTGGCTCACCATGGCCGAGGGCGAGGTCTGATGCGTCCCGTGGACAAGAGCGCGGGCGGCGGCGGTCGCCGGGATGGCGGCGAGAAGTGCCCCATCTGCGGCAAGCCACGCGACGAGAAATACCGGCCCTTCTGCTCCAAACGCTGCGCCGACGTGGATCTGTCCCGCTGGCTCTCCGGCGCCTATGCCATTCCCGGTGACACGCCCGCCGGCAGGCCGGGCGAGGCCGACACCGAAGACTGAACGCCGGCTAGCGCATGATCCGGAAAAGTGGATAACGCTTTTCCGATAAGATCATGCTCGAACTATTGACCTGGCGCATCATCCTGTCGGCCAGGCGAGTCCAGTTGGCCGGATGCTGCGCCAGCCGCGACTACTTCATCTCCATCTGCTGCGCCGGCGGTGACTGGTCCGCGCTCCGCTCCCGCATGAGCAGTCCGCGCCCCGGCGCGAACAGGAAGGCCAGCACGAAGAACGCGGCCTGGATCAGCACGATGCAGGCGCCCGTCGCCCCGTCGATATGGAAGCTGACGAGCGTGCCGAGCGCCGCGGAAAGCAACGCCGTGGCGGTCGCGATGACCAGCATGCGATCGAAGCGGCTGGTCAGCAGATAGGCGGTCGCTCCGGGCCCGATCAGCATGGCGACGACCAGGATGATGCCCACCGCCTTGAGCGAGGCGACGATGGTCAGCGAAAGCAGCGCCAGCAGGCCGTAATGCAGCAGGCGAACCGGGAGGCCGATGCTGCTGGCATGGTTGGGGTCGAAGCAGTAGACGAGAAAATCGCGCCGCTTCGCCAGTACGATCAGCAGCGTCCCGCCCGCCACCATCGCCGTCTCGATCAGGTCCCGCGGCGTCACGCCGAGCACGTTTCCGAACAGGATGTGCATGAGATGCTGGTCGGTCTCCACCTTGGTGAACAGCACGAGCCCGAATCCGAACATGCCGGAGAAGACGATGCCCATCACCGTGTCCTCCTTCACCCGGCTGTTGTCTTTCAGGTAGCCCGTGGCGACGGCGCAGAAGAGTCCGGCGGCGAAAGCGCCGATGGCCAGCGGCAGTCCGGTCACATGGGCGAGGACGATTCCGGGCAGGACCGCGTGGGAGATGGCATCTCCCATCAGCGACCAGCCCTTGAGCACCAGGAAGCACGAAAGCACCGCGCATACCGCGGCCACCAGCAGCGATACCGTCATGGCGTCGCGCATGAAGGGATAGGCGAGGGGCCCGGCGAAGAAATCGTGAATCGCGTTCACGCGGCGGCCTCCGTCATGGCCAGCCGCCGCCGCGCCGCCAGCACGCCGTGCTTGGGCGCGAGATAGAAGGCGGCGAGGAACAGCAACGTCTGCAGCGTGACGATCACGCCGCCCGTGGCCCCGTCCAGGAAATAGCTGATATAGGCGCCCGCGAAGCTGGTAAGGACGCCGAGCGCCACGGCGATCAGCACCAGCCGCCCGAACCGGTCGGTCAGCAGGTAGGCCGTGGCCCCGGGTGTCACCACCATGGCGATGACCAGGCAGGCGCCGACGGTCTGCAATGCCGCCACCGTGCAGGCGCTCAGCAGCGTGAAGAACACGGTCTTCATCAGGCCGGTGCGGATGCCGACGCTGCGCGCATGATTCTCGTCGAAGAAGGTGACCATCAGGTCCTTCCAGATGAAGGCCATGACGGCGAGCGAGAGTCCGGAAATGAGCGCCACCTGCACCACGTCCTCATCCGCTATGGCGAGAATGTTGCCGAGCATGATGGTCTGGATGCTCACGGCAGTCGGCCAGATGGAAGCCATCAGCAGGCCTGCGGCGAACAGCGCGGTGAACACCAGCCCGATCACCGCGTCTTCCCTCAGCCGGGTATTGTTGCGCACGAAGCTCATGCCCAGCGCGGCGAGGATGCCGGCGGCGAAAGCGCCGCCCGCGAAGGGCGCGCCGATGATATGGGCGGCGGCCACCCCCGGCACGATGGAGTGGGAGAGCGCGTCGCCCATCAGCGACCAGCCCTTCAGCATCAGATAGGAGGAGAGGAAGGCGCACACGCCGCCGACGAGGGCGCTGACCCACATGGCCTTGAGCATGTAGCCGTAGCTGAAGGGAACGAGCAGTTCTGCGAAAAGATCGCTCAAGTCAGCCATCCTTGCGCTTCTGAAGCCCGCCCTGCTTGTCGCCGTAGAACACGACCGGCCGCTCGTCGTCGGTGAGGACGGTGATGCTGCGCCTGTCGTTGTCGTCGTGCAGCACGTCGCCGCCGAGCTGGAAGTTGCGCAGCACGCCGCCGAAGGCACGCTCGATGTTCTTCTGGGTGAACACCTCCGCCGTCGGGCCCGAGGCGAGGACGGTGCGGTTGAGCAGCACCACCTGGTCGCAATAGTCGGGCACCGTGCCGAGATTGTGGGTCGAGACCAGCATCAGGTGGCCCGACGCGCGCAGCTCGCGCATGAGCGCGATGATGGACAGCTCCGTCTTCACGTCCACGCCGGTGAACGGCTCGTCCAGCAGGATGATCCTTCCCTCCTGCGCCAGCGCCCGGGCCAGGAACACCCGCTTTCTTTGCCCGCCGCTCAGCTCGCCGATCTGCCGCTTCCGGTAGGCGCTCATGCCCACCCGCTCGAGCGCCTCGTCCACCTTGTAGCGGTCCGCGCGCGAAGCCATGCGCAGCATGTTCATGTGGCCATAGCGGCCCATCATCACCACGTCGCCGACCAGAACCGGGAAATTCCAGTCCACGTCCTCGCTCTGCGGCACATAGGCGACGATGTTGCGCTTCAGCGCCTCGGCCACCGGCATGCCGCACAGGCGCACCTCGCCCGCGGCGGGACGCACGAAGCCCATGATCGCCTTGAAGATGGTGGACTTGCCCGAGCCGTTCGGGCCCACCAGCGCGCAGATGGTGCCGGGATCGAGGCTGAAGCTGGCGTCGCGCACCGCCGTGAGGCCGTTGCGGTAGACGACGCTGAGGCCGCTCACCGCGATGCCGGCGCCGATCCGGCCCGCCGGGGCCTGCCGAACGGCCGGAGTGGGGCTGGGCGCGTTCAACTGCCGAACCCTTCCGCGATCGTCTGCACCGTGACCTTGAGCAGATCGAGATAGGTGGGCACGGGGCCGGTTTCGGCGCTGAGGGAGTCCACGTAGAGCACGCCGCCATAACGGGCGCCGCTTTCCTTCGCCACCTGCTTGGCCGCGCGGTCGGAAATGGTGCTCTCGCTGAACACCACCGGAATGCCGTTCTCGCGCACGAGGTCGATAACCTTGCGCACCTGCTGCGGCGTGCCCTGCTGGTCGGCGTTGATCGGCCACAGATAGGCCTCGCGGAGCTTGTAGTCCCGCGCCAGGTAGCTGAATGCGCCCTCGCTCGTGACCAGCCAGCGGTGATTTTCCGGGATTGCGGCGAGGCGCTTGCGCAGCGGCTCGTCAAGCGCCTTGATCCTGGCCGAGTAGGCCGCCGCGTTCTTGTCATAGGTTTCCGCGTTGGCGGGATCGTGCTTTACCAGCGCCTTGCGGATGTTCTCGACGTAGATGAGCGCGTTGGACGGCGACATCCAGGCATGGGGGTTGGGCTTTCCCGAATACGGCCCCTCGCCGATGCCCATGGGCTCGATGCCCTCGGTCACCACCACGCCCGGCACGTCGCGCACGCTCTGGAAGAAGCGCTCGAACCAGCGCTCCAGGTTGAAGCCGTTCCACAGCACCAGGTCCGCCGTCTGCGCCTTGACGATGTCGTGCGGCGTCGGCTGGTAGTCGTGGATCTCGGCCCCCGGCTTGGTGATGGACTCCACGATGGCCCGGTCGCCGGCGACATTCTGCGCGATGTCCTGGATCACCGTGAACGTGGTGACCACCTTGAAGGGCTTGCGCGCCTCCGCCCCGGCGGCGGTGATCGAATGAAATGCGGCCAGCACGAAGGTAGCGGTCAGAACGCTGGTAACAAGACGCAGCGAAAAGGCTTTGAGTGACATAAGGCTCTCCTGTTGGGGGCTGACCGCGAGGCAAAACCCTCACGGACAGATAGCATCTCTGCGGCTGGTTATGCAATTGCAAATTATTTGCAAAAAAATTGCATTAGAGGCGGGCCTGTGTCAATACTAGTTAGGAACAATTCCTAACTAGAAAGATGGAAAATGATTAAATCAATAAAAATCAAACAGTTATCAGTTTTGACTCTGGGAGACCCCTTAGCCGCCGCCTTCCTGCTGTTCATGCTTGGAGCGCCGCCCCTCATGGCCGGGGAGGGCGGCATCTGGGATCGCGAAACTCTGACCGGCGAGTGGGGCGGCGCGCGGCAGGCCCTGAGCGGGCGCGGTATCGAGATCGGGCTTGGATATACCGGCGAGACTGTCGGTGTGGTTTCAGGGGGGCTGCAGCGGGAATGGGCCTATGCCGGAGTGCTCGACCTGTCGGTGGATGCCGATCTGGAAAGGCTGGCGGGATGGCGGGGAGGCAGCTTTCATGTGCAGGCCTTCCAGATTCACAATGCCCCCGGTCCATCGGCGGATTTCACCGGCAGCCTCGCCGATCCGAGCAACATCAATGCGCTGCGGACAACGCGGCTGTACACTCTTTGGTTCGAACAGGCCTTCGGAACTGGTCACTCGCTGCGCGTTGGCCAGCTTGCCGCCGATGACGAGTTCTTCAACAGCGACACGGCCGGCGGCCTGATAAACGGCACCTTCGGCTGGGCCAATCTCATGTCGGCCAACCTGCCCAGCGCCGGGGTCGCCTATCCCCTGGCCGCACCGGGCGCAAGGCTGCGCCTGGATCTGTCGCCCGGCACGACGCTCCTTGCCGGCGCTTTCGCCGGCGATCCGGCGGGCGATGGCTGCTATGACGCCGACCCGGACGCAGACCCTCAGAAATGCAACGAGCACGGCACTGTTTTCAGCTTTTCCGGCGGCACCTTCTGGATCGCCGAACTGCAGCGTCATGCCGATCGGGGCGAGCCGGGTCTGTCCGGAAGCTGGAAGCTTGGCGCCTGGTATCACAACGGAACTTTCGCCGATCAGCGCTTCGGCCTGGATGCCGCCGGTAGCGCCGTGACCCTCGCCGCCGCCCCCGGCGCCCCGCTCAACCACCATGGGAACTGGGGCATCTATGGCGTCGCCGACCAGACCGTATGGCGCGGCGAGCGGGCGAGCCTCAGTCTGTTCGCCCGTGGCGGCGCCGTTCCCTCGGACCGTAATCTGATCTCCTGGTATGTGGATGCCGGGGCGGGGATCGCGGGATTGTTCGCAGGCCGGGAGGAGGACATACTGACCCTTGGCGTGGCTCACTCCCACATCAGCGGCAGAGGGGTCGCGCTTGACCGCGATGCGCTGGCGATCGGCGGCCCCCCCATGATCATCCGGGACAGCGAGACGGTCATCGAGTTGAGCTATATTGCCCAGCTCACCCCCTGGTGGACGCTGCAGCCGGATCTGCAATACATCCTGCAGCCGGGCGGCAATGTCCCGAACCCCGACAATCCCGATCGCCGTATCGAGGATGCCCTTGTCGTGGGGCTGCGTACCGCCCTGACCTTCTAGCCTTCGCAATGACCGGCCCTTGGCCCCGCGCGCCGCTCCTGCCCCCGGAAAACCCTCGCCATCTGGCGCTGAAAACTCCGGCTGGCGAGGCATGGTCGGGCGACTCGACAGGCGGGCGGGGATTCCCTATAAGCCAAGGCCTTGCGGCGGCACGGACCCGGGCCGCAGGCGCGCCCAGGTAGCTCAGTTGGTAGAGCACGTGACTGAAAA
>JBFWSL010000034.1:0-20446 GCA_050248375.1 Hyphomicrobiales bacterium | reverse complement strand
TCGTTGAGATCGCAGTAAATCAGGCTGTCCATCGTCCCATGGCGCTTCATGTAGGCGAGCACCCGTTCCAGCTCCCGCACGAAGCCGCGCCGGTTGAGCATGGGCAGCAGCGGATCCTCGTCCGCCATGGTCTCCAGCTCGTGCACCCGCTCCCGCGCCTGGCTGAGCTCGGCCTTGAGCGCGTCCACCTCGCTCATCAGCCGCATGACCTCGGAACGGACTTCCGTGGGGACATCGGACAGCGCCAGTTCGGCAGGCGGCCTGTCCCCACGCCGGCGCCGCTCCGCGCGCCCGCGCCCGGGCGCCTTGGGCCTGGCTTGTCCCGCCTTTTCTTCCGTCAGTGCCATGATTCCGCCGCCGTGCCGGCACGGCCATACCCGGCGCGCGCCACAAGGCATAACTGCGCCGCAACGCTTAAGATTCGGTTCACCATGCGGCCCGCCGCCGGTAACCACAAGTCCATTCGCAGTGCTTGTCAACCGGAGCCGCCCACATATAATCCCGCGCTTTCCCGCTTTTCGAGGAAAGCACCCGCCAATGGCCACTACGTCCCCCCTCGTCGGAATCATCATGGGCAGCCAGTCCGACTGGCCGACCATGAAGCTCGCCGCGGATGTGCTCGACGAGCTTGGCGTGGCCTATGAGGCGAAAATCGTTTCCGCCCATCGCACGCCGGAACGGCTTTACGAATACGCGAAGACGGCGCGCGAACGTGGCCTGAAGGTGGTTATCGCCGGCGCGGGCGGCGCGGCGCACCTGCCGGGCATGACCGCGGCCATGACGCCGCTGCCCGTGCTGGGCGTACCGGTGGAAAGCCGCGCCCTGTCGGGACAGGACAGCCTGCTCTCCATCGTGCAGATGCCGGCGGGCGTCGCCGTCGGCACGCTGGCCATCGGCGAGCCGGGCGCGGCCAATGCGGGGCTGCTGGCGGCCCAGATCCTGGCCCTCGGCGACGAGGCGCTTGCCGGCCGCATCGACGCCTGGCGCAAGGCACGCACGCGCGCCGTGGCCGAAACCCCGTCCGCCAATGGCTGAGGCGGCGCTCCCCCCGGGCAGCATTGTCGGCATTCTCGGCGGCGGCCAGCTCGGCCGCATGCTGTCCCTTGCCGCGGCCCAGCTCGGCATCGACGCCCATATCTTCTGCGACAAGGCCGACGCGCCGTCCTTCAAGGTGGCCGCGTCCCACGTCTGCGCGCCCTTCGACGACGAGGCGGCGCTCATCCGCTTCGCCCGCAACTGCGACGTGGTCACCTTCGAGTTCGAGAACGTACCCTACGACGCGCTGCGGGTGATCTCGAACTACACCCCCGTCTATCCGCCGCCCGAGGCCCTGCGCGTCATCCAGGACCGCGGCGAGGAGAAGACGTTCCTGTCCTCGCTTGGCATATCCATCGCCCCCTTCCGCAAGGTGGACAGCCTGAACGGCCTGGTCGCCGCGGTGGACGGGATCGGCCTGCCGGCCATGCTCAAGACGCGCCGCTTCGGCTACGACGGCAAGGGCCAGGTCAGGCTGACGTCCTCCACCTCGCTCGAGCGCGCCTGGGACGACATCGCCGGCGCTCCGGCCGTTCTGGAAAGCTTCGTCACCTTCGAGCGCGAGGTCTCCATCGTCGCCGCCCGGGACGCGGCCGGCAACCATGCCTTCTACGATCTCACCGAGAACCGCCACGAAAACCAGATCCTCGCCGTCAGCCGCGTGCCGGCCCCCGGCGCCAGCGAGCTGGAAGCCGGCGCCCGGGCGATTGCCGCCAGGATTATGGACGCCTTCGGTTATGTCGGCGTTCTGGCCGTCGAGATGTTCGTCTGCAACGACGGCTCGGGACCCCGCCTGCTGGTCAACGAGATGGCGCCGCGGGTGCATAATTCCGGCCACTGGACCCTGGATGCCTGTGGCGCCAGCCAGTTCGAGACCCACATCCGCGCCGTGGCCGGCTGGCCGCTTGCCTCGACCGAACGCCACAGCGACGCGGTCATGACCAACCTCATAGGGACGGACGCCAACCTCTGGCTGGAACTGGCTGCCGATCCGCGGAACCGGGTCCACCTTTATGGAAAATCCGAGGCCAAGCCCGGCCGCAAGATGGGCCACGTGACCCGCATATCCCCCCTGGGCGAAGGCGGCTGACCGGGGCTTCCCCCCTGAAAAGACGCCCATTCAGGCCATGTTTGCCGGGTTCCGCCTATGGACAACGGCCCGGCCTTTTGATACACGGACGCCACGATGAGGGTCGCATTCGCGCCTTCTGGCGCGTGATTGGCGGAGCCCTCAAGCTCAGCCTGATTTGAAAAATTGGAGATTTGCCGCGTGCAAGTCGTTGTCCGCGATAACAATGTCGACCAGGCCCTGCGGGCCCTCAAGAAGAAGATGCAGCGTGAAGGCATCTTCCGTGAGATGAAGCTGCGCAACTACTACGAGAAGCCCTCGGAGAAGAAGGCGCGCGAGAAGGCCGAAGCCATCCGCCGCGCCCGCAAGCTCGCCCGCAAGCGCGCCCAGCGCGAAGGTCTGGTTGCCGGCAAGCGCCGCTCCCCGCGCCGCTAGCCGACCGCTCTCGTCAAGCCAGAGAGATTTCCGGCCGTGCGCCGTCGCCATGACGGCTGCGCGGCCTTCGCTATTTTGCCTTGAACTTCGAGAAGAACGCGTCCACCCGCTCCCAGGCGCCGCGGTTGAACAGGTCGCTGTGCCCGGCGTCGGGGATGAGCACGAACTCCTTCGGCTCGTTGGCCGCCGCGAACACCGCCTCGCCATGCGAGAGCGGAATCACCTCGTCATGCTTGCCGTGCACGACGACGACGGGAGCCTTGACCGAGCGCACGTTGCGCAGGTTGTCGAAGCGGTCCCTCAGGATCAGGCCAAGCGGCAGGAACCAGTAGGTGCGCTTGCCCACATGGACGGTGGACATCAGCGGCGCCTCCAGCCCGATGGCGGCGACGGGTTTCTCCGCCCCGAGCTTCACCGCCTGCCCCGAGCCCAGCGACTCGCCATAGACGAAGATGTCCCTGGGATCGACGCCTTCCGCGACGAGGTGGTCGTAGGCCGCGAAGGCATCCTTGACGTTCGCCGCCTCGCCAGGCTGGCCCTGCGAACCGCCATAGCCACGGTTGTTCAGGTAGAACACCCCGTAGCCCGACTCCATGATGATCTTGATCTTGTAGCCGCGGCTCGACGCGTTGCCCGCGTTGCCGTGGAAATAGAGCACCGTCGGCCTGCCCTCGGGCGCCTTCGCCCACCACGCCACCAGCGGGGTCCCGTCCGCCGCCTTGAAATCCACTTCGGCGACGTTTTCCAGCCCGGCCTCGGCGGGCTGCACCCGCTCCGCGTCGGGGAAGAACATGAACATGCGGTTGACGAAATACGCCACCGCGCAAACGACCGCGTAGACGACGGCCAGCCACAAAAGGATCTGCATGAAAGCTCCGTTGGCCCGTTGCGAAGACCGGGGCACTGCCAAGCCTCGGGGCCTAGAGCGCCTTCACGATCTCCTCGGTCATTTTCTTGGCATCGCCCAGGATCATCATGGTGTTGTCCCGGTAGAACAGCGGGTTGTCTATGCCGGCATAGCCCGACGCAAGTGAACGCTTGTTGAACATGACGGTTCCCGCCTTCCACACCTGCAGCACGGGCATGCCGTAGATGGGCGAGGACGGGTCGTCCTCGGCGGCTGGGTTGGTCACGTCGTTGGCGCCGATGACATAGGCCACGTCCGCCTGCGGGAAGTCGTTGTTGATGTCCTCCAGCTCGAACACCTCGTCATAGGGCACGTTCGCTTCCGCCAGCAGCACGTTCATGTGGCCGGGCATGCGGCCCGCGACCGGATGGATGGCGTATTTCACCTCCACGCCCGCCTTCTTCAGACCGTCCGCCAGTTCGCGCAGCGCGTGCTGCGCCTGCGCCACCGCCATGCCGTAGCCCGGCACGATGATGACCTTGGAGGCGTTCTTGAGGATGAAAGCCGCGTCGTCGGCCGAGCCCTGCTTGATGGTGCGCGGCACGCCGTCGCCGCCCGCCGGTCCCGCCGTCTCGCCGCCGAAGCCGCCCAGGATCACCGAAATGAACGAGCGGTTCATGCCCTTGCACATGATGTAGCTGAGGATGGCGCCCGACGAGCCCACCAGCGCGCCGGTGATGATCAGCGCCGTGTTGCCGAGCGTGAAGCCGATGCCGGCCGCCGCCCAGCCCGAATAGGAGTTCAGCATGGAGATCACCACCGGCATGTCCGCGCCGCCGATGGGGATGATGATAAGCACGCCGAGCAGAAGCGCGATGCCGGTGATCAGCCAGAAGTCGATTTCCGCCTGCGACACCACCAGCCCGTAGACGAAGAAGATCAGCGCGGCGGCCAGCGCGATGTTGATGACATGCCGTCCGGGCAACAGGATCGGCGCGCCGGACATGCGCCCCGACAGCTTCAGGAACGCGATGACCGAGCCGGTGAAGGTGATGGCGCCAATGGCGACGCCGAGCGACATCTCCACGAGGCTCGCCCTGGCGATGTTGCCGGGCGTGCCGATCTCGAAGGCTTCCGGCGCGTAGAACGCGGCCGCGGCCACCAGCACCGCGGCCATGCCGACCAGGCTGTGGAAAGCCGCCACCAGCTCCGGCATCGACGTCATCGGCACCTTGCGTGCGATGGCCGCGCCGATGGCGCCGCCGATGGCAAGGCCGCCTATCACCATCGCCCAGGCAATGCCGTCGGCCGGGGGGTGGGACGCGAGCGTGGTGCCGATGGCGATGGCCATGCCGGCCATGCCGAGATAATTGCCCCGCCGGGAGGTCTCGGGGCTGGACAGACCGCGCAGCGCCAGGATGAACAGGACGGCGGAGACGAGATAAAGTAGCGCAACCACATCGGCGGTCATGGCCTAGCGCTCCTTCTTCTTGTACATGGCCAGCATCCGCTGGGTGACGAGGAAGCCGCCGAAGATGTTGACCGCCGCCATCACGAGCGCCAGGAAGCCGAAGATGCGCGCCGTCCAGTTGGCGCTCTCCATGAAGGCTCCCCCCGCCTCCACCGCCACCGCCAGCAGCGCGCCGACGATGATCACCGAGGATATGGCGTTGGTCACCGACATCAGCGGCGTATGCAGGGCGGGCGTAACCGACCAGACCACGAAATAGCCGACAAAGATCGCCAGCACGAAGATGGCGAAACGGAAGATGAAGGGATCGACATCGCCGCCCCCGCCCGCCGCCAGCGCCGGAGCGGTCGTCGCGGCGAGTAGAGCTAGCGAGAACGACAGGTAAGAACCAAGCGCCTTCATGACTTGCCTCCCTTGGCCGCCAGGGCCGGATGAACGATCTTGCCGTCCTTGGCCACCAGCGTTCCCTTGACGATTTCGTCCTCGGGATTGACCGCGACGGCCTTCTTCTCCTTGTCGATCAAGGTCTCGATGAAGGTGTAGAGGTTGCGGGCATAGAGGCTCGACGCGTTCACCGCGATCTCGCCCGCCAGGTTGGTGCTGCCCATGACCGTCACGCCCTTGTGCCTGATGATTTCGTCGGGCCTGGTCACGGCGCAGTTGCCGCCGCGCTCCGCCGCCAGGTCGACGATGATCGCGCCGGGCTTCATGCTCTCCACCATCGCCTTGGAGATCAGCTCTGGCGCCGGGCGGCCCGGGATCAGCGCCGTGGTGATGACGATGTCCTGCGTCTTCAGGTGCTCCGCCACCAGCTCCGCCTGCTTCTTCTTGTAGCCAGCCGACATTTCCTTGGCGTAGCCCGCCGCCGTTTCGGCCGCCTTGAATTCCTCGTCCTCGACCGCGACGAACTTCGCCCCGAGCGACTGCACCTGCTCCTTGGCCGCCGGGCGCACGTCGGTCGCCGTCACGATGGCGCCGAGCCGGCGCGCTGTGGCGATCGCCTGCAGGCCGGCCACGCCCGCGCCCATCACGAAGACGCGCGCCGCGGGCACCGTGCCGGCCGCGGTCATCATCATCGGCAGCGCGCGGTTGAACTCCGCCGCCGCGTCCACCACCGCCTTGTATCCGGCGAGGTTGGCCTGCGACGACAGCACGTCCATGGATTGCGCGCGGGTGATGCGCGGCATGAACTCCATGGTGAAGAGCATGGCGCCGCTCCTGGCCAGCGCCTCCAGATCCTTGCGGTCTCCGAAGGGATCGAGGATGCCCGCGACGATGGCGCCCTTGCCCGCTCCCTTGACCAGTGAAGCGCTCGGCCGGCGCACGGTGAGCACCACGCCGGCGCCCTTCACCGTATCGGCGGCGGTCTTCGCGACCGTGGCCCCGGCAGCCTTGTAGTCGGCGTCGGAGAAATCGGACCCCGCGCCCGCGCCGGCCTGCACCCGTACCGTGCAACCCAGCCCGGTGAACTTCTTGGCCGTCTCGGGCGAGAGCGCCACCCGGCGCTCCGTCTTTTCTGTCTCGGCCGGCACAGCGATCGTGATCATGCCTCTGCTCCGTTCTGAAGGCGGGTTCGCGCGTAGGGGCCGGAACAGCGGCATGGCCGGGCCATGCCGCCGGGCCAGCACCTGATATTCCGTGCCTCCGCCGGATGACCCGGCGGGCCTTCAATTCAGACGAGAAAAATCGCCATCAGCGCGAGCACCAGGACACACCCGGCAACGGTACCGACCGTCGCCTTGACGAAACCGTCATAGGTCCGCTCGTGCTCCTTCCGGTCCATGGCCGGATGGCTTTTCGACATATCAATGCTCATTTGGCTCCCCTCGGCTGGAAACGCGTCCCCTCTGGCCGATCCGGATAACATAACCCCTGTGAGGGGCGCAACGCCGCCCCGCCAAGGGGGGCCATGCGCCGCAGCGGGGCCTTCAGGCCCCGGCCGCCTGTGGCAGGGGAACGCCCGCAGCCGCGAAGGCACTTTGCTGTCGCCCGGCCACCCGGGCGAGATCGAAGTCGGCGATGGCCTCGTTGAACAGCCGGTAATAGTTCAATTCCGCGTCAAGATGCAGGAAGACGCCGCCCAGCCCGATGGCCGCCCGGTCCATGAACACGAACTCCCGCGGCACCAGCACCGGACCCTTTTCCTTGAGGCCCTTGTGCACCTGGAAGGCCTCCCGGCGCCCGTATTCTCCCGGCTTGACCCCTTCGGCGATGCGCCGGGTGCGGTCCTCCAGCATCGGCCCGTAGATGAACCCTGCCCACAGATTCAGGATGTCGATGACCTCCGCCTTGAGCCCGGTGAAGCCCCAGGTCTCGTAGGCATGCACCATCAGGTCCCGGTCCTTGCGCACCAGCCCGTGATAGAGGTCGATCACGCCCTGCACGAATTTCGGCGCGAAAGTGCGCATGCAGCCATAATCCAGCAGGTTGAGCCCCGCCGGATGCGGCCGGCCATCGGTCCCCGCATGCTCGAACACGGTGTAGTTGCCCAGATGCGGATCGCCGTGGATGACGCCGTAATGGCTGAACGGATACCACCACGCCCGGAACATGGCCGTGGCGATGCGGTTGCGGTCCTCCAGCGGCTCCTGCTTGAAGTCGAGCACCGGCCGGCCGTCGAGCCAGGTCATGGTGAGCAGCCGCCCGGTCGAAAGCTCGTCCAGAACTTCCGGCACCCGGATCAGCGGATCGCTCCGGAATATCTCCCGGTAGAGCGCCATGTGCGCCGCCTCGAGCCTGTAGTCGAGTTCCTCGCGCAGCCGCGCCGCGATCTCCTTCGACATCTCCTGGGTATCGATGGCCGGGTTCATGCGACGGTGGATGGAGAACACCACGTTGAGCTGGTTCAGGTCCGCTTCCACGGCCGAGCGCATGTCGGGATACTGCAGCTTGCAGGCGAGCCGGCGCCCGTCATGGGCCGTCGCCCTGTGCACCTGGCCCAGCGACGCGGACGCCGCCGACGTTTTCTCGAAAGCGGCGAATTTCCTTTCCCATTCGGGCCCCAGTTCAGCCGCCATGCGGCGGCGCACGAAGGCCGGGCCCATGGGCGGGGCCTGGGTCTGGAGGGTCGCCAGTTCCGCGGCGTATTCCTGCGGCAGCGCCTCGGGGATCGTGGAAAGCAGTTGCGCCACCTTCATGATCGGCCCCTTGAGCCCGCCGAGCGCGCGTGCCAGTTCCTGCGCGTTGCGGTCGTTGCCGAAATCGAGCCCGAGCACCCGCGCGCCGGCCAGCCGCGCCGCGAAGCCGCTCATCCCCGCGCCCACCCGCGCATAGCGCTGCACGCGGCGGGAAAAGCGGTTACGCTCGATATCGTCGGAATCCGAGGCCATGACCCTTCTATCTAATGTGCCCGCATGGGAAATTCACGTTACCATGCGGCCGCACGCCATCACGGGGATGGCATTTGCGCGTGTGGGGCGGGCCATTACACTGCGCGGAAAGGAGCCGGTCATGCCGAAATTCTTCGCCCTTGCCTTCGCCATGTTTGTATTTGTCGCTTCACCTGCCGCGAAGGCGGAGCCCGCCCCGGGAACGGTCGAGATATGGCGCAACGCCGGTTGCGGCTGCTGCGGCAAATGGGCGGACCACCTGCAGGCCAACGGCTTCAAGGTGGCCATGCACGAGCCGGGATCGGACAAGCTGCAGGAGATCAAGAAGCTCGCCGGCATCACCGAGAAGCTGGAGTCCTGCCACACGGCCAAGGTCGGCGGTTACGTCGTCGAGGGTCACGTGCCCGCCGCCGACGTGAAACGCCTGCTCGCCGAGAAGCCCGACGCGCTCGGCCTCTCGCTGCCCGGCATGCCTGTCGGCTCGCCCGGCATGGAATCCGACGACGGCAGGACGGAACGCTACGAGGTCCTGCTGGTGAAGAAGGACGGCTCCACCGAGGTCTTCGCCCGGCATTGACGGCGGCGCCGGTCCGGCGCGAGCGGGAGCATCCCGGCTGGACCCCGGCCTTCGCCGGGGTTTCGGCAGTCTTCCCGCTTCGAAATCGCAGTCTTCCCGTTTCGAAATCTCCGAAACCCCCCGTTTCGAAATCTCCGAAACCCCGGCGAAGGCCGGGGTCCACGCCGTTCCCGGACTGCGCACATCGCCTTGTGTCCGGTGTACCGGCAGGTGTCCGGCGTCAGGGCAACCGGTCCCGTATCCAGCGCGCGAGCCCCTCCTCGCCCACCTCGCCCGCGGCAACGGCGAGGATGATGGCCGTCGCCTCCGCCTGGCTCGGCGCGAAGGCGATGCCATTCTTTCGTAAGAAACCCACAAGCGACAGGAAGGCGACCCGCTTGTTGCCGTCCACGAAGGGATGATTGCGCGCGAGGCCAAAGCCGTAGGCGGCCGCAAGCTCCACGGAACCCGCCTGCTCGTATTGCCACTTGTTGATTGGCCGCTGCAGCGCAGACTCCAGCAGCCCCTGATCGCGAATTCCAGACGCACCGCCGAACAGCGCCAGTTGACGCTCATGGGTGACAATCACCTCCTTGAGCGTAAGCCACCTGGGCTCCGTCACTTGGCAAGAGCTTTCAGAGTGTCGCGATACTCGTCCATGAGACCATCCATGATCTTCATGGTCTCTTCGAATTCCGGGTCGTAACGCGACAGCCGCACATCGCCGCCGGCGGCTTCCGTCACATAGACCGTGTCGCCCTGCTTGAGGCCGAGCCGCGCCAGCAGCTCCTTCGGCAGGATCAGACCCGTCGAATTGCCGATTTTCTTGATCTCGAGCTTCATGGGCGCGGCCTCCGCATCGTGTTATACATTCTGTATAACACGCCCGGCACAACCTGTCAGCCGCCTACTCCATCGCCTCCAGTTCGTCGATGAAACCCTCGATGACCTGAAGCCCCATGGACCAGAATTGCGGGTCGCTGGCGTCGAGGCCGAAGGGCTTCAGCAGCTCGGAGTGATGCTTGGTGCCGCCCGCCCTCAGCATGTCGAGATACTTCTCCGCGAAACCCTCGTTGGCCTTCTGGTAGACCGCGTAGAGCGAGTTCACCAGGCACTCGCCGAAGGCATAGGCGTAGACGTAGAAGGGCGAATGGATGAAATGCGGGATGTAGGTCCAGAAGCACTCGTAGCCGGGCTTCAGCGCCACCGCCGGCCCCAGGCTCTCGCCCTGCACCTCCATCCAGATCTGCCCCAGCCGCTCCGAGGTCAGCTCGCCCTCGCGCCGCTCCAGATGCACCCTGCGTTCGAAGGTGTAGAAGGCGATCTGGCGCACCACCGTGTTGATCATGTCCTCCACCTTGGAGGCGAGCATGGCCTTGCGCTCGCGCCGGTCCTTCGCCGTCTTCAGCAGCTTCTGGAAGGTCAGCATCTCGCCGAACACGCTCGCCGTCTCGGCGAGCGTCAGCGGCGTCGGCGCCATCAGCGGCCCCTGCGCGTTGGCGAGCACCTGATGGACCCCGTGCCCGAGCTCGTGCGCGAGCGTCATCACGTCGCGCGGCTTGCCCTGGTAGTTGAGCATGATGTAGGGGTGCGCGCTCGGCACCGTGGGATGCGAGAAGGCGCCCGGGGACTTGCCCTCGCGCACCGGCGCGTCGATCCAGCGCGAGGCGAAGAACCTGCCCGCGATGCTCGCCATCTCCGGCGTGAAGGCGCCATAGGCCTCCATCACGATCTTTTCCGCCTCCGGCCACGCGATGATGCGCGTGGGCTGGTCGGGCAGCGGCGCGTTGCGGTCCCAGTGGGAGAGCCGCTCCATGCAGAGCCATTTCGCCTTCAGCGCGTAATAACGGTGCGACAGCCGCGGATAGGCGTCGTGCACGGACTTGACCAGCGCCTCCACCACCGGGCGCTCAACCCGGTTGGCGAGGTGGCGCGAATCCGCCACGTCCTCGAAGCCGCGCCAGCTATCGGAGATCTCCTTGTCCTTGGCGAGCGTGTTGGTGATGAGGGTGAACAGCCGCACATTCCCGCCGAAAACCTCCGCCAGCGCTTCCGCCGCCGCGCGGCGCACCGGCTCCTCCCGGTCCAGCAGCTTGTTCAGCGTCGGCTCCAGCGACAGCGCCTCGCCCCGCACGTCGAAGCGCAGGCTCGTGATCGTCTCGTTGAACAGCCGGTTCCAGGCCGAGCGCGACGTCACCGACTTCTCGTGGAACAGCCGCTCGATCTCGTCGTCGAGCTGGTAGGGCTTTTCCTTGCGCAGGTCCTCGATCCACGGGCGGTAATGGGCGAGCTTCCTGCTCTTCATCGCTTCCGCCAGCCGCTTTGTGCCGATGCGGTTGAACTCCAGCTCGAAGAACAGCAGGCTGGTGGAGATCGCCGTCAGCTTCTCCTGGATGTCGCCGTAGAACTTCGCCCGCGCCGGATCGGACGTGTCGGCCGAATAAAGCAGGCCGGCGAAGGAGGCGATGCGCCCCAGCAGGTCCTGCAGGGACTCATATGCCCTGACGGCCTCCGCCAGTCTCGCGCCGCCCTTCTTGGCCAGGCCGTCGAGCTTGCCCTGGAATTTCTTCTGGAAGGCAAGCGCCTGCTTCTGCGCCTCGGCCAGATCCCGCTTCAACTCCGGCGAATCGGGATCGGGATAAAGATCGGCGAGGTTCCATTCGGGCATCGCGCCGAGATCGGGCTTGGCTGCCGCCTGTGCTGTGTCCTGCATGATATCCTTGTGTTGAAGCGCGCCGGTCCGGCCTTTGATTGCTAATGTGCGGCCCTGAGCGCCACTGTTCAAGGGCGGCGGACCAGCCGAATCCGCCGGATTCCTCCCCCCTCCCGGGTCGCCCGTCCAATTTCGGTCTGCCGTTAAACCCCCTGTTTACCAACGCCGTCTAGGCTGCCTCTTCGACGGAAGCGGCGAATCGCGTGTCCGAGATGTCCTTCCGCCCGCGCATCGGCCAGTGCCTCGGCGCGGCAGTAACAGTGTTGCGTAAGAGTGAGTTCCTGCGATGCCGAAGTGCGTCTTGATCGTCGATGACGATCCGGCCCAGCGCCGTATTCTGGAAGAAATCGTCAAGCGATTTGGCTATACCGCCCTCTCCGCCGAGAGCGGGGAGCAGGCGCTCGCCGCCCTGAAGCAGGCTTCAGCCGGCGACATATCGCTGATCCTGCTCGATCTGGTAATGCCCGGCCTCGACGGCCTCGGCGTGCTCGACCGCCTGCGTGGCGAACCCTCCGCGCCGCCGGTGATCGTGCAGACCGCCAACGGCAGTATCGAGAGCGCCATCAATGCCATGCGCGCCGGCGCCACGGACTTCGTGGTCAAGCCGGTGAATCCCGAGAGGCTGCAGGTCTCCATCAACAACGCCCTGCGCATCACCCAGCTCGAATCCGAGATCAAGCGCATAAAGCGCTCCAGCAACGGCAGCCTGACTTTCTCGGACATCATCACCCGCAGCCCTGCCATGGCCCGGGTCATCGATCTCGGCCACCGCGCCGGCCAGTCGAACATCCCGGTTCTGATCGAGGGCGAGTCCGGCGTGGGCAAGGAGCTCATCGCCCGCGCCATACAGGGCGAGAGCGGCCGTTCGGGCCGTCCCTTCGTCACCGTCAACTGCGGCGCCATCCCCGAAACCCTGGTGGAAAGCACCCTGTTCGGCCACGAGAAGGGCGCCTTCACCGGCGCCGTGGCCAGACGCGACGGCAAGTTCCTGGAGGCCGACGGCGGCACGCTGTTCCTCGACGAGATCGGCGAACTGCCGCTCGAGGCCCAGGTGAAGCTGCTGCGCGCCCTGCAGGAAGGCGAGATCGACCCCGTCGGTGCCCGTGCGTCCGTGAAAGTCGACATCCGCCTCATCTCGGCCACCAACGTGGACATGATCAGGCAGGTCCGCGAAAGCCGCTTCCGCGAGGACCTGTATTACCGCCTCAACGTCTTCCCCATCTGGGTGCCGCCCCTGCGCGAGCGCCTGGAGGACGTGCCGGACCTGGCTCAGCATTTCCTCTCCCGCTTCGCGGCCGAGGAAGGCAAGCGCGTCTCCGGCGTTAGCGGAGAAGCTATCGACATGCTCTGCCGCTATCCCTGGCCGGGCAACGTGCGCCAGCTCGAGAACGCGGTGTTCCGCGCCGTGGTGCTGGCCGACGGCGACACCATCGGCGTGGCCGAGTTCCCCCAGATCGCCGCCCATGTGGAAGGCTTCGAGGCCGTGGTGCCGCCCGCGCCCCGGCCCAGGCCGAAGGAGCCCCAGTTCGAGGGCCCCGCGATGATCGGCGGCGAGGCGATGGTGCCTCCGACCGTGAAGCTGAACGGCGACACCGGCCGCGAGGGGCTCGGCATCCCCGCCCTGACCGCCGAGGGCGACGTGCGGCCGCTGGAAGCCATAGAGGCGGACATGATTCGCCTCGCCTTCGGGCGCTACCGGGGCCACATGACCGAGATTGCCCGCAAATTGGGCATCGGCCGCTCGACGCTGTATAGAAAGATGCGCGAAATCGGATTGGAGGCACGCGCCGGTTGAGTGCTCGCATTCGGAATGAGTGCGCGAATGCAACACTCGATTCAAAAAAGACGATTCGCCCGTTCAAATCCGTCTCTGTCCGGCCGCGGCCTTATGGCCTTCGCACATGCAGCGCGCTAGGTTCCACGAATCGCGGGAATCGCGTGTGACGCCCCGCGTACCGAGGCCTTTCTAGCGGGAGGATTGAATGAGGCTGTTTAAGTGTATTGCGTACGGTCTGATCATCGGCACGTCCCTTTCGGCGCCGGCCCTTGCGGTCGAGCCGGGTGCGCCCGAGCAACTGATCCTGCGCCTGGATGCCGTCAAGCTTGAAGTCCAGAAGCGGCTGGCCGCCAAGCTGAAGTCGCCGAGCGAGCGCGACAAGGATGAGATCGGCACCCTCGTCGAATTCTATACCGAACATGAAAACGTTCCGGTGTGGGTGGACGAAAAGGGCCTGAACGAAAAGGCCCGCTCCATTATCAAGGAATTCGCGCGTGCCGGCGAATACGGCCTGCGCGCGGCGGACTACGCGGTGCCCGCGGAATCGGCGCCGGACCCGTCCAGGCCCTATCCGGCGGAATGGCTGGCGGATGCGGAACTCAAGCTGAGCCGTTCGGCGATCGCCTACGCGAATCATGCCCGCGGCGGACGCCTGGAGCCTCAGAAGCTTGGCGGCAGCCTCGACCCGACCCTGCATCTGCCCGATCCCCATGACGTCATGGAGAAGGTCGCGTCGGCCGCCGATCCGGCGGAGGTCCTGCGCGGCTACCAGCCCCGGCACCCGCAGTTCGAGGCCCTGCGCAAGCGCCTGATGGAAGTCACCGGCGGCGAGACGAAGAAGCAGATCGTGGTGCCCGAAGGTCCGGTGCTCAAGCCCGGTACCAAGCACTCGAGTGTAGCAGTGCTGCGCGAACGCCTCAGCCTTGAATCGCCCAAGAATGCCAGCCCGGAAATTTATGACGATGCGCTGGCCGATGCGGTGAAGGAATTCCAGGCATCGCGCGGCCTGAAGCCGGACGCCGTTTTCGGACCGTCGACCCGCAACGCCATCAACGCCCGCCCCAAGGACCGGGTGAAGACCATTCTGGCCAATATGGAGCGCTGGCGCTGGATTCCCGACGATACCGACGGGATGCAGGTCCGCGTCAACGTGCCGGAATTCGTCTTCCGCGTGCTGAAGGACGGCAAGGTCGTCCACACCGAGCGGGTCGTCGTCGGCAAGGCGGAGACCAAGACGCCGATCTTCAGCGACGAGATGGAGCGCATCGAGTTCAACCCCTACTGGAACGTGCCGAACTCCATCAAGGTCGAGGAAATCCTGCCCAACCTGCGCCGCCGCAGCGAGACCGGCAGCGGCTGGTTCACAAGCTACCGCCAGGGCAACCCCCGCTGGGTCGCGCGCAACAACATCGAGATCAAGTATAACGGTCGGCAGATCGACCCGAGCACGGTGAACTGGGACAAGGTGGACATACGCAAGTTCCACATCTACCAGCCGCCGGGCGGCCCGAACGTGCTGGGCGTCGTCAAGTTCATGTTCCCGAACAAGCACGACGTCTACATGCACGACACCTCATCGCGGCAGCTCTTCAACCAGACGGTGCGCACCTACAGCCACGGCTGCATGCGTGTCCGCGACCCGCTGAAATTCGCCGAGCTGCTGCTCAGCAGTGACGGCGGCTGGCCAATGAGTCGCATCCAGGGAGTGGTGAAATCCGGCAACCACACCCCGATCCAGCTCGAGCATAAGGTGCCCGTGCACATCACCTACTTCACCGCGGAAGTCGGTTCCGACGGGAAAGTTAAATATTTCAACGACATATACGGCCACGACAACCGTATCATGGCGGCTCTGTCCGACTGACGGACGGGGTTTTCCACAATCCGGCACCGGTCCCGGCGGGCGAGATCCCGCCAGGGCCGGGAGTCGCCTTGTTTTCCCCCAATTTACAGGGTTACATTCTCTTAAGGATGTGGGGTCAATCATCCCACCCACATCGTAAACGCCTGTAAACTGCGTTTCGGGATGATGCCCCGCCCTCTTGGGCACTGCAGGCGCGGGGCGGCGAAAGCTGGACGGGAACGGGGACTCTTGGGGAAATCAGCGATTTTTGCTGCGCGCCGGACGCTGGCATTCAGCGTATGCCTCCTGCTGTGCGCCATCGCCGCCCCCCGCGCCGGGTCGGCCGCGGATGAACGCACCCTCAGCTTCTACAATATCCATACCAAGGAGACCCTGACCGTCACCTACAAGAAGGACGGCAAATACGTCTCCGACGCCATGAAGCAGATCAATCACATCATGCGGGACTGGCGGCGCAACGAGCCGACCGAGATGGACCCCGAGCTGATTGATATCGTCTGGCAGCTTCATACCGACCTCGGCTCCAAGGAGCCCGTTCACCTCGTCTCCGGCTACCGTTCCGCCACCACCAACGAGCGCATGCGCCGTGCCGGCGGCGGACAGGCCAAGTTCAGCCAGCATGTCGTCGGCAAGGCCGCCGACATCCACTTCCCGGACGTCGACGTGAAGACCCTGCGCAATTCCGCGCTGGTCATGAAGGCGGGCGGCGTGGGCTACTATCCGACCTCCGGCCTGCCCTTCGTCCATGTGGATACCGGAAACGTGCGCCACTGGCCGCGCATCCCCGACCAGGAAATGGCCGCGATCATGCGCGAGGGCCGCACCCAGGTCGCCGCCGCCAGGACCAAGGCGAGGGAAGACGACGGAAAGCAGGACACCCGGGTGGCCATGGCTGACGAGAACGAGAAGAAAAAGCTCGACAGCCTCGTGGACAAGGCCGTCGCCGACAAGGACATCTCCCGCAAGGTCGTCATGGCCAGCTTCGTGCCTGACAGCCTGCCCTGGAAGAAGAAGCGGGAAGACAGCGACGTGACCGCGTCGATCCCCAAGGACAAGCGCCCGGCGGGCCTGGCCGCCGCGATCGACCGCAAGGTGACCGCGGCGCTGGAGGCCAACGCCAGGGCGCATGAGGCCGAGGCCGCGCCGAAGGCGCCGGTTACCCCGGGAGCCGCCATCCCCGAGGCCGATGCGGTCGAGCAGGCGCTCGAGGACTACGAGCACCCGGAGGAGCTCAGCCACGAGCCCTTCGTCTTCCGCATGGTTTCCGCGCCCGACATTGGCGCCTATGACGCCATCGCGGCCATGGCTCCGCCGGCCTTCGTCAAGACAGCCGACCTGATGACCGCTCCGGCCCTGCAGCTTGCCGGCAGCTTCGGCGGCGACACCGCCGTGCCCGCCATCGCGGTCGCCAGGGCGCATCTCAAGGATCCGGCCGGCCGCCTGATCGCCTCCGGCGGCGACAGCCCGCGCCACGCCTCCATGTCGGGCGGATATTCCTCCGCCGGCTCCACCGCCTCCGGCCTCGGTTTCGCCCGCTAGCGCATCATCCGGCCAGGTGGAATCGCTTGGCCGGCAAGATCATGCTCAAGCCCTGTCGCTCTGCGGACCCGGCCCGGGATGCCTGACCGGCATCAGCGAACCCCGGCACCCATGAGGAAAGAGACCCCGGCCTGGGGCCGCTGTTCGGTTTCCCGCGATGTAGCCTATGGACCCCGGGTCCTAAGGCGGACAAGGAACCCCGGGGTTTCGCGTCTGTAGCCGGATATCGAGCGAGACGGACTCTTAGCGCGTGCCTTTGATCGCGGACGGCTGCTATCTCAGACCATGCCCAGCGCGTGCATGTAGGTGGCGAGGATCGCCTCGTGTTCCTGGCGCTCGTTGGCGTCCTGCTTGCGCAGCCGCACCACCACCCGCAGCGTCTTGATGTCGAAGCCGTTGGCCTTCGCCTCGGAGTAGACTTCCTTGATATCCCCCGCGATGGCCGCCTTCTCCTCCTCGAGCCGTTCGATACGCTCGACGATGGTGCGCAACTGGTCGTGGGAAACCGGTGAACTGGCGTCGGAAGGAATGTTCTCTGCAATGGACATGGGATTGGCCTGAACCGATTTGATGTGTACTGCGCCGTCCGCGTCCGCGCATCCGCGTGCCGCCCCGCCGCCGGGCACAAGTTAGGCCGGGCGCCGGAAGCACGGCAAGGCGCGCACCCGAGTTATCCCGGCTTTCCCCAGCCGTGGCACAACGGCCACAATCGAAGCCTTTTAATGCTCTTTTGGCCGCGCCTTCTCGAAGACGGCCTGCTGCGCGCCGCTCGCCTCGCGCTGATGCTTCGCTTTCCATTCGTCATAGGGCATGCCGTAGACGATCTCGCGCGACTCCTCCTTGGTGAGCGCAAGGCCGTGCTCCTTGGCCGCGTCCATATACCAGTTGGAGAGACAGTTGCGGCAGAAGCCCGCCAGGTTCATCAGGTCGATGTTCTGCACGTCGGTGCGCCCGCGCAGATGGCCGACCAGGCGCCGGAACACCGCCGCCTCCAGCTCCTGCTGCGTCTGCTTGTCGATCTTGCTCATGTCATGTCCTCGGCCGTCGTTTGCGGTCCCTTGTCGGTATGCGACCCGAAGAAGCGGACCGTGTGAAGTTCGCCGTCCGCCTGGGAGGCAAGCACAGTTTCCACCGCCTTGGCCAGCCGGTCCGCCCATTCGGTCTGGCCGGCCTCGCTGGCGATGAGGTCCTGCCGGATCTCGATCAGTGCATGCGCCAGGCCCCGCTGCGTGCCATGCCGGTAGAGGCAATCGTTCCTGAGCTTGCCCGTGTAGGGCTCGTTCTCGCCCACCACCAGCGTCTTGTCGCGGGCCAGTTCCGCCAGCAGCGGCCTGACCATCCGCGGGTCCTTGTCCCACAGCAGCGCAATATGCCAGGGCCTTGGCTCGCCTTTCCACGCCGGCGTGAAGGAATGTACCGACAGGATCACAGGCGGCCTGCCCGCCGCCAGTCCCTCGGCAAGGCTCTCGGCGATGGCCCGGTGATACGGCTCATGGAACAGGGCGATCCGGCGCGCCCGCTCCGCCTCGCTCAGGCCCGCGTTTCCCGGCACCACGGCGCCGTCGGATAGCTGCATGACCAGGGTCGGATCGTCGGTGCCCCGGTTCGGGTCGATCAGCAGCCGGGACCAGCAGTTCAGCACCGCCGGCGCCTCCAGCCTTGCCGCCAGCCGCCGCGCCACGCCTTCCGCGCCGATGTCATAGGCGATGTGCCGCTGGAACTGTTCGGGCGGCAGTCCCAGCGTCCCATAGCCCGGCGGCAGCGCGTTGCTGGCATGGTCGCAGAGGACCATGACGCCTCGCGCGGGATCGCCGGGCAGCCGTATGAAAGGCGGGGGAACCGGTTCCCCGGGGACTTCCCCCGACACTCCCTGTGGCCGTTCGAGCATGGCCTGCACTATAGTTGCGGCCCCCACCGGGCACCAGCGACAGCCAGTCACACGGGCACCCATGAGCCAGGCCAACTTGCCTTTGCCAAGCAGAGCGTCCTCCAGGGCGCGGCTCATTCCGTTGCTGCCGCTCGCGGCCCTTGTGGCCGGCGCCGTCGGCATGGGCGCCTCGCCCGTCTTCGTGCGGCTGGCGGACGTGGGGCCTTACACCAGCGCCTTCTGGCGCATGGCGCTGGCCCTGCCGGTCCTCGCCCTGTGGCTGGCCTTCGAGCGCAGCCCGCGCCGCCGGGCGAAAGCCGTGCGCGCGCCCATCCGCCTGCGCGAGAACTGGAAACTCGTGCTGCTCATCGGCGTCTTCTTCGCTGGCGACCTGTTCTTCTGGCACCTCGCCATCATGAACACGACCATCGCCAACGCCACTCTGCTGGCGGTGATGTCCAACCTGATCGTGGCTCTCGGCGCCTGGCTGGTGCTGAAGGAACGCGTCACCAGGCGCATTGCCCTCGGCGTGCTGGCCGGCTGCGCCGGGGCCAGCCTGCTGGTCGGCTCCAGCGCCCGCTTCGACCCCGGCAACGTGCAGGGCGACATCTTCGGGCTGGTCACCGCCTGCTTCTTCGGCGCCTATTTCCTGGCAGTTTCGCTGGCCCGGCGCAGCTTCACCTCGGCGGAAGTGATGTTCTACCCCGCCGTTGTCACCACGCTTCTGCTTTTCGCCGTCGCGGCAACCTTCGAGCAGCAGATGCTGCCCCAGACCCTCGGCGGTCTCGGCGCGCTGGTGGCGCTCGCCTTCGTCTCCCAGATCGGCGGGCAGGGCCTCACCGCCTATTCCCTCGGACACCTGCCCGCCGTCTTCTCCTCGCTGGTGCTGTTCATGGAAGCTCTGGCCGCGGCCCTGCTCGCTTGGCTTTTGTTCGGCGAAGCGCTATCGCAGTGGCAAATCTGGGGCGGTCTGCTGATCCTCGCCGGCATCTATCTCGGCCGTCCCGCAGCCGACCCCCTCTCCGAGGCCAAATGACCGACACCGAGACCCGCCGCAAGCTGATGGCCCTGTATGACAGCGCGGTGCGCTCCGCCCTGCCCCGGCACTGTCTCGCCGCCCATCTGCCTCCGGTGCCGCCGAAGGGACGCCTCATCGTCATCGCCTCCGGCAAGGGCACCTCGGCCATGCTGCAGGCTGCCGAAGCGCATTATCTCGGCAAGCCGGGCGAGGATCGCATCACCGGCCTCGGCGTCACCCGCACGGGTTTCGGTCTGCCGACCCGCAGCATCGAGCTGATGGAGGCGGGCCACCCGGTCCCCGATGCCAACAGCGCCCGGGCCGCCGCGCGCGCGCTGGAGCTGGCCGCCTCTGCCGGCAAGGACGATCTCGTGCTGGTGCTCCTGACCGGCGGCGCCTCGGCGCTGTGGATCGCGCCGGCGGAGGGCGTGACGCTGGAGGAAAAGCAGGCCGCCAACCGGGCGCTGCTCAAGTCGGGCGCGACCATCGGCGAGATCAACTGCGTGCGCAAGCACCTCTCCCGCATCAAGGGCGGACGGCTGGCCCTCGCCGCGGCGCCCGCGCCCGTCCTCACGCTCGCCATCTCGGACGTGCCCAACGACGACCCCTCGGCCATCGGTTCCGGTCCCACCGTGGGAGACCCGACCACCCTGGCCGATGCCCGCGCCATCATCGAGCGGCGCAAGGTCGCGGTGCCCTCTTCCGTGACCGCGGCCCTCTCCAGCGACGCGAACGAGACGCCGGACCCCTCCAGCCCCCTTTTCGCGCATACCCGCTTCGAACTGGTCGCCCGCCCCGCGCAGGCGCTGGAGGCCGCCGCCAGGGAGGCGGAGCGCCTCGGCTACCGGCCCCAGGTGCTCGGGGATTCCATCGAGGGCGAAGCGCGCGATGTCGCCCGCGAACATGCGGAACTCGCCATCAAGACA
>JBFWSL010000033.1:0-21083 GCA_050248375.1 Hyphomicrobiales bacterium | reverse complement strand
TGCGCCAGCCGCGCCACCGACTGGCCGATGACGCCTTCGCCCATGATGCCCAGCGTGGCGCCGGCGAGATCGCGGATCGGATGGTTGAAGAAGCAGAACTGGTCCGCCTTCTGCCACTCGCCCGCGAATACGTCCTCCCGGTATCCGATCAGCGACCGGCGCAGGGCCAGGATCAGCGCCATGGCGTGTTCGGGAACGGTATTGATGGCGTATCCGCGCACATTGGAGACGACAATGCCCTTCTCCTTGCAGGCGGCGATATCGATGACATCGTAGCCCGTCGCGGCAATGGCGATCATCTTCAGGCCGGGAAGCTTGTCCAGGCTGTCCTTGCGGATCGGCGCCTTGTTGGTGACGGCGATGTCCGCGCCCTTCAGCCGCTCGGCCACTTTCTCCGGCGGCGTGCGGTCATGCTCGATCCACTCGTGCTCGAAGCACGGCCTGGTGATGTTGACAGAAGGTCCGATGGTGTCCCGGTCCAGGAAGACTATGCGCATCTGTTTCCACCCAGTTTTCTTGTTGGTTCAACTGCGCCCCAGGCGAAACCGCCCCGCGGCGGCAGGGCCAGTCCGCAGGGCGCTTCCTCGGCGACGCGCAACACTTCGTTCCACTTCACCATGCGCTCCGAGCGCGCGAAGGAGCCGACCTTGAGTTGGCCCGTGGCCCAGCCTATCGCGAGATGGGCGATCGCCGCATCCTCCGTCTCTCCCGATCGCGCTGAAACAATTGTTCCCCAACCCGCTGTTCGCGCGGCCTCCAGAGCAGCGCGGGTGCCCGTAACGGTGCCGATCTGGTTCGGCTTGATAAGGGCGCAGTTGCATTGGCCCTGCGCGGCGGCATCGCGTATGCGGGCGGCATCGGTGACCAGGAAATCGTCGCCGACCACCTGGACGCCCTTGCCGGCGGCCCGGGTGAAGGCGGCCATGCCGTCCGGATCGTCCTCCGCGAGCGGGTCCTCGATGGAGACGATGGGATATTTCCCGAGCCACCCCAGCAGCATTTCCGTCATGCCGGCGCTGTCCAGTTCCCTGCCGTCCCGCGCCAGCCTGTAGCGGCCGCCTTTTCCGAAGTCGCTCGCGGCGATGTCGAGCGAGATCGCCATCTGCTCGCCGGGCACGAGCCCCGCCGCCTCGATGGCGCGCACGAGGTAGTCGAGCCCCTCCTCGTTGGAGTCGAAGGCCGGCCACCATCCCCCCTCGTCGGCAACGCCCTGAAGCCGTCCGGTCGCGCCCATCAGCTTGCCGGCGGACAGATACACCTCCGCCGTCCATTCCAGCGCGGTGCCATAGTCCGGCGCGCCCACGGCGATCACCATGAAATCCTGCACGTCCACCCGGCGACCCGCATGGGCGCCGCCGCCATAGATCTGGATTTCGGGCAGGGGCATGAATTCCGGGCTGCTTCCCCCGGAAAGCGACTTCCATAACGGCAGCTTCTGGAATGCCGCCGCCGCTGACGCCGCGGCGAGCGAAGTCGCGATCATGGCGTTGCCCCCAAGCCGGGAGCAGTTCCGCGTGCCGTCCAGACCGGTCAGGCATGCGTCGATCCCGTCCTGTGCGCAGGCGTCCATGCCGCGCAGCGCCGGCGCGATCGTCTCCGCGATATGGCCGAGCGCGCGGGTCACGCCGAAGCCGCCCAGTTTCGTGCCCCCGTCGCGCAGGTCGAGCGCCTCGCCGCTGCCGGTCGAGGCGCCCGCCGGCGCCGCGCCCCGGCCGCGGGAGCCGTCCTCCAGCAGCATGTCCACTTCCACGGTGGGGCGGCCGCGAGAGTCCCAGATGCGCCGGCCGCGGATTTCCTTGATACGGCTGTTCATGCGATGGCCTCCCGCCACTGTTCGCGGACTGTCCCGAGCCTGGCGGGTCTGTCGCGCAGCATGCGCTCTGCGGCGCGCCGGACCGTGGCCTTGTCTTCCTCCCCGGTCAGGTACTCGACCGGCGATTTGCCGTCCACGCGTGCCAGCAGCAGGCCCGGCAGCAGTGCCGCGGCGCGCGCCTCGATGTTCTGCTCCGGCTCCCAGTCCACGCGCCCGAGATACGCCTCGGAGAGAGCCGCGAAGCAGCCGAGATAGTCGGAGGCGGATGCGGGCCGCCAAAGGCACTTCAGCAGCAGGTGATTGAGGCAGAAGGCAATGTCGAAGGCCGGATCGCCATACCATGCGCATTCGGCGTCCAGGAACACCGGGCCTTCGGTTCCCATGAGGATGTTCTTCGGGCTCACGTCTCCATGCACCAGCGCAAGACGGGTACGCGCGGTCGTCTCGATCGACCCGAGAAGGATTTCCGAGAGTTCGGGATGACGCCGCGCCGCGGCACCCAGATAGGCATCGAGCCGGATGTCGCGGAAAATGGCGTCGGTGCGGAAGCGTTCCGCGACCTCCGGACGATTGGCGGTTCCGGAATGGATGGCGGCGAGGGTTTCGCCCACCGCGCGTGCATGCTCCACGCGCGCGGACCCGTCCATGAGCAGGGATTTCCATACCGGGAACCGGTCCGGCGGCAGCCATTCCATGGCGAACAGGTTGGCTTCGCGGTCCGCCCCGAGAATTCGCGGAGCCGACCCGGGGGCGAGGCGCCGTGCCGTTTCGATCCAGCCGACCTCGTAGGCGTTGCGCTCAACCGTGACCAGCCACTCGTCGCGCACCCGCAGCCTGGCCAGTGCTCGCTTCACGCAGAAGGTGCGGCCCCCGGTCTCGACCTTCCAGATATCGGAGGCGACGCCGCCTGCGAGCGGTGTGAAGCGTACTGTGTCTCCGGATCGCGACAGGGTCATCCGCGACAGGGCATCGAGGACGCTCGCGTCCGGCTCTCCGGCATGTTCCCCCATGCGCCTTCAGATAACCGTTGCCAGCGAATCCCCGGGGGCTTCCTCGCGCCGCCGTGGGCCATAGTCGCGTATGACGCCTGCGACCCGCAGGCGGTAGTCGGCGAACAGTTCGCGGCGGCCTTTTGCCTGGGCGGCGCGGTGTTCGGCCACCTTGCGCCACGCGGCTACGGCTTCCTCGTTCTCCCATACAGAAAGCGACAGCATCTTGCCGGGCTCGTAGAGGCTCTCGAAGCGCTCCACCGAGAGGAAGCCGTCCATCTTTTCCAGCAGCGGCCTCAGTTCTCCGGCGAGGTCGAGATATTCCTGCTTGCGGCCCTCCGCCGGCCAGACTTCGAATATCACCGCGATCATGAGTTCTTTCTCCCGTCTTTCAGCGCCGCCAGATCGGGCAGCGGCCGCGCCGTCTCGCGCGTATCCGCCATCGCCTTTTCCAGCGCATGCGCCACTTCCAGAACCAGCGCGTCGGAGCCGTTCGGCCCGACCACCTGGATGCCGAAGGGCATGCCCTTGTGATCGGTGCCGCAGGGCAGGCAGCATGCCGCCGGAAGCGCCATGGTCAGCGCGTAGGTTATCGCCAGCCAGCGCATGTAGGTTGGCATTTTTTCGCCGTTGATGCTTTCCACGAAAAGCTGGGAATGAGGGAAGGGCGTCACCGACGCCGCCGGGCAGATGAGAATGTCCGCGTCCTCGAAGAATTCCACGAACGTCTTGTAGAGCCGCGTCTGGACAGCGTGGGCATGGGCAACGTCGGGGAGCGTGTATTTCAGCCCGCGCTCGGTGTTGTTGATCACATTGGGACCGAGAAGGTCGCGGTGCTTCTCCAGCCGCTCCTTGTGGGCGGCGACGAAATGGATCGCCCGCAGCACCTCGAAGGACTCGTGCACGCCTTCCAGATCGGGGCCGCGCTCCTGCACCTCGCGGAAAAAGGAACCGAATGCCTGGACTTTCTCTCTGAAAGTGCTCGCGATGTCCTTGTCGATGGGCGCGCAGCCGAGATCGGTGGAGACCGCGACCCGCAGCGAGCCGAGGTCCACGCCGGACAGCACGTCCGGCAGCCGCATCACGTCGTCGCTGGAATAGGGATCGCGCTTGTCGAAGGCGACCTGGGCCTTCAGCAGCAGGTGCGCGTCGGCGACCGTCCGCCCCATCGGGCCGGCAACCGGCATCGGCAGCAGGCTGACCGGCGTGCCGAGCCGGGGTATCAGTCCGGGGGAGGGGCGGTAGCCCGCCACGCCGCAGAAGGCCGCCGGCGTCCTCAGGCTGCCGCCATGGTCGGAGCCGGTGGCTAGCGACGCCATTCCTGTCGCCACCGCCACACCGGAGCCGCCGGACGAGCCGCCGCAGGTCTTTTCCGGATCGAACGGGTTTCCTGTCGCGCCGAAGACGCGGTTGGTGGTGTTTGCGCCGGCGCCGAATTCCGGCGTGTTGGTCTTGGCGAAGATGACGCCGCCCGCCGCGCGCACATTGGCGACCATGGGGTCGTCCGCCTCGGGGACATGGTCCTTGTAGATGAGCGAGCCCCAGGTGGTGCGCAGGCCTTTCGTCGCCTGCAGGTCCTTCACGGCGACGGGAAGGCCGTGCAGCACCTCGAGCGGCTCGCCCTTCAGCGCCTGCTTCTCGGCCTCCTTCGCCGCCTTGCGCGCGCCCTTCGCGTCCACCGCCGTTATGGCGTTGAGGGAGCCGTCCACCTCCTCGATGCGGGCAAGGCAGCTCTCCAGCAGTTCGACCGGCGAAAGCTGCTTCAGTCCGATCAGGCGCCGCGCTTCCACGGCATCGAGATCGCAAGGTTGCGTCATGTCGTGTCCTCCCGCAGATACCCCCGGCGCAGGCTAGTTGTCCTTGAATTTCCGCGCGATCTGCTCCGATCCGCGGGCGAGCAGGCCGGCGTCGGATCCGACCGCGGTATAGAGGCAGCCTGCGTCCATGTAGGCCCGTGCCAGGGTCTCGTCCGGCGTCAGGATGCCGGGCGCGCTGCCCGCGGCGCGGATGCGCTTGATGGCATCCTCGATCACCTTGCGGACTTCCGGATTGCCCTGGTCGCCAAGATAGCCGATGCCCGCCGACAGGTCGCCGGGCCCGATGAACACGCCGTCGATGCCTTCCACCCGTGCGATGGCGTCGAGATTCTCCAGGCCCTTCTGCGTCTCGATCTGCACCAGCACGCAGATCTCCGCCTCGCATCGCGTGTGATAGTCCTTCACCCGCCCGAAGCGCGACGACCGCGAGGCGGAGGCGAAACCGCGCACGCCCCTGGGCGGATAGCGCGTATACGCCACCGCGGCTTCCGCCTCTTCCCTGGTCTGCACCGTCGGGATCAGGAGCGTCTGCACGCCCATGTCGAGATAGCGCTTGATGATGACCATGTCGTTCCACGGCGGCCGCACGATCGGATGGCAGGAGGGGTTCTCCATCATCGCCTGCAACTGGCCGTAGACCTGCGGCACGTCGTTCGGCGAATGCTCGGTATCGAGCAGCAGCCAGTCGAATCCCGATCCGGCGAGAACCTCCACCGAGATGTTGCTGGCGAGGCTCGACCAGAAGCCGAGCTGGTGTTTGCCGCTTTTGATCGCGCGCTTGAAATGGTTGGCTGGCACGTCCACGGCGCCGTCTCCCCTCGTTTGTTCTTATATTATGTGGGCGCCCGGACGGGCCCCGGTGGCAAATTATCAACAAACCTGACAACTTGCCACTGCCGATAGGGGCCTCTACCTGTCGCGGCGGCGGTCGGTGACGCGCCGGCGGGACTGGCCGATATGGAAGGCCATGGCCGTGGAGGCTTCCTCGGGCTCCTGCGCCTGTACCGCCTCCAGTATGTAGGTATGCTCGTTCAGCACCTGCTGCACCCGTTCCTTCGAGCTGGTCCGGGTCAGGCTCAGCGACAGGGTCATGAAGCCGCGCACGGTCTCGTGGATGTGCTCGAGCAGGCCGCTGAAGAACTCGTTGCCCGTGGCCTCCGCGATGGCGGCATGAAAGGCCAGGTCGCTGCGGGGGGTTATGTGCCCGCTGCCGTCGATGTCGCGCCGGAGCTGGTCGTGCGCCGCGCGGATGCGGGCCAGTTGCGCGGGGCTGCGGCGCTCCGCCGCCAGCTTCGCGCAGGCCGCCTCGAGCGGCAGCCGGGCTTCCAGGCAGCGCAGGAAAACCGCCAGTTCCGCGGTGCTGGCGAATTGTTTCAGCCGGTCCGCCGGCCGTCGCATGACATAGGTGCCGCTGCCCTGGCGGGCCTGCAGCAGGCCATCGGCGCGCAGCCGCAACAGGGCGTCCCGCACCACCGGCCGCGACACGCCGAACATGGAGCAAATCTCCTTCTCCGTGGGCAGGCGTTCCCCTTCCTTCAGCCGGCCGGAGACGATCTGGTCGAGAATCTGGCCGTAAAGCTGGTCGCCCAGCCGCTGGCGGCGGCCCGGCACGAGCACCAGTCCCGCTGCTGCGGCATCCCCGCCCCGTGCCTTAATTGGCGGCACGGGCTCCAATCTGCTTGCAGCGTTCTTGGCCACGCCTGATAATCTCCTGCATCAGATCGCACGCGCCGGCCACGGCCGGACCGCCGACAGGCTACCCCAGCTTTACGGATTTGTCATTTAAGTTGACATTTTGGGGGGCTGGCCTAAGAGTCCGCGGAACGGGCATCCGGCGCAATGCGGGACCTGGGGTGAATCCGGCGGCAGGACTGCCGGCAAAAAATAACAACACGATCAATAACAATACGATCAATAAGTCATACTGGAGGAAACAGCATGAAAGCTCACTACAAAGGCTGGCTGCTCGCGGCCGGCGTGGCGGTTATGGCAGCCGGCACCGCGCAGGCCGCCGAGATCAAGCTCGTCACGGGTCCGCAGGGCGGTTC
This sequence comes from Hyphomicrobiales bacterium, assembly GCA_050248375.1. Taxonomy (GTDB): domain Bacteria; phylum Pseudomonadota; class Alphaproteobacteria; order Rhizobiales; family Methyloligellaceae; genus JAYZVT01. The sequence goes on along the minus strand of JBFWSL010000033.1, from coordinate 14,416 downwards.
CTGGTATCCGCTTGGCGGCGCCCTGAAGAACCTGGTCGAGAAGGGCATGGCCGGCACCACCGTTCAGGTCGGTCCCGGCGCGGGCATCGCCAACGTGAAGGCCATCGAGGCCGGCAAGGCCGACATGGGCTTCGCCAACTCGGTTTCGACCGTGGACGCCATCAACGGCAAGGCGCCCTTCGAGGCGTCCTACAAGAACGTGTGCAATATCGCCACGCTCTATCCGCAGTACTTCCAGGTCGTCGCGCTGGCCGATTCCGGCATCAAGAGCCCGGCCGACGTGAAGGGCAAGGCCCTAACCACCCAGAAGAAGGGCAACACCGGCGAGCAGATCACCGCGCACATGCTGGAAGCCTACGGCATGAAATATGACGATCTCTCCAAGGTGAGCCAGGGCTCCTACACCGACTCCGTGAACCAGCTCAAGGATGGCAATGCCCAGTGGTTCACCCTCGGTACCACGGTTCCGGCATCCGCCATCATGGACCTGGCTGCCGCCCGCGATGTCACCATCGTGGAAATCCCGGACGAGGGCCTGAAGAAGATGCAGACCATCAACCCGGGCTACAAGCGCATCATCATCAAGGCCGGCTCCTATCCCAAGCAGGACAAGGATGTCGGCACGGTCGGCTACGCCACGCATGTGATCGCCCGCTGCGATCTGGACGCGGACACCGTCTACAACACCCTGAAGGCCATGGAAGGCGGTCTCGGCGATCTCGCCGCCATCGCCAAGGCCATGAAGAGCACCGACGTGAAGGGCATGGCCCTCGATATCGGCGTTCCCATGCACAAGGGCGCGGAGAAGTTCTACAAGGAAAAGGGCGTCCTCTAAGCGCCACTCGCCACGACAACCCCCGGCGCCGCCTGATCGCGGGCGGCGCCGGGAGGCCGCGCAGATCGGGGAGGGGGCGCCGCCATGCTGGCTTGGAACCGCTGGGCGACCTACGCCATCATGGGCGTGGGCGCCTCAATGTCACTGTATCATCTGTGGGTCGCGTTCTTCGGAACGCCCGACGCCCAGGTGTTCCGCTCCATCCATCTCTGTTTCGCGCTGGTGCTGGCCTATCTCGCCTATCCGATGTTCGCCTCGGGCGAGCGGGACAAGCCCGGCATCGCTGAAATTCTTCTCATCGTCGGTTCGCTGCTCGCCTGCGGCTACCAGTTCTGGGCCAAGGACTATATCGACAACCGCATGATCTATGTGGACGACCTGGTCTGGGGCGACTGGGTCTTCGGCGGTCTCATGGTCGTCCTTGTGCTCGAGGCCACCCGCCGCATGCTCGGCCTCGTGCTGCCGATTACGGCGCTCATCTTCATCGGCTACGCCATGCTGTTCACCAGCACCACGCCGGGCGCGCTGATGGAACAGCTTTACCTGACCACCGACGGCATTCTCGGCATCCCCGTCAGCGTGTCGGCGACCTATGTGGTGCTCTTCATCCTGTTCGGCGCCTTCGTCGAGCGCACCGGCACCGGCAAGCTGTTCATGGATTTCGCCATGGCCCTGACCGGCCACACCGCGGGCGGGCCCGCCAAGGTGGCCTGCATCACCTCGGCCATGTTCGGCACGGTCTCCGGCAGCGCCGTCGCCAACGTGATGACCACCGGCACCTTCTCGATCCCGCTCATGAAGCGGATCGGCTACAAGCCGGCCTTCGCCGGCGCCGTCGAGGCGGTCGCTTCCACCGGCGGCCAGATCATGCCGCCGATCATGGGTGCGGCCGCATTCGTCATGGCCGAGTTCCTGGCCGTCCCCTACATCACGGTCGCCGGATACGCGCTCATTCCCGCGATCCTGTATTTCGGCGCCCTGTTCATGGCCGTGCATTTCGAGGCCCGCCGCCTCGGCATGCGGGGGTTGCCGCGCAGCGAGCTTCCCTCCCTGAAGGCGACCTTGCGCGATCACGGCCACCTGTTCATCCCGCTCGCCGTCATCATCGGCACGCTCATCTCCGGCTTCAGTGCGCCCTTCGCCGCGCTGTGCGGCATCTTCTCGGTGTTCCCGACCATCCTCCTGCGCAAGTCGAGCCGCCAGTACCTGACGGTGGAGAACATGCTGGGCGCCCTGGTCGATGGTGCCCGCAATGCCGTCTCGGTCGCGCTTGCCTGCGCCACCGCCGGTATCGTCATCGGCGTCATCGCGCTGACCGGCCTCGGCATCGAGTTCACCAGCTTCGTGCTCGGCCTGGCCCAGAACTCCCTGGTGCTGGCGCTCTTCCTGACCATGTGCGCCGGCATCGTGCTCGGCATGGGTATGCCGACGACGCCCGCCTACATCATGCAGGTGGCGCTGCTCGTCCCCGCCGTGGTCAAGCTCGGCGTCTCCGTCGAGGCCGCGCATATGTTCGTGTTCTACTTCGCCATCCTGTCGGCCATCACGCCGCCCGTGGCGCTGGCGGTCTACGCCGCCAACGGCCTGTCCGGAGCCAATCTGTGGGAATCGGGCCTGGCGGCGGTCAAGCTCGGCCTCACCGGGTACATCGTGCCCTACATGTTCGTCTTCGGCCCGTCGCTGCTGCTCATCGGCACCTGGACGACGATCACGCTGACCACATTCTCGGCGGTCTGCGGCGTCGTGCTGCTTGCCGCCGGCCTCAACGGCTACCTGCTCTCCAGCGCGAAATGGTGGGAGCGCGGCCTCATGGTTGCCGCCGCGGTATGCCTGATCAAGCCGGGCATCTATACCGACCTGGCCGGGATCGGACTGGCGGGAATGGCCGTCGTATCGCAAGTCGTGGCCATGCGCCGCGGCGAGAAGGCGGTGCCGGGCGCGGATTCCGAGCCGGCCCCCGCCAAGTCGCGAAGCTGATTGCGGAGAGCCACGGGTGACGTCCAAGCGTTCCAGAAAGCCTGAAGACCTGCGCAGTCACCGCTGGTTCGGCCATGATGATCTGCGCGGATTCGGCCACCGCTCCCGCGCCATGCAGATGGGCTGGTCGCCGGAAGACTGGCAGGGCCGGCCGGTCATCGGCATCGTCAACACCTGGTCGGACATCAATCCCTGCCACGTCCATCTGCGCGAGCGCGCCCGGGAGGTGAAGCAGGGCGTGCTTCAGGCGGGCGGATGGCCCGTGGAGCTGCCCGCGTTGTCGCTGTCGGAAACCTTCGTCAAGCCGACCACCATGCTCTACCGCAACATGCTGGCCATGGACGTGGAGGAGCTCATCCGCTGCCATCCGGTCGACGGGGCGGTGCTGCTGGGCGGTTGCGACAAGACCACGCCGGCGTTGCTCATGGGGGCCACCAGCGCCAATGTTCCCGCCATCTTCGTGCCCGCCGGGCCGATGCTGCGGGGCAACTGGCGTGGCCGGACGCTGGGTTCGGGTTCCGACGCCTGGAAATACTGGGACGAGCGCCGCGCCGGCAACATCTCCTCGCAGGACTGGCTGGAGCTTCAGGGCGGCATCGCGCGCAGCCATGGCACCTGCATGACCATGGGCACCGCCAGTACCATGACGTCCATAGCCGAGGCGCTGGGCATGACCCTTCCGGGCGCCTCCTCGATCCCCGCCGCGGACTCCGCCCATCCCCGCATGGCCGCCGCCTCCGGACGCCGTATCGTGGAAATGGTGTGGGAAGATCTGAAGCCGGGCGACATCCTGACCCGCAAGGCCTTCGAGAACGCCATCGCCGTCGCCATGGCCATGGGCTGCTCCACCAACGCCATCATCCACGTCATCGCCCAGGCCCGCCGCGCCGGACAGGACATCGGCCTCGATGATTTCGAGAAGGCGAGCCGCGAGGTGCCTGTCATCGCCAATGTGCGCCCCACCGGCGAGAGCTACCTGATGGAGGATTTCTACTACGCCGGCGGTCTTCCGGCCCTCATGTCGCGCCTGCGCGACCATCTGCATGCGGACGCCACGACGGTGACCGGAAGGTCTGTCGGCGACAACATCGCCGGCGCGCGGGTTCACAACGACGACGTCATCCGCGGGCCCGACAACGCGGTTTTCACCGGCGGAGCGCTCGCCGTGCTGCGCGGCAACCTCGCGCCGGAAGGCTGCGTGATGAAGCCGGGCGCCTGCGAGCCGCGCCTGCGCAAGCACACCGGGCCGGCGCTGGTCTTCGACGACTATCCCTCCATGAAGAAGGCGGTGGACGACGAAAGCCTCGACGTCACCCCCGATCACGTCCTGATCCTGCGCAACGCCGGGCCGCAGGGCGGCCCCGGCATGCCGGAATGGGGCATGCTGCCGATCCCGAAGAAACTGGTGAAACAGGGCGTGCGCGACATGCTGCGCCTGTCGGATGCGCGCATGAGCGGCACCAGCTATGGCGCCTGCATCCTGCATGTCAGCCCGGAATCCCATGTGGGCGGGCCGCTGGCGCTGGTTCGCGACGGCGACATGATCTCGGTGGACGTGGACGCCCGCACCATCGACCTCAAGGTCCCCGAAGCGGAACTCGAGAAGCGCCGCGAGGCCTGGAAGCAACCCGAACCGAAATTCGGGCGCGGTTACGGGTGGATGTACTCACGCCATGTGCGCCAGGCGCACGAAGGCTGCGATTTCGATTTCCTGGAGTCCGGATTTGGCGCCACGGCGGGCGAACCGGATATCTTCTGAGCCTCAGGCGGGCCTTGGCGCCGTCACTCCCAGGCTCTCGCCCGTCGAGACGATGGATGCCCAGGCATCGCCGGCGAGCGGCAGCCCGTGCGCCAGGCGCTGGGCGCGGCATTTGCGTTCGGGCTCGCCCGGCACCATCACCTCGCCGCCCTTTTCCGCCGGTTGGGAGCTCTTCACGAAATCCACGTAGCGCCGCACTTCCCCGGCGCAGAAGTCGGACGATCCGAACCGGTCAACGGGCATGTAGATGGACAGCATGCCGTTGTAGATGCGCGGATAGCCGGGGCCCGTGCAGCCCGATCCGGTCAGCGCCCCGGCCAGCAGTTCGCACATCAGCGCCAGGCCCGAGCCCTTGTGCTCCCCCATGGCGCGGATCGCGCCGGGCCCCTTGCGCTGGTCGGGGGTGCGCGCCGGGTCGGCGTCGCCATAGAGCAGTGCCGGATCGCCGCTCTTCGCCCCGTCCGGCCCGATCAGCGCGTCTCCGGGCAGAGGTTTGCCGCCTTTCGCCGCAACCAGCACCTTGCCCTCGGCGACAAGGGAGGTGGCGAAGTCCAGGATGACGGGATCTTCGCCTTCGCGCGGCATGCCAATTGCGACCGGCGCGGTGGACATGCGCCGTTCGACGCCGCCGAAGGGCGCGACCAGCACGCTCCCGGCCACATTCACGAAATGGATCGAAACCTGCCCCGCCGCCGCCGCCATCTCCGCCCACAGGCCTATGCGGCCCAGGTGCCCCGCGTGGCGCAAGGCCACCACGCCGAGGCCGTGTTCGCCAGCCCGCTGGATGCCGAGCCTGACAGCCTCCAGACCGACCGTCTGGCCGAGCCCGTAATTGCCGTCCACGACCAGCAGGCCGCCGGAATCCTGTATCACGGAGATTTCCCGGTCCGGCAGCAGCTTGCCTTCCTTGAGCCAGATCACGTAGCGCGGAGTGCGGATGACGCCATGGCTGTCATGGCCGTTGAGGTTGGCATCGACGAGATTGACGGCGACGCGGCGCGCCTCCGCTTCCGAGCAGCCCGCGGCCGCGAAGATGTCCCGGATGAAATCCTCCAGGACCGGCGCCCTGATCGACACGGTCATAGCACCTGCCTGTTGACCACGCAGGCCGGGTCCAGCCTGCCGTCTATGGCGGCGAGCGCGTTGCGGACGCAGGTTTCGCTCACCCGCCGCGCCGCTTCGTCGGTGAAGGCGGCGTTGTGGGGACTGAACACGACCGTGTCGAGCGCCAGCAACGGATTGTCCGGCGCGGGCGGCTCCGCCCTCGTCACGTCCAGGCCCGCGCCGCGCAGATGGCCGCTGGCGAGGGCCGAGTGCAGCGCGTCCTCGTCCACCAGCGAGCCTCTCGCGGTGTTGATGAAATACGATCCCGCTTTCATGGCCGCGAATTCGTCGGCGGCAAAGGCGGGCGAGTTGTCGCTGTTGCCGGGAATGTGCAGGCTCACATAATCGGCTTGCGCCAGCGCCTCGTGGAAGTCCTCCACATGAGTGAAGCCCGCCGCTTCGATATCCGCCTTCTTGTCCGGCCGCGCCGCGACGACGATGCGCATGTTGAAGGCCGCGCACATCCGCGCCGTCTCGCGCGCGATCTTGCCGAAGCCGACCAGCAGAACGGTCCGTTCGCGCAGGTCGTGCATCTCGCGTGTGAAGCGCTCCGCGTATTTTCCCGCGCGCACGAGCCTGTCCATCAACGCCGCCTGCCGTGACACGGCCAGCATCAGCATCAGCGTGTGCTCCGCTACCGCCGAGGAGAGTGCGTCGCCCACGATGGCGAGCGGAATTCCCTTCGCGGTCAGCGCCGCCACGTCCACATGGTCGTATCCGACCCCGTAGCGCGACACGACCTTGAGCCTGCCCGCATGGGCGATGTTGTCCGCCGTCAGCGGCGTCAGGCGCAGGATCAGGGCGTCCGCCTCCGCGATGCCCCTGTTCAGCACGTCGAGGCCGGGCTTCAGCACCAGCTCCCAGGAGATGTCCTTGCGGGCATCGAGCAGGGCCTTGCCGTGCGGGTTCATCGGCCCTTCCACGAATACTTTCTTCACTGCTGGAACGCTCCCCCGGCGAGTTTGGCCGCGCTTGTGCCGTTGCTGCGGAAGATAGCCGAAACCGGACGCTCCAGTCGCCGCAAATCGGTAAAATTGTCGGCAAATTTCACAGGTGATTCAAATCGTTCCTTCAGTGCCGGCTGCTACGGTCCGCCGCCGAACCGACTGGATGCAGGTCCATGCGCACAAGCAGTATCCTCATGTTGGCCGTTGCCGTGGTCTTCGGCCTGGCGGCCGCCTTTCTCGGAAAGCTCTGGCTGGAAGGCCAGGTTCCGGAACAGCAGGTGGCGAAACCGTCCGCGCCCGCCGCGACCGTAGTCGTCGCGGCCAAGCAGCTCGGCTTCGGCGCCCAGTTGTCTTCGGCCAGCCTTCAGGAGATTCCCTGGCCTTCGGGCGCGCTGCCCGATGGCGCATACGCCAGGATCGCCGACGTGCTGGCCGGCGAGGGCAAGCGCATCGTGCTCACGGCCATTGCTCCGAACGAGCCTGTCCTGAAGTCCAAGATCACCGGCCCGGGCCAGCGAGCCACCCTTTCCGCGCTTATCGACGACGGCAAGAAGGCTGTCTCCGTGCGCGTGAACGATGTGCTGGGCGTGTCCGGCTTCGTGCTGCCGGGAGAACGCGTGGACGTCATGCTGACCCGCACCGTCACCCGCTCCGAGGTCGGCGGCGCGCCCACCCAGGAAGGCCACACCGATCTGCTGCTTCAGGACGTGCGCGTTCTCGCCGTGGACCAGCTTGCCGACGACCGGACGGAAAAGCCCACCGTCAGCAAGGCCATTACCCTCGAGGTAACCAGCGAACAGGCGCAAAAGCTCACCCTTGGCGCCACCGTGGGTACGCTGTCCCTCGCCCTGCGCCCGGCCGGCTCCGATGATTTCGCCGCCGCGCGCCGGGTCGGTATAGCCGACCTGCATTCCGGCTATGCTGGCCCGATGCTGGCCAGGGCCGAGGGGCGCACCGGTTCTATGGTGACGGTGACAAGGGCCATGGAGCGCACGGAATACAACGTCCAGCGGGACAGGATCGAGCAGTAACCATTCGATAAGCAAGCGCGCCAACGCTTCGCTAAGGATGCGGTCTAACGCTTCGCTAATCACGCCCCCTAACCGATTTCTAAGCACGAAAATACAAACGGGCTTCGCGGGGCTTCCTTCTCACCGGTCGATAACCTTTCGGGCGCTTAACTGCTCGCAGCGAAAGGCCGGGGAAAGGCCGTCGATCGGGATTGGGGGACTATCATGACCTTGGCGACCACGGATCACGCAATGCGGAATGTCGGGCCGCGGACGGGCAGCCCGGCGTTGGCGCCGCTTTACGGGCTGCCTGCGATGGTAGTGGCCGCGCTTGCCGTCGCTCTCGCCCTGATCGTTGCCTCCGCCGCCATGGCGCTCCCGGCGCGTGCAGACGGACCGGCGGTGTTCCGCATGGAGAACCCCGAGAAGATCGTGCGCATCCAGGTGCCGCTCGACAAGTCGGAGACGGTGCGGGTCGACCGCCCCTTCGCCGAGGCGCTCGTGGGCAACTCGGAAGTGGCCGACGTCATTCCGCTCACCGACCAGTCCATCTATGTGCTTGGCAAGAAGATCGGCGCCACCCGGCTTTCGATCCTCGACGCCGAGAAGCGTCTCCTGGGCATCGTCGAGGTCGAGGTGGCCTATGACGTGACCGCCCTGCGCGCCCAGATCCAGCAGAGCGCGCCGCATTCGAACGTCCGCGTTGTCGCGCTCAACGGCAAGATCCATCTTTCGGGCGGCGTTCCCGACGCTGTTACCCAGGACAGGATACTGTCCATCGCGCAGCAATACGCGCCCGAGGCCGTCACCAACTCCATGGTCGTGGACTCCGCGCAGCAGGTGATGCTCGAGGTCCGCTTCATCGAGGCCTCGCGCAATGCCGCCCGCGACCTTGGCGTCAACTGGCAGGCCGTCTCCCGCTCGGTCGGCAACTTCGCCGCCATCACCAACTTCCCGGGTACGGTGGGTGTCGGCGCCTTCCCGTCCAACAATATTCCGTTCGGCACCATGGTCACGCGTGTGCTGGGCGGCGGCGTCACTGCCGACGTGCTCATCCAGGCGCTGGAAGAGCGCGGCGTGGCGCGCCGGCTCGCCGAGCCGAACCTCGTGGCGCTGTCCGGCGACACGGCCAGTTTCCTCGCCGGTGGCGAGTTTCCGTTCCCCGTCGCCAGCAAGGACGACACCATCACCATCGAGTTCAAGAAGTTCGGCGTCGGCCTCGCCTTCACGCCGACGGTGCTCGCCGGCGGGCTGGTCAACCTGAAGATCGAGCCCGAGGTGAGCGAGATCGATCCCAACAACACCATTACCGTGAACGGCACCACCATTCCCGGCCTGGTGACGCGTCGCGCCAAGACCACCGTCGAGTTGCGCGACGGCCAGAGCTTCGCCATCGCGGGCCTGCTGCAGGCAAACACCCAGCGCGCCAACCGCCAGCTTCCCTGGATCGGCCAGGTGCCGGTTCTTGGCACGCTGTTCCGCAGCGCCTCCTTCGAACGCCGCGAGACCGATCTGGTGATCATCGTCACGCCGCGCCTCGTCCAGCCCGCCACCCCGGGCCAGGAGCTGCGCACGCCGCTGGATCATCCGGTGGCGGGCAACGACGTGGACCAGTTCCTCAACGGCAAGCTGGAGCGCTGGGCGCCGAAGGTGAAGCCGGCCTGGGCCAAGAATCCGGTAATGCCCGAGGGCCACATGCTGACCATCGGAGAGGGCGGAGAGCCTGCCTACAAGCCCGCAACCTACAAGGGGCTGCTTGGCCGCAAGGATGGCTACTTCGGCCGCGACGTGACCGGCTCCATCCAGTCCGGGCCGAGTGAGCAGGATGTGCCGGCAGCCGAGCCCGTCGCCGCCGCGCCGCGCAAGGCTTCGTTCCAACTCTACAGGGGGGAGGGCGCGTGATGCAGTGCCACCGTTATCTGGGAACGGCGCTCGTCGCCGTGTTCCTGCTGGCTCCCGCGATGCTGCTGACCGGCTGCCGCGACGGCGCCTATGTGAACCGCGAGGGCCATTATCTGAATCGCCGCGACACCGCGACCTTCTCGTCCGGCGACGCCAAGGCGGCCAACGCGGCGATCCATACCATCGATCCCTGGCCGGCCTACTCCAAGGACACCCGCATCGCCCATGACGGGGCGCGCATGCAGGTGGGCATGGAGCGCTACAAGCAGAACAAGAGCATCGAGCCCAAGGGCCTGAGCACCAGCGATCTCTCCACCGAGGGAGTCGCCGGTTCCGGCGAGGGCAACGATTCGAAGTAACCGAACGGGTTTCGTCCGCAAGCGGCGCAGACCGCACGGACATGGAGGCATGACAGGCGTCAAAGAGTGATGTTCAGGAAATCCGCCAGCAACGACGACGCACCGGCGCGCGTCGCCCTGATAACGGGCGACGCCGCCTTTGCGCGTGGGCTGGGAGAGGCCTTTTCGCGCGCCGGCCGCTTCGACTTCCGTGCGCTTCCGGGCCCCGTCGCCAGGATCGACGAAGGCAGCCTCAAGGGCATTTCCCCTTCCGTGCTTCTGGTCGAGGTCGATCCGCGCGACTCCAGCGCGCTCGGAGCTCTGGAGGGGTTGATCCGTGGCGCCGCCTCGCGCCTGCCCGTGATCGTCATTTCCGCCGCGCTCGCCGCCGAGACCGTCCGCGGCCTGCTGCGCATGCAGGTGGCCGACTGGGTCCCGAAATCGAGCCCCGTCAACGAACTCATGCGGGCCTGCGAGCGTGCCCTGCTGCCGGAGAACGCGAACCGGCGCGGCAGCGACGCGGTGTTCTATTCCTTCCTCCCGTCCGCGGGCGGTGTCGGCAACACCACGCTGGCCATCCAGACCGCCTTCCTGCTGGCGCGGAAGTGGCAGCAGTTCCAGTCCACCTGCCTCATCGACATGGACTTCCAGGCCGGCGCCATCGCCGATTATCTCGACCTGGAGCCGAACTTGCAGCTCGACGAGATATCCTCGGATCCCGAGCGTCTCGACGAACACCTGCTCGAAGTCATGCTGTCCCGCCACCCGTCCGGCCTGGCGGTGCTCGCCGCGCGCAACGCGTTGCGTGAATACGACGCCTCCGGCGGCGCCCTGATCGGCCAGTTGCTGGACATGGCGTCCGCCAAGTTCGACCATGTGGTCGTGGATCTGCCCAGGGTGTGGCTGCCCTGGACGGAGACCGTCCTGCGCGGCAGCGACAAGGTTTTCGTGGTCACCGAGATGACGGTGCCCGGATTGCGCCAGGCCCGCCGCCTCATCGACGCGGTCAAGTCTCGCTGCGGCGATGACCTGCACGCTTCGGTTCTGGTCAACCGGTGCCGCAAGCGCATGTTCGGCGGTGGCGTCAACGCCCTGCGGCAGAGCGATGCGGAGCAGATGCTGGGCCCCCGCCTTGGCGGCTTCATTGCCGAGGACTATCGCCTCGTGCGCGAAGCCATCGACCGCGGCGTGCCGCTCTCCGAGGTCCGCAAGGGCAACGCGGTGGAAAAGGATCTGGGTGCCGCCATCTTCGCCAAGGCCCCGAAAGCGTGAGCCCGCCGCGGTCTCCGCTAAAATTTTAGCTATTGAATTACCGGTATTTTCGGGCGCTTTCGCTACCCTGCGCCAGTCTGTCTTAGCTGGCGGCCGCAGGATGCCGGCCGTGCAAGGGGGCTGAATTGGCTGGCCGGTTCACAGCGCTGAAGTCACTGACAGGGGTAGGCAAGCCGCAGCCCGAGGAGGGCGGGCCGGCCGCTGCCGAGCCGCCGGTGGAGCAGCCGGTCGAGCAGATTCCCGCCAGCCGCCGCCCCCCCGAGGCCGAGCAGGCGGCGGAAGACAAGGCGCTGAAGGCGCGTCTCCTCGACGCCAAGGTCAGCCTGCACCGCCGGCTCATCGAGGAAATCAATCTCTCCGCCATCGAGAAGGCGCCCACCGGCGAACTGCGCAAGCAGGTGGTGCAGTTCGTCTCGGAATACGTTCTGGTCGAGCGCCTGCCGCTCAATACCCGCGAGCTCGACCGCTTCGTCACCGAGCTGATGGACGAGATGACGGGCCTCGGCCCGCTCGAGCCGCTGCTGGAGGACGCCACCGTCAGCGATATCCTGGTGAACACCCACGAGCAGGTCTACGTCGAGCGCTTCGGACAGCTCGAACTCACGCCCGTGCGCTTCAAGGACGAGGCGCATCTGCTGCGTATCCTCAACAAGATCGTCGCCGCGGTCGGCCGCCGCGTCGACGAGTCCAGTCCCATGGTCGACGCCCGCCTCGCCGACGGCTCGCGCGTCAACGCCATCATCCGTCCGCTCGCGGTGGACGGGCCGCTTATCTCGATCCGAAAGTTCTCCAAGCGGCCCTACAACATGGAGAAGCTCATCGAGATCGGCAGCTTGCGCAAGCAGGTTGCCGAGGTGCTCGGCGCCGCCGTGTTCTGCCGCATGTCGATGATCGTCTCCGGCGGCACCGGCTCGGGCAAGACCACCATGCTGAACGCTCTGTCCACGCGCATCTCGCCCAAGGAGCGCCTGGTCACCATCGAGGACGCGGCCGAGCTGCAGCTCCAGCAGCCTCATGTCGGCCGCCTTGAGACGCGCCCGCCGAACATCGAGGGCAAGGGCGAGGTGCGCCAGCGCGACCTCGTGAAGAACGCCCTGCGCATGCGTCCCGACCGCGTCATCCTCGGCGAGGTGCGCGGCGAGGAGGCCTTCGACATGTTGCAGGCCATGAATACCGGCCATGAAGGCTCCATGGCCACCATCCACGCCAACAACCCCCGCGACGCGGTCACGCGCCTGGAGAACATGGTGGGCATGGCGGGCCTCAACCTCAGCGAGACCAGCATCCGCCATCAGATCGCCTCCGCCGTGCGGCTCATCGTGCAGCTCCAGCGTCTCTCCGACGGCACGCGGCGCCTGACCAGCGTCAGCGAGATCGTCGGCATGGAGGGCGACGTGATCCAGATGCAGGAAATATTCAAGTTCGTCCGCCTGCGCACGGAGGCCGATGGCACCATCATAGGCGAGTATCGCGCAACCGGTGTGCGGCCGAAGTTCCTGCACGAACTCAAGGCGTTCGGTGTGGAAATCCCCGGCGAATACTTCGATCCCGGAAGGCCGCTGTGATGTTCGGGCTGACCCCGGACATGATCCCGCAGCTCATGCTGCTGTGCATCGGCATCGGCGGGTTTCTGGCCGTCGAGGCCCTGTTCCTGTCGCTCTCCAGCCGCGCCTCCTATCTGCGCAAGGTGAATGCTCGCCTCCAGGTCGCCGATGCGATCGACGACCGTCAGGAACTGCTGGTTCAGCTCAGGCGCAATCGCAGCCTGGACGCCGACGGCCGTTACGCCCTGCCGGTGATCTGGTTCAACCGGCTGGTGCTGCAATCCGGCGTCGGCATCGGCGTCTGGCGCATTCTCGGCATCGTGTTTCTGACGGCAGGCGTCGCGTTCGGCATCGCCTGGCGCATGCTTCCCAGCCCATTCGCCGCCGCGGGCGTCGCCCTTGTCGCGGCCTTCCTTCTGCCGCTGCTGGTGCTGAGATTCATGTATGGGCGCCGCCGCAAGAAATTCGAGGCGCAGCTTCCCGATGCCGTGGACATCGTGGTCCGCAGCCTGCGCGCCGGCCATCCCCTGCCGGTGGCCATTGCCATGGTCGGCCGCGAGATGCCCGATCCCATCGGCAGCGAGTTCGGCATCACCGGCGACGAGCTCACCTATGGCCTCGACCTGGAGACGGCCATGAACAACATGGCCGTGCGGGTGGGCCAGGACGATCTGAACCTGGTGGTGGTCGCGGTCTCCATCCAGGCAAAGTCGGGTGGAAATCTCAGCGAGGTGCTCGCTAACCTGTCGCGGGTGCTGCGCATGCGCTTCAAGATGCGCCGCCGCATCAAGGCGCTCTCCGCCGAGGGGCGTTTTTCCGCTCTCGCCCTCAGCGCCTTGCCCTTCGCCGTATTCGCGCTGCTCAATCTCGTGTCGCCCAATTTCTACGGAGACGTCTGGCACGAGCCCATCGTCACGAAGGTGCTCGGCATCGCGCTCGCCGTCATGGCGGTCGGAAACATCATCATGTACCGCATGGTCAACTTCAGGCTCTAGGGGCGCCGGAAATGCTCGGATCCAGTCTTCCCGGCCTTGTGCAGGAGCACCTGCCGATCCTGTTCGGCCTGTGCCTCTTCGGTGTCGTCGCGGTCATCACCTTGAGCATCGCCAACGTGGTGCAGAATCGCGAGGATATCCGCCGCCGCGCGCTGGCCGTCGATCGCCGCGTGGACGATCCCATGTCCGACCGCCGCTCGCTGCGGCACCAGCGGCTGGCGGGGACCGCGAACCTGCTGAAGTCGGTCGGGGCGAACTTCGTGCCCACGGACAAGAAATCGGTTTCGCTCATCCGCCAGCGGTTGACCCAGGCCGGTTATTTCCACCCGGCCGCGGTCACCATCTATTTCACCGTTCGCGTCGTGCTGGCCGTGCTCGCGCCGGTGGCGACTTTCATCGCTTTCATGCTCGGCGAGAAGCAGATGGAAACCACCAGCCTCATGAGCTTTCTTGTCGGCGCGTCCGCGGCCGGGCTCATGCTGCCGTCCTTCTGGGTATCCTGGCGCCAGAAGAAGATGCAGCAGCAGGCGCGCGACGGCTTTCCCGACTTCATGGACCTGATGGTTGTCTGCGCCGAAGCGGGCATCGGCCTCGATGCGGCCATCAACCGTGTCAGCGGTGAGCTGGCGCGCGGCTATCCCCATCTGGGGGCCAACCTGCATGTGGCGACGCTGGAACTGCGGGCCGGCCGCCCGCTGGTGGAGACCTTCACCAATCTCGGCAAGCGCCTCGG